>DATAXV010000225.1:0-34299 GCA_036272915.1 Candidatus Dormiibacterota bacterium
GTGCGCACCTCGAGCCCGCCGTCGGACTGGGGCACCGCGGTGACCGAGCGCGGCTCCATCGCCGCCCCGACCACGCGGTCGGTGGACATCCTGCTGCGAACCCGGTGCGCTGCCCCCTGGAAGGCGGCGTCGATGTCGCCGAAGGTGAAGACGAAGCGTCCTACCGTGTTCCCCTCCCGGTCCCGATGCACGAGGGGGGCGCCAGGGCGGACCGCGTTGTCGGCGCCGGCCACGGCGGGCAGGGGCTCGGCGTCGACGTCCACCAGCTCGATCGCGTCCCACGCCTCCTCCGGCGTCTCCGCGACCACGGCGGCGATGGCGTCGCCGACGTGGAAGACCTCGTCGACGGCGAGCAGCTGGCGCGGTCGGAGGTCGTCGTCGAGCCCGGGACCGCCGAATCCGGCGAGCGGCATGTTGGTCCGGCCCTCCAGGTCGGCGGCGGACCAGGCGGCGAGCACGCCGGTGCCGGCGCGCGCCAGGGAGACGTCGACGGAGCGGAGCAGGGCGTGAGGATCGACCGAGCGGAGCAGGACCAGGTGGCAGAGCCCGGGCAGCCTGGCGTCGCCGGCGAAGCGTCCCTCACCGGTGATCAGGCGCTCGTCCTCGACACGGCGGGTCCGAGCGCCGATCAGGGTCACTACGGGAAATGGTATCGCTCGCGGAGGGGCGGCCACTGAACCGGACTCGCACGGGCGCCTCTGACGGCATTGACTCGTGGGAGCGCATTCCGCCGCATGCCGTGGCTGGACGAGGATTTCTGGTGGGACCGTCCGTCAGGTGTCTGCCCGCTGAGCCCAGTATTCAGGGCCATGCTCGACAGCCACTTCGCCATCCTGGCGGCGCTCATCAACCTCGTCGGCGCCGCCGGCTACGCCGTCGACACGCTGCGCGGACGGGCCCGGCCCAATCGGGTGAGCTGGATGCTGTGGGCAGTGGCGCCGCTGATCGGCTTCGCCGCCGAGCTTCGCGGCGGCGTGGGCCTGGTCTCGGCGATGACGCTGGCTCTCGGCCTCGGGCCGGTCATGGTGGTGATCGCCTCCTTCATCGGTCGCAACGCCTACTACCGGCTGGGACCGTTCGATCTCGCCTGCGGCGTGTGCGCCCTCGTCGCGCTGGCCCTGTGGGTGATCACTCGAGAGGGAACGCTGGCCGTCGCCCTGAGCATCGCCGCCGACCTCCTGGCGGGAGTGCCCACCCTGGTCAAGGCCTATCGGGAGCCCCACACGGAGGTCTGCTGGCCCTTTCTCACGGGCGTGGCCGGCGCCACCCTCACCCTGCTCACGGTCCAGCACTGGAGTCTGAGCAGCGCTGGCTTCCCCATCTACATCGTCCTGATCACCGGCACCCTCTCGCTGCTGATCGGCCTTCCCAATCTCCGCCCTTCTCGGCGGCAGGCGGAAGCCGCGACGACGCCAGCGTCGTCCGGCCCCGAGTCCTGGAGCGATCAGGTTGCGGAGACGGATACCCCGGAGTGACGTTCGGGCGCGCGGCCTGTCGGGCGGTGGCCTGGTGGGTGGTCGGAAATGGTTCAGTGAGTTGCCTTTCTGATCGACTCCACCGGGGCGTACGATGGCAGCCGTGGGCGAGCCGACCGGCAGGCGAGAGCGCAAGAAGGCGCAGACGCGCAGGGCCCTCGCCGAGGCCGCCATGCGGCTGTTCCTGGAGCGGGGCTACGACCGGGTCGGAGTGAAGGACGTCGCCGACGCGGCCGACGTGTCGGTGACCACGCTCTTCAAGCACTTCCCCTCCAAGGAGGCGCTCGTCTTCGACGAGGACGACGGCATCGAGGCCGCCCTGGTCGCGGCGGTCTGTGAGCGGGCGCCGGGCCAGTCGATCCCGGCCGCCCTGCGAGAGCACGTCCTCGCCGCGGCCCGGCGCGGCATGGACCCGGGCTTCGCCGCCTTCAACCGCCTGGTCGACGGGACGCCGGCCCTTCGCGACTACGGGAAGCGGGCATGGACGCGCTACGAGACGGCTCTGGCCCGTGCCATCGCCGACGAGGTCGGCGCCCCGGACGACGACGTGACCTGCGCCGCGCTGGCCCGGTTCGCGCTCGAGGCTCGCGACCTGATCTGGCGGAGCGGCGACCCCCGGCGCGCGGCGGAGCGGATCTTCGGCCTGCTCGAGGACGGATGGACCGCACGCGCAGCACGACCACAGGTCTGAGCGGCAGGTGGCCGGGACCGAGCGTCAGGCCGGCCGGCCCGCCGCCGCCGGGACTCCGTAGCGGTCGAAGAGCTCTCTGAGCTCAAGACGGAGCTCCTCCGGCACCGGCTGTGATGGCGGGAAGGGCGGACCGACCTCCAGCCCGACCAGCTCCATGGCCGCCTTGATGAACGGCCCCTCGCCCTCGGTGTGAGCGCCGACCCGATCCGTCCACATCCTCCAGTCCCACTTGAACTCGAGCGCCTCGCTCAGCCCGGCGCAATCCTTGGCGCGCATCAGCTGCCCGAGCCGGAGCGGGTACTCGGGCCAGAAGTTGGCGATGTGGGTGATGAAGCCGGTCGCGCCCATCAGGCTGGCGGTGACGTGGTTCAGGGCGTTGTCCACGATCGCCAGCCTCCCGCCGAGGCGGCGGTAGCCCTCGATGTAGGCGAAGAAGCTCGGCGCCGACCACTTGAGCGCCACCACACCCTCGATCTCGGCCAGCTGCTCGACCGTCTCGATGTTCATGTTGAGGGTGTTCCACCAGTTGTTGTAGATCATGATCGGCAGACCCGACCGCGAGACGTCGGTGAAGAAGCGGACGATGTCGGCGGGCGTCGGTGGGTAGTAGTACGGTGCCGAGAGCTGGCCGGCGGCGACCCCGACCCGATCGGCGTAGGCGGCCAGATCGGCGGCCTCGCGGGTGCTGTTGCTCTGGATGCTGGCGACCACCGGAGCCCGCCCGCCGGCCTCCTCAACCGCCACCCGCATCAGCAGCTTCCGCTGGTCGACGCTGAGCATCGGGAACTCGCCGCCGGCGGCAGCGACGAGGAGGCTCGCGTTGCCGGTCGCGACCCCGCGGTCGAGCATGAAGCGGATGTTGCTCCGGTAGGCCTCGACGTCGATCTCGAGCTCCGGCGTCGCCGGGGTGGCGACCGAGATCATCGCTCCGGTGAAGGCGGCACGCGGGTCGGTCAGATCCATGGCGCTTCTCTCTCCTCTGCGCTCCCGGCCGGCTGTGGAGAGCCGCCGAGCCGGGGGACGTGACTCCCGCCGCGGATCACCTCCGTCCCCCGGGGCCCGACCACCATCGCCCTCCGCCGCCCATCGTATCAGGACATGGGATGTCTGCCATCAGCGGCCTGCCCGCGGGTCGAGGACGTCGCGCAGGCCGTCGCCGATGAGGTTGATGGAGAGCACCGTGATCACCACCGCCACTCCCGCCGGGACCCACTGCCACGGGTAGGAGACGAGGACGTTGAGCTGGTTGGCGGCGCTGAGCAGGTTCCCCCAGCTCGGCGTCGGCGGCTGGACGCCGAGGCCGAGGAAGGACATGCCCGCCTCGAGCAGGATCGCGTTGGCCACGCCCAGCGTGCCGGTGACGACGATCACGTCGACGGCGTTGGGCAGGGCGTGCCGGAACAGGATCCGCCAGGAGGAGGCGCCGGTGGCGCGGCAGGCGTCGATGTACTCGTACTCGCGGACGGAGAGGATCCTGGCCCGGACCAGCCGGCCGGGGATCGGCCAGTTGAGCAGGCCGATGATCAGCACCGTGTTCCAGAGCCCGGGTCCGATGATGGCGGCGACGGTCAGGATGATGACGACCGGCGGGAAGGTCATGGCGACGTCGGTGATGCGCATGATCACCCAGTCCCAGCCGCCTCGGAAGTAGCCGGCGATGCCGCCGAGGAGGATCCCGATCCCGAGCGAGATGAGGACGGCGGCGACGCCGACGATCAGCGACACGCGGCCGCCGTAGAGGGTCCGGGCGAAGATGTCGCGACCCTCGGAGTCGGTGCCGAGCAGATGCCCCGCCCCCGGCCGCTGGTTCTGGGCGAACAGGTTGACGGCGTCGGCGCCCTGCCGGGCCAGCAGCGGAGCCAGGATCACGGCCAGGCAGACCAGGACCAGGAGCACGGCGCCGGCCATCGCCATCCGGTGCCGGGCGAAGCGTGAGATCACGCGCCGCGTCCGCCCCTCGAACCGGCGCGTGAGGGTCGCCGGGTCGCCGGGTCGGCGGGCAGCGCGGCCGCCGGCACCCGCGGTTCGACGCTCACGTGCCGTAGCGGATGCGGGGATCCGCGGCCGCGTAGGCGAGGTCGGTGAGCAGGTTGGCGAGGAGGACGACGATGGCCAGGATCAGGGTCATGCCCATGATCAGCGAGTAGTCACGACCTTGGACCGCGGTCAGGAAGAGCTGGCCCATTCCCGGCCAGGAGAAGATCGCCTCCAGGAAGACGGCGCCGCCGACCAGGTTGGGGATGCTGGCGCCGATGATGGTGATCACCGGCAGCAGCGCGTTGCGCAGGGCGTGGTGGACGACCACCTGCCCGGAGCCGGCGCCCTTGGCGCGCGCCGTGCGCACGTAGTCCTGCTCGATCACCTCCAGCATCGAGGCGCGGGTGTACCGCATGATCTGCGCCACCTGGTTGATCGAGAGGAGGAGGGCGGGCAGCACCAGGTGCATCAGGTTCTGGCCGAGCCCCGGCGCCGTCCCCGGCGTGGTGATGCCGCCGCTCGGGAACCAGCCCAGCTGGATCGAGAAGAAGTAGAGGCCGAGGAGCCCGGCCAGGAACGCGGGCAGGGAGATGCCGAGGAAGGCGAGCACGGTCAGGACCATGTCGAAGATCGAGTACTGATAGACGGCCGAGATCACCCCGAGCAGGATCCCGACGATGATCCCGATCAGGATCCCGGTCCCCATCAGCTCCAGGGTCGGGCCGATGTGGCTGCCGATCGCCTGGCTCACCGGCTCCCCGTTGTCGCTCCGGTAGCCGAGGTTCCCCCTCACCGCCTCGGAAAGCCACTCCGCGTAGCGGACGGGCAGCGGCTGGTCGAGGCCGAGGGCGCGACCCAGGGCGGCCCTCGCCTGCGGTGAGAGGGGCGCCTCGGGCGGGGCCAGCGCGTCCAGCGGCCCTCCCGGCGTCAGCTGCAGGAGACCGAAGAGGCCGACCGTGATCAGCAGCAGGATCGGGATGCTGATCCCGATCCTCCGCAGCACGTAGCTCCACACCTCGGTCGGCTCAGCCCACCGTCCAGTTCTGCCAGCCGGCGTTGTAGAAGGCGTTGGACACCGGCGACCAGACGAAGTTCCGGACGTTCGACGTTATCCCGCCATAGCGCTTGGCCACCCACATCGGCGCCACCGGCAGCTGCTCCGAGACCACCTTGCTGATCTCCTGATACACGGCGGCCCGCTGCGTGCCGGCCACCGACCGGCCCTTGGTGTAGAGCCGGTCGAGCTCGGGCACGGTGATCGCCATGTAGTTGTCGGTTCCGCTGGAGATGTAGGCCTGGCGGGTGACATCGGGGTCGGGGCCGTTGGTGAGTCCGGCGAACATCATGGTCAGCTTGTGGGCCTGCTCCTCCGAGGCGAATGAGGCCGAGTCGAGCTCGCGGATGGTGGTGGTGATGCCGACCTTGGCCAGCATCTGCTGGATCGCGGTGAGCACGCTGGCGCTGAGCTGGTCGGTGTAGTAGGTGACGATCTGGATCGGCGCTCCCTTGATCGAGTCCCAGTTGGCCGACTGCAGCAGCTGCCGGGCCTTCTTCGGGTTGTAGGCGTAGGCGTCCTCGCCGCTGGATCGGTACTCGGGGTTGTCGAAGGGCCCGTTGACCAGCGTCGCCCCGCCCTTGTAGAGCTCCTTGATGATCGTCTTGCGGTCGATCGCGTACATGAACGCCTGGCGGACGGCGAGGTGGGTGAACCTCGGGTCCTTGAAGTTCCAGGAGAGGAAGTTGGTGACCTGCGAGGAGCCCTCGAGGATCTTGAAGGAGCTCTGGCCCTGGAAGGTCGAGAGGTCGTCCAGGCTCAGGTAGTCGTACTCGACCGTCTTCTTGCGCAGCGCGATCACCGAGCTGGCCGGATCCGAGAAGTAGGAGTTGACGATCTTGGCGATCTTCGGCTTGCCCCGCCAGTAGCGGTTGAACGCGGCCAGCTCCGAGAACTGCCCGGGCGTGTACGAGGTGAACCGGAAGGGGCCGGTCCCGATCGGGCTCTTGTACCACCACTCGCTCTTGACCAGCTCCGTCGCCGAGTACTGCGACAGGGCGTGCTCGGGGAGCATCGGGAGCAGCGTCAGGGTCGCCAGGAAGGTGACGTTGGGCGCCTGCAGGTGGACCACCGCGGTGTGGTCGTCGGGCGTGTCGATCGATGAGATCGGAGGCAGGTAGGAGCCGGCGGTGGCGGCGCTGTCGGGGTTGATGGCGAGCTCGAGCGTGAACTTCACGTCGGCCGAGGTGAAGGGCTTCCCGTCGTGCCAGGTGACACCCTTGCGGAGGGAGAAGGTGTACTCGGCGCCCCCGCCCGCCACGGACCAGCTCCGGGCGAGGTCGCCCTCCATCTTGCGGAAGTCGGGCGAGTAGCTGATCAGGGGCGAATAGTGCATCTGCGTGAAAGTCGCGCCCGCCGTGGCCGTGAGCACGTTGAACATCTCGGGCAGGCCGCCGGGCCCCTCGTCGAAGGCGCCGGTGAAGGTGCCCCCGCTCTTGCCCCCTCGGGTGGCGGCGTCGGCGACGATCGACCCCCGGGCGGCGAGCAGCGGCGCGGCCAGCGCTACGGCTCCGGCACCGCCTCCCCAGCGAAGCAGATCACGGCGGGTCAGTCCGGCCGGCAGAGGACGTTCCATGGGCACTCTCCTCCCTCTTCCCCTCGCCCGTCCTCGCCAGCTGGGCGAGGTGGTCCGGGATCTTGCCGAAGTGCTCGCGCAGAGCCCGCTCGGCGGCGTCGGCGTCGCGGGCGCGCAGGCTGGCGACGATGGCTCGGTGCCAGCGGGCGGCGTCGATGGGGTCGTTGATCCGGCCCAGCGTGCCGCGCTGGTAGACCAGCCAGAAGGCGTCGATGAGCTCCAGCACCAGTGCGTTGTCCAGCGGCCGGTAGACGATCTGGTGGAAGCGGCGGTCGAGCTCGACCGAGGGGCGGCCCGACCGCGCCGCCTCCTCCAACTCGTCGGAGAGCTGGTCGAGGCCGTCCAGGTCCTCCTCGGTGAGCAGCGGCGTGGCCTTGCGGATCAGCGCCGCCTCCAGCTCCATCCGCACCTCGAGCAGGTCGTGGAGCCCGCGCAGGCTCTGACGCAGCCCGTGACGCACCCGGAAGGAGAGGCCGTTGACCAGGGGGTCGAGCGACATCGACCCGACCGTGGTGCCGTAGCCGTGGCGGACCTCGACGACGTCAAGCGCCTGGAGGCTCTTGATCGCCTCGCGGGTGGAGTTGCGGCCGGACCCGAGGAGGGTGCAGAGCTCCTCCTCGGTGGGCAGTGGATCGCCCGGCTGCAGCCCACGATCGATGATCAGCTGCTTGATCTGGTCCTGCAGCGCCCTGATCATGAGCCCATCCCCGGCTGGCCGGCCGGCTCCGCGGCCCCTGCCCGCCGGCTTCCGAGCGTCCCTGGTTCCCCTCCGGTGCATGACCCGCTCCCCTCCATGTCCCCTACGAGTTGATCGCGTCAACATAAGGACGTAGGATGTCCGTTGTCAAGCAGCGATCGGCGAGCACGTCTGGGGGCCAGCCGCCATCGACGGCGGGGGAGCCGGTCGCGCCGGGCGATCCCACCACCTCCCTCCCCGGCGACGCCTCGCGATCCTTCTAGGAGGGCAACGAGTGAGCAAGGTGTTGGCGGATCGTTCGGGACGGCTGCGCCTGGTCGCGGCCACCTTCACGGCCATGCGCGAGGACGGCAGCGTGAACCTCGACGCGATCGAGGCGCAGGCCGAGCACCTGACCCGCGGCGGCCTCGACGGCGTCTTCATCTGCGGCAGCACCGGTGAGAGCGCGTCCCTCTCCTCCGAGGAGCGGGCGGCCATCGCCCGGCGCTGGTGCGAGGTGGCAGGCCCCGAGCTGCTGCGCATCGTCCATATCGGCCACCCCAGCCTGCCCGAGGCGCGCTCGCTGGCGGCAAAGGCGCAGGAGGCGGGCGCCGACGCCATCGCCGCCCTGGCGCCCTTCTACTTCCGGCCCCGCGACCTCGACCAGCTGGTCGCCTTCTGCGCCGAGGTGGCGGCGGCCGCGCCCGAGCTGCCATTCCTCTACTACCACATCCCCGAGATGACCAACGTCCGCGTCTCCGTGCCCGACCTCATGCGCCTGGCCCGGAAGCGCATCCCGACCTTCGCCGGGGTCAAGTTCACCCACACCGACCTGATCGAGATGGCCGCCTCGATGGAGGAGGCGGGCGACGAACTCGAGATCTTCAACGGTCCCGACTCGCTGCTCCTGCAGTCGCTGACGGTGGGCGTGCGCTCGGCCGTGGGCAGCACCTACAACTTCGCCTCGCCGAGCTATCGGACCATGTATGAGTCGTACCTGGCCGGCGACATGGTCGGCGCCCTCGCCCAGCAATCGCGGATCCGTCGGATGGTCGCGGTCGGCGGGCGCCACGGCGGCATGCCCGCCTTCAAGGCGATCGCCAGCCTGGCCGGCCCCGAGCTCGGCCCGTGCCGCCTGCCCTTCCTCCGGCTGAGCGCCGAGGACCGCGCCGGCATCAAGGAGGAGCTGGCCGCAGAGGGCATGCTCGAGATGGTCGGGGCGGGTTCGGCCTCCGTGCCCGCCTGAGCCGGTGGCCGCCGCCGGGACGCTGAGGGCGGGGTCGGCCGAGGCCCTCTCCGCCTTCACGCCGCTCCCGGAGCAAACCTACCTCGACACCGCCAGCTACGGGCTGCCGCCGAAAGAGACCGTCGGCGCTCTGGAGCGCGCCCTCGCCGACTGGGCGTCGGGGAGGGCGCAGTGGTCGCGCGACTGGGACCCGGCCGGCGACGACTGCCGCCGGCTGGTCGCTCCGCTCCTGGGCTCGCGGCCGGACCGCATCGCCCTGATGCCGGCCGGATCCTCGGCGGTGGCGCTGGTCGGCTCCGGCCTGCGGGCCAACGACGAGGTGGTGGTGCCGGACGACGAGTTCACCTCCGTCCTCTACCCGCTCCTGGTCGCGGCCGGGGACCGCGGGGCCCGGGTCCGAAGGGTCCCGTACGACCGGCTCGGCGACGCGGTGACGCCGGCGACGACCATGCTCGCCTTCAGCCACGTCCGCTCCAACGGCGGCTACCGTCAGGACCTGAGGGCGCTCGCCGACGCCGCCCACGGCGCCGGCGCCACCATCCTCGTCGACGCCACCCACTCCGCCGGGCTGCTGCCCGTGCCCAGCCTCGAGCTGGGTCTCGACCACGTCGTCGTGTCCGCCTACAAGCACCTCCTGTGTCCTCGAGGCGTCGCCTTCCTCCACGTCGCCGAGGCGGCCCAGGAGCGGATGCGCCCGCTCTCCGCCTCTTGGCGGGGCGCGGTCGATCTCAGGCCCTACGGTGGGGACCTCGGCGACCTGCTTCCCGACGCCGCCCGCTTCGACGTCTCCCTCGCCTGGCACCCGTGGGTCGGTGCCCGCTCGTCGCTGGGCTTCCTCTCCCGCTTCGATCCCGCGGATCTCGAGAGCTGGGTCGGCGGCCTGGCGACGGGCCTGGCGAAGCGGCTCGGCGTCGAGCCCACCGGCTCGTCGGTGCTCACCATCCCCGTTTCCATCGAGCCCTCGGAGCTGGGCGCGCGGCTCGAAGTGGCCGGGATCCGGGCCGCCCTCAACGGACCCGGCGTCCGCTTCTCCTTCCACCTCTACAACACGCCGGAGGACATGGAGCGCGCCGCCGCCTTCCTCGAGGGGATGGACCTCGGGACGGGCGCGCGGTAGAGTGCCTGCCGTGCTGTCCGGCGACCGGCGGGTAGGAACGCGGTTCGCCTCGCCCCGGCTCGTGGCCGGGGAACGAGGGGGACCGGCCCCGACGCGCCGCTGACCTCCTCCCTCCCCGGCTCGGGTCGGGGCCGCCTCGCGAGCCCCCCACCCCATGCCCGAGGAGACCTCATGCAACAGCAGCTCATCGATGCTTCGGAACCGCGCGCGCTCCGCCCCTGCGCTCAGATCAGTGCCGCAGCAGGCCAGCGACGAGTATTGGTTCGACGTGCCCCGTTGGCGGACGATCATGGACGAGCTTCAACGCTACGTCGATGATGACGCACCGCTCCAGCCGAGGAATCTCCGGGATCGGGACCCACGCCGCCAAGTCCGTTGACCCATCGACCTCCTGTTTTAGATCCCCTCTGACGATGCGAACACCGTAGTAGATCGCCATCGTGTGCAACTCGGCCCCGCCCGGAATCCCCCAATCAATGTCGTGGACTCGGGAGCCCACACCTAGTGTGCCGTCTCACAAACGGCTTTACAATCGCTCAAACTCGCAGGTCGGCGATTTGGTTGTCAGGTCATATACGAGACGGAACACTAGTAGCTCCTCGACCTGGGCTTCGTAACCCGTCTCCTCCGCCACCTCGCGGACGACGGCGTCATACTGGATCTTCGCCGTTCTCGATCTTCCCGCCGGGCAGGGTCCAGTGGCGCTCATCCCCGTTAGGCGAGACGTAGCGGGCGAGCAACATTCGGTCGTCGACCTGACAGACTGCGTACGCGGCCAACTTGAACCGTGTCTGAGTCATCGGTTCCGATCCTCTGGGCGCGACGGCGGCGTTCGCCACTCGATCACGCGTCTTCCGAGACTCCAGCGACCCGAAGACGTTCGATCTCGGTGCGAACGCGGTCTCTGGTAACCCCTAGATTGTGAAGAACAGCAGCCCCGACTTCCTCTCCCTCCGCTGGCGAGGAGCTGGGGGATCGAGTCAGGGGAGGCGCTCGGCGCGGAGGCCCTGTCCGTGGAGGCAGTCGAACTCCTCGGGGAGACGCCGGCCTCGGAGCTGCCCGCCCAAGCCGCGTCGCGGCTCGGCATCGACCCTGATCAGCGCAATCTCCTGGTCCGGCTCACCCTGCGCCATCCGACGCGCACGCTGACCACGGGGGAGGCCAACCGGATCCGGGATCGGGCCTACGCCGCCCTCCACCGGGGGCGAGCACACCAGTGGGCGGAGGGCAGGCCCCCCGACGGCTGAGCCGCCGGGAGGCCCGTCGTCATCTCAATCGTTCAGCGCCGCCAGGACCCGCTCCGGGGTCATGGGGATCTCGTTGAGGCGGATACCGACGGCGTGGAAGATGGCGTTGGCGATGGCGCCGGCACCCGGCACCACCGGCGGCTCGCCGACGATGCGGGCGCCGTTGAGGCCGTGCTCGGAGGGCTTCTCCACCAGCTGCACGTCGATGTCGGAGACGACGTCGATGCTGGGGAGCGCGTAGTCCAGGAAGCTGGCCGTGATCAGCTGACCGTCGGCGTCGTGGACCATGGCCTCGTGCAGGCCCCAGCCCATGCCCTGGACGGTGCCGCCCTGGATCTGCCCCTCGACCATCATCGGGTTCATGGCGAAGCCGATGTCCTGAGCCGAGGCGTACTCGAGCAGGGTCACCTCCCCGGTCTCGCGATCGACCCGGACCCGACACAGGTGGGCGGCCGCGCCGGGCGCGTTGGAGGGCATCGCCGACCGTCCGTCGCCGGTGATCGGTCCCGCCCCGCCGCGGCGGCTCTCGGCGCTGGCGGCCAGCTCCGGGATCGAGACCCGGCGGGTGGGAGCGCCCTTGACCTGGACGTCGCCGTCCGCCACCTCCAGGTCCTCCTCCCCCACCTCGAGCTTGTCGGCGGCCTCATGCAGGAGCTGCCGCCTCGCCTCCTCGGCGGCGGCGCGGACCGCGGTGGAGACGCTGTAGGTGGTCTGGCTGCCGCCACTGGCCCCGGCGAAGAGGCCGCCGCGGGTGTCGCCCTGGACCAGCTCGACCTTGTCCGGGTGGACCTGCAGGACCTCGGCCGCGACCAGCACCAGCGAGCTGTTGAGCCCGGAGATGTCGACCGAGCCGACGTTGACCTGGACGGTGCCGTCGCCCTGGACCCGGCAGATGGCGGCCGCGGGTGCCGCCGCTCCCGGCCAGGCGCCGAGGGCGAGGCCGACGCCCTCGTCCGGGGCGTCCTTCCGGTTGCGCCAGATCGGATGCTCGCGGACCCGCTCCAGGCACTCCCTGAGGCCCAGGCTCGGCCAGGGGTCGCCGTTGCCCATCAGGTCGCCGTCGCCGGCGGCGTTGGCCATGCGGAACTCGAGCGGGTCGAGGCCGAGCTGGCTGGCGATGTCGTCCATCGCCGTCTCCAGGGCGAAGCTCGTGGGTGGCGCGCCCGGGGCCCGGTAGGCACCGGCGGGGAGCTTGTTGGTGATCACGTCGAAGCACTCGATGTCGACGTTGGCGCACTTGTAGTAGCCGCCGATGAGGACGCCCATGATCCCGCCAAGGGACATCGAGAAGGCGCCGTTGTCGATCACGACCCTGGCCTTGAGGCCGTTGAGCACGCCGGCCGCCGTGCTGCCCATCTGTAGCTCGATGGTCGAGGCTGGGGCCGGGGTCGTGGCCAGAAAGTCCTCGGTCCGGGAGAGAACCATGCGAACCGGCCGGCCGGTGACCATCGAGGCACCGGCGGTCAGGGGGTCGATGATGCCGTACTTGGCGCCGAAGCCGCCGCCCACCGTCATTGGGATGACCCGCACCCGCTGGCGGGAGAGGCCGAGCAGCTTGGCCAGCTCGTCGCGCACCGAGTACTGACCCTGGGTCGAGGTGTGGACCGTCAGCTCCTTCCGGACCGCGTCGTAGTCGGCAACCGAGGCGTGCGGCTCCAGGTAGCCCTGGTGCATGGAGGGGGTCCGGTAGGTGCGGCGCACGACCACGTCGGAGGCGGCCAGCCCGGCCTCGGCGTCACCGCGCTGGAAGTGGAGGTGGCCGTGGATGTTGGAGGGCTTGGTCTCCTCCTCCTCTCCGCGGTCGACGGCGGCGTGCATGCTGGCCATGTCCTCGTCGCTCTGGATGCCGTCGGGCCAGACCAGGGGCGAGTCGTCCTGCATCGCCTTCTCGGGGTCGACGATTGCCTCCAGCGGCTCGTAGTCGATCTCGACCAGCGCGGCGCCGTCGGTCGCCGCCTCCTCGGTCTCGCCCACTACCAGGACCACCGGCTGGCCCTGGTAGACGACCCGCTCGCGCGCGAGCACGGCGCTGTTGCGGGAGGCCAGGGGCCGGTTCCTGGTCGGGAGGTCCTGGTCGGTGAGGACGGCGACGACGCCAGGCACGGCCCTGGCCTTGGTGGCGTCGATGGAGAGGATGTTGGCGTGGGCGTAGGGGCTGAGCACGGGGCGCGCGTGCAGCATCCGAGGCAGCACCAGGTCTCCCGTGTACTGGGTCCGCCCGGACACCTTCTCCGGACCTTCGATCATCGGACGCCGCTTACCGAGGAAGCGATAGTCGGTGCTCATGCGGTGTCCCTCCTTGGGAACGGTTGCTCAGGTGACGGTCCACGATCGGGTTCGACAGGTGGGCTGACCTCTCTTTCCGTCAACAAACATACGGCGCGAGGCGGCGCCGGGCCGGACGCCTGGCCCGCGCCGTGCTTCGGTCAATGGATGGCGCTCGGCAGCCCCATGCGCTGCGGGCGGCGCCGGTCGAGGCCGGCCAGGAAGCGGCCCAGCTCGTCGAGTGCCTCCAGGCTGTGGGCGGCCATGAACTCGTCCAGGTGTGGCAGCGCCGCCGCCATCCCCCTGGTCACCGGCTGGTAGCCGTCCGAGCCGAGCAGGGGGTTCAGCCAGATCAAGCGGTGGCAGCTGCGGCGCAGCCGCTCCAGCTCCTGGGCGAGACGCTCCGGCTCGCCCCGGTCCCAGCCGTCGGAGATCACGATCACGACCGCCCCGTGGCCGAGCACGCGCCGGGCCCACCGGCGGTTGAACTCGGCCAGGGCGTCCCCGATGCGGGTACCGCCGCTGAAGTCGTGGACCTGCTTGGCGACGCGGTCGAGAGCGACGTCGACGTCTCGCTGGCGGAGCTGGCGGGTGAGCCGGGTCAGCCGGGTGGAGAAGACGAAGGTCTCCACGTTCTCACGGCGGGCGACGGCGTGGGCGAAGATCAGGAGGAGGCGCGAGTAGCGCTCCATCGAGCCGCTGACGTCGCAGAGGAGGATCAGGGGCCGGCGACGGACCCTGGTCTGCCGGCGGAAGATGTGCATCGCCTCCCCCCCGGAGCGGATCGAGTGGCGGGCGGTGCGGCGCAGGTCGACCTCGCCGGCGCGGGCCGGCCGCAGCCGGCGGGTCCGGCGCTGAGCGATCCGCCAGGGCGACTGTTGGAGCAGGCGCTTGATCTGCTCCGACTCGTCCCAGGTCAGCTGGTCGAAGTCCTTGCGCCGGAGGAGCTCCTGGTGGGTGTAGCCGGAGGAGTGGGCCGGGATCTCCTCCTCCGGGGGCTTCGGCGCCGAGCGCTGGTTCAGGCCCAGCGTCTCGGCCCAGGCCCGAGCCCGCTCCGGGCTCAGGGGCAGCGGCTGCGAGCGGCCGGGGATGGTCCCGGCCAGCGGCGAGGCGTTGGGCGTCGACCAGAAGAGGTCGAAGGCGGCCTCGAAGACGGCGAGCTCCTCGCGGCGGCTGACGAAGCAGGTCCGGAGCGCGTCGCGGAAGGCGGCCGGGTCGCCGACCCCGACCGCGGCCAGGGCCTCGGTGGCGCTGGCCAGCCGGCCTGGCCCGGCGTCCATGCCGACGTCGTGGAGGAGCCTGGCGAACGCGCCCAGTCGCGGCAGCAGGTCCGGCTCCGCCTCCAGCGCGTCGACGGTCACGCCTTAACCCGCCGCCTGCGCCCGCTCCACGAGCTCGGGCAGGCCGGAGCGCACGCGCTCCAGGTCCTCCTGGTACTTCAGCGCCGCGCCCAGGGTGGCGTCGACCAGGGCCGTGTCCAGGCGATCGGCGCCGAGCGCGGCCAGGGAGCGGACCCAGTCCAGGGTCTCGGCCACGCCGGGAACCTTGTAGAGGTCCATGTCGCGGAGCGAGTGGGCCAGCTCCGTCACCTCGCGGCCGAGGCGCTCGGACGCCTCCGGCGCCCGGGCCCGGACGATGGCGACCTCCTTGTCCACGGTCGGATAGTCGATCCAGTGATAGAGGCAGCGGCGCTTGAGCGCGTCGTGGACCTCGCGGGTCCGGTTCGAGGTGAGCATGACCAGCGGCTGCTGCCGGGCCCGGATCGTGCCCAGCTCAGGGATGGAGACCTGGAAGTCGCTGAGCAGCTCGAGCAGGAAGGCCTCGAACTCCTCGTCGGAGCGGTCGATCTCGTCGATCAGGAGCACCGGCGGGACCTCGTCGTCGTTGTCGATCGCGTCGAGCAGGGGACGCCGCAGCAGGAAGTCGGGGCTGAAGATCTCTCGCTCCGCCCGCTCGCGGTCGCTGCCCTCCCCCATCAGCCGGATGTGGAGCAGCTGCCGGGGGTAGTTCCACTCGTAGACCGCGTGGGCGATGTCGATGCCCTCGTAGCACTGCAGCCGGATCAGGCGGGCACCGAGAACCGCCGCCACCGTCTTCGCCGCCTCGGTCTTGCCCACGCCGGCCTCGCCCTCGACGAAGAGGGGCTTGCCCAGCTTCAGCGCGAGGAAGATCGCCGTGGCCAGCGGTCGGTCGCCGACGTAGCGCTCGGCGGCCAGCCGCTCCAGCACCTCTTCAATCGATTCCGGACGTCTCGCCATCGTCCTTCAATGTACCGGGCGCGCCGGCGGGGCTTCGATCCACCCGACCACCCGCCGGGTTTGCAGTTCGCGGCCTCCGTGCCATGCTGTACGCGCGTGCCCGATCCGGACCGGGCACCGGCCCGCGGTGATGGTGGAGGCAAAGATGGCAGAGCTCTCCTACGTGCACGGCGCCAGCGACGTCCCGCTCCTGGGCGAGACCATCGGACAGAACCTGGGACGGATCGTGCAGCAGCAGGGGGAGCGCGATGCGCTGGTCGCCGCCCACCAGGATTTCCGCGCCAGCTACGCCGAGCTCTGGGAGCTGACCGGCCGCTGCGCCAGGGGTCTACTCGCCCATGGCGTGCGCCCGCGCGACCGCGTCGGCATCTGGGCGCCGAACCGCTGGGAGTGGGTCGTCACCCAGTACGCTACCGCCCGCATCGGCGCGATCCTCGTCAACATCAACCCCGCCTACAAGACGGCCGAGCTCGAGTACGCGGTGCGCCAGTCCGGCGTCAGGCTCCTGCTCCTGGCCCGGGCCTTCCGGACCTCCGACTACGTGGGCATGCTCAACCGGGTGCGACCCCGGTGCCCGGGCCTGGAGGAGGCGATCGTCCTCGAGGAGGGCTGGGACTCGCTGCTCGACGACTCCGCCCGCGTCCCCGACCAGCGGTTGACCGAGCTGGAGGGATCGCTGCAGTTCGACGATCCGATCAACATCCAGTACACGTCGGGCACGACCGGGTTCCCCAAGGGGGCGACCCTCTCCCACCACAACATCCTCAACAACGGCTTCTTCATCGGCGAGAAGCTGCACCTGACGCCCGATGACCGGGTCTGCATCCCGGTGCCCTTCTACCACTGCTTCGGGATGGTCCTGGGCAACCTCGCCTGCACCACCCACGGCGCGTGCATGGTCGTGCCGGCGGAGTCCTTCGACCCCATCTCCAGCCTGCGCACCGTCGAGGAGGAGCGCTGCACAGCGCTCTACGGCGTGCCCACCATGTTCATCGCCGAGCTCGACCACCCCGAGTTCGCCTCCTTCGACCTCTCCACCCTGCGCACCGGGATCATGGCCGGCTCGCCCTGCCCGGTCGAGGTCATGCGGAGGGTGCAGTCGCGGATGCACATGACCGAGGTCACGATCTGTTACGGGATGACCGAGACCTCGCCGGTCTCGACCCAGACCTCGACCGACGACCCGCTCGAGAAGCGGGCGGAGACGGTGGGTCGTGTCCATCCCCACGTCGAGATCAAGGTCGTGGACCCCGCCGACGGGCGCATCGTCCCCCGGGGCACGCCGGGCGAGCTCTGCAGCCGCGGCTACCTGGTGATGCTCGGCTACTGGGAGGACGAGAAGGCGACCCGGGAGGCGATCGACGCCGCCCGCTGGATGCACACCGGCGACCTCGCCGAGATCGACGACGAGGGCTACCTCAACATCGTCGGCCGGATCAAGGACATGATCATCCGCGGCGGAGAGAACATCTACCCGAGAGAAGTCGAGGAGTTCCTCTACGGCCATCCCGACGTCGTCGACGTGCAGGTGATCGGCGTCCCCAGCGAGCGCTACGGCGAGGAGGTCATGGCCTGGGTCCGTCTCCGCCAGGGGGCGAGCGCGGACGGCGACGCCCTGGCCGCGCACTGTCGCGGCCAGATCGCCACCTTCAAGATCCCGCGCTACTGGAAGTTCGTCGACGACTTCCCGATGACGGTGACCGGAAAGGTGCAGAAGTACCGGATGCGGGAGGTCTCGGTCGAGGAGCTGGGCCTGCAGAAGGCGGCGAGCACGGAGACCGCCTGACCGCCACCTGCGACAATCCGGGGCGATGCCGGCCCGGGGGATCTGGCTCAACGGCGCCTTTGGAGGCGGGCAGGTCGCCGGCCGCCGCGGCGCTGGCTCGCGCCCGAGCCGATCACCGCGTCTTCGATCCGGAGCTGATCGGCTATCTCATCAGGCGGCTGCCGCTCAGCCCCGCCCGCCACCGCGACCACCAGGAGCTGGCCTCTGGCGGGCGCTGACGCGGGCCGCGATCCTGGCCCTGACCATGGTCCGGCGCCGGGGTGGTGTCGATGACGATGGTCGAGCCCGTCCCCCGGCGCGCCACCGTCGATGCGCTGCGGCGATCCGCGGTGGCGGTGACCGAGGTGCTGCTTCTGGCTCCCTCGGCATGAGATCGAGGCGCTGCTGCGACGTCGCGGCGAGGGCATGGACGGCTGGGCGGGCCGGTAGTTCGACCGCTGTGACCGGCGCCTCCGAACGCTGGCGGGCGATCCCGGAATCGTCGTCATCGACGCGGCCGGGGTCGACCCGGGAGCGTGGTCCGGGAGCTGATGGCCCGGCTGCCCGCCTGACCGCGGTCGGAAGCGGGAAGAGTAGGCCGGGCATCGCCCAGGGACGATGCCCGGCCCGGGGGTAGTGGGTCGTTCTTCAGCGCCTCACGAGGCGGATATCGGTTTCTCGGTGGCGCCCTTCCGGCCCGAGCCGACCATGACCGTGGCCGGCAGCGCCGCCCGCGTCCAGACCTCGAGGCCGTACCAGCCCAGCACCAGGTCGAGGGCGGCGCCGCCCAGGCTGGCCAGCATGCCGGGCAGGTCGAGGAAGCCGAGGACGAGGTTGAGGACGGCGGCGACGGTGAGGGCCACGCCCAGCCACGGGGAGAGGACGCCGGCGCGGATGGTGGCGGTGCCGAAGATCGCGGCGCCGAGGATCATGGCCATGGCCAGCGCCGGCCAGAGGATGCCGAAGGCGGCCGGACCGTGGTCGAGCCTGGCGGTGGCGACCGGCAGGCCGGCCACCCAGGGCAGGATGACGAGATAGGTGAAGGAGAGGGCGATCGCCATCAGCATGCCGGTGGCGAGCAGGATCATCATCCCGACCAGCCCGAGCAGACCGCTCTCGCCGCGCTGGATCAGGTACACGGCGGGGAGTCCGCCGAGTATGAGCATCGCCGAGATCAGCGAGGCGACGGCGCTGGGGTAGAAGAGAGGACTATCCATCGCCGTCCTGATCGACACGCTGGCAGGCCCGAACACGCTGGACAGGACGCCCAGCACGCCTCCCGCGATCAGGGCGACCGCCGCGACGCGGTAGGTCACGGTCGTTGACATGTCCTTCTCCTCTTCATATCCCGCAGTGCCAGGCGAGTGGGCCGGCCACCCTGCCCGCCACGGCGGGAGACGGGCGGCAGTCCTCAACCTCCGATTCTCGGCTCCGGCGCCACCCAGTGCTTGGAAAACGCAAATAAGACGATTCTGGTTTCGACCACCCGGCCACAGGGCCCAGGAGGGTATGCGCCATTCCTTCCATCGCGGCCTCGCGCGGGGGTGACGCGGAGCCTGGACGCCGCCGGTACATGGATGTACCAACTGTTGTCGCATCTCGGAATGTTGTTTGTCGATACGTAAACATGCGTATGCTCGGCACGTGGCTGGGACCGGCCGGCTCTCCCGTCGCGACGCGGCCCGAATGCTCGAAATCGTCGGCGGCCTGTACGACCTCTGCGACCGCGACGCGTTCCCCGCCCACGCCATGGCCGCGGCGCAGCGCCTGATCGACTGCGAGCTGACCTCCTACAACGAGATCAACCTCAGCCGGGATCGAGCCGCCTACTCGGTCTCCCCCACCCATCTCTCGAACGCGCCGGACGTGCAGCGGAGCTATCGCACCCACATCGCCCATCATCCGCTGGTTGTCCACTATCAGCGCACTCGAAACGGCAATCCGGTCCGGATGTCGGACATCATCGGCGACACCGCCTTTCGCCAGACACCCATCTACAACGAGTTCTTCCGGCTCATCGGGATGGGACGGCAGCTCGCCTTCAGCCTCCCCTGCGCGCCGGGCCAGGTCGTCGGGCTGGCCATGGACCGCTCTCGCCGCGACTTCACCGAGCGCGATCGCGACCTCGCCACCCTCCTTCGCGTCCATCTGATCAAGGCCTATGACAACGCGCTCGCCGTGAGCCGGATGGTGGGCGGGTCGGACGACGACGGCGAGAACTGGGGCGAGGCCGACATCGTCATCGACCGCGATGGTCGCGTGACCGTGGTCAGGAACGCGGCCGCCCGCCTCGCCGCGCGGTACCTGGGCGAGCGGCCACGGGCGGGCAGCGTGCCCGAGGCCCTCGGCGACTGGATCGAGCACCAGCGGAGGATGCTGCACGACGACCGCTCCGTCACCGAGCCGCTCCGCCCGCTGGTCATCCGCGGCGAGGACGGGGACCTGGTCGTGCGCCTGATGACGCGGCCCGGCGGCGGCTACCTGGCGTCGCTCGAGGAGGCGGCGCGGAGGGAGAGGTCGAACCTGCTGAGTGACCGGCAGCACGAGGTACTGGACCTGGTCGCCGAGGGGAGGACCGACAAGGAGATCGCCCTCCACCTCCAGCTCAGCGTCCGCACCGTGCAGAAGCACCTGGAGCGTGCCTACCGGAGCCTCGGCGTGACGACGAGGACGGCGGCCATCCACGAGCTGACCCGGGTCGGCTGAGGCGGGCGGCGCCAGGGCCGCCCGCCCCGAGCCGCGTCAGGCGGCGGAGGCGCGCTCCAACACCCGCCGGGTCAGGACCCGGGCCAGGTGCAGCTTGTACTCCGGCGAGGCGCGCAGGTCGCCCGAGGGGCTGAGCCCGTCCGAGGCGTGGGCCGCCGCCTCGTCGAAGGCGGCCCCGCCGGCCAGGGCCTCCTCCACGGCGCGGGCTCGGACCGGCGTCATGCCGACGTTGGTGAGCCCGACGCGCCAGCTGCCGTCGGCCAGCTGCTGGGCACCGGCTCCGACGATCGCCCAGTCGAAGAGGCGGCGGCGGAACTTGATGTAGTGATGGGGCCCGGAGGCGACCGGGAACGACACCTCGCAGACCAGCTCGTCGGGGGCCAGCGCCGTCTCCATCAGCCCCTGGAAGAAGTCGGACGCCGGGATCCGCCGGCGGTCGGTGACGATCTCGGCGTCGAGCATCAGGGCCAGGGTGTTGTAGTCGCCGGCGGTGTCGGCGTGGGCGAGGACGCCGCCGATGGTGCCCATGTTGCGGACCTGGTTGTCCCCCACCTCGTCGGCGATCTCGGCGAGCACGGGCAGGCTCGCCTTCACCTCCGGGCTGTGCTGGATCGTGACGTGCCGGGTCAGGGCGCCGATGCGCAGCCGGTCGCCCTCGACCCTCACGTAGTCGAGCTCCTGGATGCCGTTGACGTCGATGAGGGCCGACGGCTGCGACATGCGCAGCCGCATCAACGGGATCAGGCTGTGGCCGCCGGCCAGCACCTTGGCGTCCTCCCCGTACCGGCCCAGGAGCGATACCGCCTCCTGGATGGAGGTGGCACGGGCGTACTCGAACGCGGCTGGGATCATCGGTCGCCTCCCTGGGGTGCGGTGGATCGTGCGTGCTCGATCAGGTTCCAGAGCCGGTCCGGACTGGCCGGCATGTCGACATGGCGAATGCCCAGCGGGGCCAGGGCGTCGCAGATGGCGTTGATCACGGCGACGCTGGAGGCGATCGTGCCCGCCTCGCCGACGCCCTTGACGCCGAGCTCGTTGACCGGGGTCGGGGTCACCGTCCGGTCCATCTCGATCGGCGGTATCTCGTTGGCGGTGGGAACCATGTAGTCGAGCAGGGTCCCGGTCTTGAGGCGGCCCTCCTCGTCGTAGGCGACCTCCTCGAAGAGCGCCTGGGCGATGCCCTGGACGATGCCGCCGTGCAGCTGCCCCTCGACGATCATGGGGTTGATGACGTTGCCGCAGTCGTCGACCGCGATGTAGCGGAGCAGCGTCACCGCGCCCGTCTCCGGATCGACCTCGAGAAGGCAGAGGTGGGCGCCGAAGGGCCAGACCAGGTTGGGTGGGTCGAAGTAGGAGATCGCCTCCAGGCCCAGCTCCATGTCCTCGGGCAGACCCATGCCGTAGGCGGCGAAGGTGATCTCGCCGAAGGTCTTGCTTCGATCCGGGCTGCCCTTGACATGGAAGGCGCCTTTCTCGAAGACGACGTCCTCGTCGGCCGCCTCGAGCACGTGCGCGGCAATCCGCCTGGCCTTGTCCACCACCTTCTGGCAGGAGCGGTGCAGGGCGATGCCGCCGACGGCGAGGGAGCGAGACCCGTAGGTGCCGTAGCCGAAGGCCGTGCCCTCGGCGGTGTCGCCGTGCCGGATCTCGACCTGGTCCATGGTCAGACCGAGGTCGTCGGCGACGATCTGGGCGAAGGTGGTGTCGTGCCCTTGGCCGTGGGAGTGGGTACCGACGTAGGCGGTCACCGATCCGGTCGGGAAGACACGCACGTGCGCCGACTCGGTCAGGGCCAGCCCGCCGGTGGCCGGTGCGGTGGCGCCGCTGGGCCCGAAGCCGCAGAGCTCGATCCAGGTGGAGAGGCCGATGCCGAGCAGGCGCCCCTGGCTGCGGGCCTCCTCCTGCTCGCGGCGCAGCCGCTCGTATCCGGCGATCTCGAGCGTCCGCCGCAGCGGCTTGTCGTAGTCGCCGGAGTCGTAGACCAGCTCGAAGGGGTTGGTGTAGGGGAACTCCTTGACGAAGTTCTTGCGCCGCACCTCGACCGGGTCCATCCCGATCTCCCGGGCGAAGATGTCGACCGTGCGCTCGATCAGGTGGGTGGCCTCCGGTCGCCCGGCGCCCCGGTAGGGGTCGGTCGGCACCCGGTTGGTGAGCACGGCGATGGTGCGTGAGGCGACCTGCCGGAAGTCGTAGGCGCCGCCGGCGACCAGGCAGGCGACGGCCTGGAAGGCGCCGAAGGTGCCGACGTAGGCGCCGGCGTCGAGGTACTGGGTGACCTTGAGGCCGAGCATGGTGCCGTCGCGCTTCCCGGCCAGCTCGACGTCGTAGAGCTGGCCCCTGCCGTGGGTCGTGGCCTGGACGCTCTCGGTCCGGGTCTCGATCCACTTGACCGGGCGGTCGAGGAGCTTGGCCGCGGCCGGCACCAGGTAGTCCTCGGGGTAGGGGCTGATCTTGCAGCCGAAGCCGCCGCCGACGTCGGGCGACACCACCCGGAAGCGGTTCTCGGGGATGCCCATGGCGCCGGAGACGAAGAGGCGGATGAAGTGCGGGTTCTGGCTCGACATCCACACCGTCATCGCCTGGTCCTGAGGGCGGTACTCGGCCATCACCCCGCGCGGCTCCATCGGCGTCGGCGCCAGCCGCTGCTGCTGGATGCGCTGCCTGACGGTGACCTCAGCCTCGGCGAAGGAGGCGTCGGCGTCGGCGTTGTAGGTCAGGTCCCAGGCCACGTTGTCGGCCAGGTCCTGGTGCGCCCTGGGGCTGTCCGCGGCCAGCGCTGCCTCCAGGTCCCAAACCGCCGGCAGCGGTTCGTAGTCGACCTCGACCAGCTCGGCCGCGTCCTCCGCCTGCTCCTTGGTCTCGGCCACGACCACGGCGACCGGCTCACCCTCGAAGCAGGCCTCGCTCCGGGCCAGGGGGAAGCGGTCGGGAACGGTCTTCTTCTCGGCCACGAAGGCCGGCGCCACCGGCATCGCCCCGCTCAGCACGGCGTCGAAGTCGGCGGCGACATAGACGGCGGTGACACCCGGCGCAGCCTTCGCCGCGGTGGTGTCGATGGTGAGGATCCGGGCGTGCGGATGGGGGCTGCGGACCACGTTCAGGTACGCGGTCCGGGGCAGGGTCATGTCGTCGACGTAGCGACCGCGCCCGCTGACCAGGCGGGGGTCCTCACGCCGATGGATGCGGGCTCCGACCAGCTGCGAGACAGCCATCGCCCTACTCTCCCGCGGAGGCCGGCTCCGGCTCGGCCTTGCCGCTCATGGTCTTGGCCGCCCGCTGCACCGACTTGACGATGTTGACGTAGCCGGTGCAACGACAGAGGTTGCCCTCAAGGCCCTTGCGGATCTCGTCCTCGCTCGGATCGGGGTTCTCCTCAAGCAGGTATGCGGCGGCCATGATGAAGCCGGGGGTGCAGTAGCCGCACTGCAGGCCATGCTCGTTCCAGAACGCGTCCTGCAGGGGGTGCATGGTGCCGTCGGCGGCGGCCATGCCCTCGATCGTCTTGATCTCGTGGCCGTCGGCCTGGACGGCGAATATCGAGCAGGATTTCACCGCCTTGCCGTCGACGTGGATCGTGCAGGCGCCGCACTGGCTGGTGTCGCAGCCGACGTGGGTACCGGTCAGACCGACGACGTCCCGCAGGTAGTGGACCAGGAGCTGGCGGGGCGCCACCTCGTCCTCCCGGACTTGACCGTTGATGGTGACACGAATCTTGTGCTTCATCCGCTACCTCCAGCCACCATGCCGAACTGCAGCCGGACACGTGGCACCACGCCGCGCACGGCGTCCGGTTGATGCTCGGAGGCGATGATTGGGCTGACCATTCCACCGGCAAGACAGACTGGGTTCGATCCTCCCACAGTATGTTCCGCCGCGCAAGGAACGGTGCCGGACCTCAGCCGCAACCTACCGTGTGAAGCGTCCCTCCGAGAGTGACCTAGACTTCGGCGGCCGGGACCTCCGCGGTCGACGGCGAGGAGTGGACGCCGCCCTGGCGCTCGCGCAGGAAGCCGCCTGGGAAGTTGTAGCGGAGGGCGATGATCTCGGCCCCGATCGCCACCGCCGTCTCCTCCGGATTGCGGGCGCCGATGTCGAGGCCGATGGGTCCCCGGATCCGGGCCAGCGCCTCATCGGTCACCCCGACCTCGCGAAGCCGGCGGTTGCGGTCGGAGTCGGTGCGCCGGCTGCCCATCGCCCCGATGTACCCGGCCTCGGTGCGTAGCGCCGTCTGCAGGAGCGGCACATCGAACTTGGGGTCGTGGGTGAGCACGCAGATCACCGTGCGCCGGTCGACCGGGGCCTGGGCCAGGAACTCGTCCGGCCAGGAGACGACGAGCTCGACGGCCTCGGGGAAGCGGCGTCGGGTGACGAACGCCGACCGCGCATCGCAGACGGTCACCCGGTAGCCGAGGAACTTGCCCATGCGGGCGGTGGCGCGGGCGAAGTCGGTGGCGCCGAAGACGTACATCCGGGCGGGCGGGGCGAAGCTCTGGATGAAGATCTCGACGTCGCCGCGCCTGGCCTCGCCCTCGGTCCCGTAGCGGCGGGTTCCGGTCAGTCCCAGGGCGAGCATCGACTGGGCCTCGCCGACCACGTGCTCGTGCAGCGCCCGGGGCTGGAGCCCTCCCCGCACCTCGTCGGGGGTGATCACCAGATGGGCTCCGGGCTCCGGCCCCTCGATCTCGGTGACCAGGCAGATTGGCTCCTCGCGCTCGATGGCGCCGGCCAGCTCCAGGAACTCCTCGCGCCAGTCCAGCCGCTCGACGGCGAGATGGATGATGCCGCCGCAGGTCAGCCCGACGCCGAACGCCTCGTCGTCCGAGATCCCGTAGGTGAGCCGCCGGGGAGCGCCGGTCCTCAGGACCTCGAGCGCCTGCTCGACCACGGCCCCCTCGACGCATCCACCGGACACCGAGCCGATGACCTCGCCGCCGGCCCGTACGGCCATCGCCGAGCCCGGGTCGAGCGGAGCCGAGCGCTCGGTGGCGATCACTCTCGCCAGCGCCACGTCATAACCTTCACGCAGCCAACCTTCGACTACGCCGAGGATCTCTTTCAGGGCTCCAGTCCTCCTATGTCAGAGTACCGTACGACCTCAGGCCTCTCTTCCATCCGCGACCTGGGCCCTCGCGCCCAGCGTTCTGGGAGGTGGATGCACAATGGGACGCCTCATGCAAGCAGCCAGGCTCGGGGAGTGATGAGGACTTGACGGAACCAAACCGGCGGCCGGGAGCCCAGACCAAGCAGCCGCTCCGGGTCGCGCTGGGACGCGCCACCTGGCGGGCGCTTCTCGCCTACGTCCGCCCGCACTGGGGCACCATCGTCGTCGGCGGCGCGCTGGGCCTGATCGGCAGCGCCGCCGGGCTCGCTCAGCCCCTGGCGGCGAAGACCCTGGTCCAGCAGCTCGGGGAGCGGCACCCCATCGTCGGCGCCCTGGTCCTGCTCACCGTCCTGGTCCTGGTCGGCGCCGGCATCAGCGCCGTCGGCAACTACCTGCTGCAGAGGACGGCGGAGACGGTGGTGCTCGACGCCCGCCGCCACCTGATCCGCCACCTGATCCGCCTCCGCATCCCCGAGGTCGAGCGCAACGAGCCCGGCGATCTCATGTCGAGGGTGACCTCGGACACCACCCTGCTGCGCGAGGTCACCACCCAGTCCGTGGTCTCCTCGATCACCGGCGCGCTGACGCTGATCGCGATCGTGGTCCTGATGGGGATCATGGACCCGCTCCTGCTCGCCGTCACCGCCGCCGTCATCGTGCTGGTCGGCCTCATCGTCGGTTTGGTCATGCCCCGCATCGCCAAGGCGACGCGCAGAGCCCAGGAGGCGGTCGGCGAGATCGGCGCGACCCTGGAACGAATGCTCGGCGCCTTCCGCACGGTCAAGGCCTCGGGCGCCGAGGCCAGGGAGCGGGCGGTCGTCGAGGACGCCGCGGAGCGCTCCTGGCAGGCGGGCCTGAGCGCGGCCAAGTGGCAGTCGCTCGTCGGCATCGCCGCCGGGCTGGCGATCCAGATCTCCTTCCTCGCCGTCCTCGGCGTCGGCGGCGCCCAGGTCGCCAAGGGCGACATCGGCGTCGCCACCCTGGTCGCCTTCCTCCTCTACCTCTTCTACCTGATGGGCCCGATCGGCCAGCTGGTCCGGGCCGTGAGCCAGCTCCAGGTCGGCGCCGCTGCGATGGCCAGGATCGCCGACATCGACCAGCTCGAGGTCGAGCCGGAGTCGCCCGCCGCCACCGGCGGGACGAGTCCGGCGACGGTGCGCTTCGATGGGGTCCGCTTCCGCTACCGGGAGGAGCTCCCCGAGGTCCATCACGGCGTCACCTTCGACGTGCCCGCCGGCGGGATGACCGCCTTCGTCGGCCCCTCCGGGGCGGGCAAGTCGACCGTCTTCGCCCTCATCGAGCGGTTCTACGAGGCCACCGGGGGTCGCGTCCTGATCGACGGCCGCGACGTCCTCGACTGGCCGCTGGGCGAGCTCCGGGCCTCGATCGGCTACGTCGAGCAGGACGCTCCGGTCCTCTCCGGCTCGCTGCGTGACAACCTCCGGTTCGCCGCTCCCGACGTGACCGATGAGGACATCCGCCGCGTTCTCGCGCAGACCCGCCTCGACGGGCTCGTCGAGCGCCTTCCCGAGGGCCTGGACACGGTCGTCGGCCACCGCGGCAGCAAGCTCTCCGGCGGCGAGCGCCAGCGGGTGGCGATCGCCCGGGCGCTGCTTCGCCGGCCGAGGCTGCTGCTCCTCGACGAGGTCACCTCGCAGCTGGACGCCCTCAACGAGATGGCCCTGCGCGAGGTGGTGGCCGAGGCGGCGCGGTCGACCACGGTGCTCGTCGTCGCCCACCGGCTCTCGACCGTGACCCGCGCCGACCGGATCGTGGTCATGGACGCGGGCGAGGTCAGGGCCGTCGGTACCCATGCCGAACTGGTCCGCGGCGACGACCTCTACCGCGAGCTGGCGACGACCCAGTTCCTGGCCATGGAGGGCGCCCAGGCCGTCGCCGGCCAGGCCAAGCCGTAGATCCGGCCGCCGTCGAAAGAGAGGACGGCGAGCGGCGCGGCGCCGGTCGGCACGACCGCCGCCGCGTCACCTCTCCGCGACGGACGCCACCGCCAATGGCCGTACGCCTCCCCGGCCGGCAGCGTCACCCCACCTCGTGGAGCGCGCCGGTGTGGACGTCGTAGACGAAGCCGCGGACGTTCTTGTGAGGGACGAAGGGACTCGCCTCGATCCTGGCGATCGACTGGCGGACGTCTCCCTCGAGGTCGCCGAAGGCCTCCAGGGCGAAGGAGAGCCGGAGGCCGGTGTCCGCCTCGATCGAGCTCTTCACGTCGTCGTCCCGGAAGGTGAGCATGCCGCAGTCGGTGTGGTGGATGAGGACGATCTCCTCCGTGCCCAGCAGCCGCTGGGAGATCACCAGCGAGCGGATCGCGTCCTCGCTGACGACCCCTCCGGCGTTGCGGATGATGTGGGCGTCGCCCTCCTCGAGACCGAGGATCTTGTGCACGTCGAGCCGGGCGTCCATGCAGGCGATCACCGCCATCCGCTTGGCCGGAGGGATGGGCAGATCACCCTTGCTGAAGCTGCTCGCGTACCGGCTGTTGTTCTCCAGCGCCTCGTCCGTGGAACTCATGACCCCTCCTTCCTGGGGCGCGGACAGACCGCCACCGATGGCCGCGGGGAAGCGCGAAGGCTACCGGACGCGGGTCCGGCCCAACCAAGCCGAACACATCGAGCCATCCCGCTCCTGTCATCGATACCGAGGACAGGCGACGCCGTTGGGCTATGCCCTCAGGCGAGGTTGTCGACGGACAGGTGGAGGATCCCGGCGAGGGCGCTTCGGAAGGCGGGCTCGAGGGCGGCGGCCCTGCTTCCGATCACCATGGTCGAGCGTGAGCCGGCCGCGGTCCGCATCGCCAGCGAACCGCAGCCGGTGGCGGCATAGGTGGCGGTGGCGGGGGACGAGCGGGCCGACCGGAACCGGATCTTGTAGACGACGCCGAAGTCGGCCGGGCAGGAGACGGCCTTGGGGTGGGCCTCGACCTCGACCAGCCGGCAGGCCGCGCGATAGAGGCGGCGGGAGGCGGTGGCATCGCGGCTGCTGGCCGAGAGCGCGGCGATGCCACCAGGCGGCCCGAGGGCGCTGTGGGGCCGGGTGATGCTGACGCCGGTGACCGCCGAGGCGGGTCCGCAGCCGGACCAGGCACCGCCCTGGCCGGGCGAGGCGCCGTCGGCCGGGCCGGGCATCGCGCAACCGGCCGCCAGCAGGAGCAGCACCAGCGCGGCGACGATGGCCGCCGCCCGAGATCCGAACCTCGCTCGCACACGGCGATCATAGGCACGGCCAGGGCGCGATCCGGCGTTCTTGCCGCCGTCGGGCGATCCGGTCATCATCGACGCAGCGTGAGGATCTCTCGCTCGGGCATGCGCTCGCGCCGCACACGGCGACGCGCCGGCCGGTGAGCACCTGGCTCGAGATCGGGCTCCTGGCGCTGCTGGCGGGGGTCGCCGCCCTCCGCTGCCGGCCCTGGGCGTCGCTCCTCCTGCAGCTGGAGGGCGTCGTCGTCGTCGTCACCAAGCTCCTCGCCAGCCACGCCCTCCACTCCCGCGACGCAAGGGATCCCGGCCGAAACGGGTAAGTTTTCGGCAAGAGGTGGCATAGTACGAGTGCCGCACTGGTATTACTTGGTCATGAACGCCGCCGTGCTGCGATCGCAGCGGATCCGAGACCACGTCATCGAGCTCTGGAAGGCCAGCGCCTCCGCCTGTACCCGGACGTCGCGCCCGCGCTGATCGGGCGCCGAGGGGGCCCTTCCCTCCGGCCCTGTCCAGCAGACCCGTCCGAAATCGCTCGTCCGAGCACCAGTGGAGACCAAGCCATGGCCACCAGCACTCTTCCCGCATCCTTCCTCCACCCGCTGATCCCGACCGATTCGGCCCTCGCCCGGGATCTGGTTCTGCCCAGGGCGACCGGCCCCGCCGCCCTGGCCGCCCTGGCCGCCCGGATCGCCGACGAGGCCGGCCCCGCCCTGCGCTCGATCGCGCGCCACGACCCCGAGCGCCGCTGGTACGCCAGGCTCGCGCTCTCGGCCGACGTGGAGGCCTGGCTGATCGGCTGGGCGCCGGGCCAGGGGACGCCCGCGCACGACCACGGGGAGGCCTCCGGCGCTCTGCACGTGCTCGAGGGCACCCTTCGCGAGGAGCGGCGCTCGGGCCGGGGCCCGGTCGAGCGCGTCCTCCTCGGGGCCGGGCAGACCTCCGCCTTCGGCCCCGACCGGATCCATGCCGTCAGCAACGCCGGCGACGTCGTCGCGACCAGTGTCCACGTCTATTCGCCGCCACTGATGCCGATGCGCCGGCTGCCGAGCATCGACGCGCTGCTGGAGCCGATCGGCGCGCCGCCCCCGGCCGAGGCGAACGGCATCGACCGCCTCCTCGACGAGGCCCGCGTCGACCTGCCCCGGGTCGGTCCCGAGGTGGCCGCGGAGGCCCGTGATCGGGGCGCCGTGCTGGTCGACATCCGTCCCGCCGGGGAGCGGGCGGCTGAGGGCGTGATCCCCGGAGCGGTCGCCATCGAGCGCAACGTCCTCGAGTGGAGGCTGGATCCCTCGAGCCCGGCGCGGCTTCCCTTCGCCTCCTACGACCTCGACGTGATCGTGCTCTGCACCGAGGGCTACGCCTCGACCTTCGCCACCCTCGCCCTGCGCCGGCTGGGGGTCAGGGCCAGCGATCTCGACGGCGGCTTCCGGGCATGGCGCGCGGCCGGGCTTCCGGTCCACGTTCCCGACCAGCCGGAGCCGCTCGTCACCGGCGCGTAGCGGTCCAAGGGTGCCGGCCGGCCGCCCTCGAGGCGGACCGCCCGGCCGGGGCCGATGCACAGTGGCCAGCTCGACCGCGCGGGACCCAATCGACAGTGCGAGTTCCGGACATATACGTGTCTCCGGCATAGAAGCGAGCGGACCGGGCACTGACCCCTAGGGATCAATGAAGCGTCCACCGCCGGATTGTGAACCCGACCGGGATCACGTCACAGCAGCTCCGCAGAACATGCGGCCGAATCCCCATCGATTTCCCAGCAGCCAGGGCAGGAAATCATGTCAAGGAGCACTTTTCGTTGTGCCATTTCCCCAGTTAGGAGAGACAATTGTGTATGCCTGGATCCCTTAGCGAACGGGATTGAAGGCGTCGGATCGCTCCTTCACCGAGGGCGCTGCAGGAAAACAGAGAGTGGAGCGGGGAAGCAGAAGATGAGGAATTACTTCGACGACGACGTTGACGATGAGGTCTTCGGGAAGGACACCCCCGGGCCCAGGACGCCCGTTCAGCAGTGGGTCGGCAGTGTCAGTGAGGCACAGTGGGCTTTGGTCGAGAGCCTCTACCGCCTCATCGACCTTTCACAGTCGCTGGACGAGCCGCGGCTCAAGGACGCCGTCCGCTGCCTGGTCGGTGCCGAGGGCAGGTTCCTGAGCCTCCTCGACGGCCTGTTGAGCCGCCCCCAGAGCAGCACCTGACGGCGGTTCCCCCGCCCCACACCTCGTCCGGCGGCGCTGCCGGGCGAGGAGCCGCGGTCCGAAGGCTCTCCGGCGCCCCCCTTGGCGACTGCCCTGCCAGCCGACAAGCGCTCGGTTTCCCCCAATTGTTTCGGTAGAATCGAACCAATTTCCATGAGCCAGCCGCTCCCGGCACAGGCGCTCGAGCTCTGCACCGGCCTGGTCCGCGCCCTTCACGAGCACGGCGACGAGGCCTGGCACCACGTCGACCTGACGCTTCCCCAACTCCGCTGCCTCTTTGTCATCGCGCGCCACGAGCCGCTGCCGATGGGCGGGGTCGCCCGCGCCCTCGGCGTCCAGCTCTCGACGACGAGCTCACTGGTCGACCGGCTGGTCGAGGCGGGGCTGGTCCAGCGCCGCGAGGACCCCCGCGACCGCCGCCGCACGCTGGCCTCGACCACGGCGGCGGGGGCGGCGCTCGTTCGCCGCCTGCGTCAGGGCTCGCTGGAGACCCTGCAGGGCTGGCTGGACGCGATGTCCGCCGAGGACCTCGGGGCGCTGGTGCAGGGCCTGGAGGCCCTCGCCCGGGCGGGCGGGGTGCGCCGCGGCGGCGGCGAGGCGGGGAAGCTCTCCGAGCCTCGGGCCGGGGCTCTGCCATGAGCTCGCCGCCCCGCACCAGCCCGGTCCCCGCCGCCCCCCGCGCGCCGGTCCCGACCGCGCCTCGAGCCGCCCCCGCCGGTGACAACTACAAGTGGATCGCGGCCGGCGTGGTGATGATCGGCATGGTCATGTCGATCCTCGACGCGACCGTCGTCAACGTCGCCCTGAACACCCTTCAGAACGACTTCCGAGTCTCGATCTCGAACATCCAGTGGGTGGTGACCGGGTACTCGCTCGGTCTGGCCGCCGTGATCCCGATGAGCGGCTGGCTGGCCGACCGCTTCAGCGCCAAGCGCGTGTTCATCGCCAGCCAGATCGGCTTCACCGTCGCCTCCGCGGTGTGTGGCCTCTCGACCTCGGCCGACATGCTGATCGCGATCCGCGTCATCCAGGGCCTGGCCGGCGGCCTGCTCATGCCGGTGGGGATGGCGACGCTGATGAGCAACAGCCGCCCGGAGGAGCGCGGCCGGATGATGGCGGTGCTGGGCATCCCGACCATGATCGCCCCCATCCTCGGGCCGACCCTCGGCGGCTGGCTGATCCAGTCGGTGAGCTGGCGCCTGATCTTCTACATCAACGTGCCGATCGGCATCGCCGGCTCCATTCTCAGCATCCTTCTCCTCCGCGCCGTGCGGGGCCGGACGGACATGCGCAGATTGGACTGGGTCGGTGTGCTCCTCGCCTCGCCCGCCGTGGTCGGCGTCGTCTACGGCCTGGCCCAGCCCTCCTCCCATGGATGGGGATCGGTGCAGACGCTCCTGCCGCTGATCGGGGGCCTGGCCCTGCTCGTCGTCTTCTGCCTCTACGAGCTCCGCCAGCCGTTCCCCCTGATCGAGATCCGGGTCTTCAAGGACGCCGCCTTCAGCGCCGCCATGGGCATGAGCCTGCTCATCGTCGTCGCCCTCTTCGGCGCCGTCCTGCTCATGCCCCTCTTCCTCCAGCAGGTGCAGGGTTACGGCGCCCAGCGAGCGGGCCTGATCGTCAGCGCCCAGGGCCTCGGCGCTCTCCTCGTCATGCCTCTGGCGGGGATGCTGACCGACCGGATCGGCGCCCAGAGGGTGGTGCCGTTCGGTCTCGCCATCCTCACCGGGGCGACGATCTGGATGACGACCATCGCCCCCGACACCTCGCAGTTGACGATCATGCTCATGCTCGGCGCCCGAGGACTGGGCATGGGCTTCTGCATGATGCCCACCTTCGCCGCCGCCTACGTGACCATGCGACCGGAGATGATCCCGCGGGCGACGGCGGTGAGCAACACCGTGCAGCGGGCGGGCGGCGCGCTCGGCGTGGCCGTGGTCACGACCATCCTCAGCTCGCGGATCCTCTCCCACCTGCCACCCCTGCCGTCCGGCTTCTCGCTCACCGACGGGTCCTCCAGCCTGGCCGGCGCCCACCTCCCCAACGCCGTCAAGACGGTGCTCCTCCAGCAGGTGGCCAAGGGCTACGACGACACCTTCTGGATCGCGGCCGGCATCACCGTCCTCGCCTTCCCCCTCGCCCTCCTCCTACGCCGGGCGCAGCGCCCCGAGGTGGTCAGGGCCTACGGCATGCGGCAGCTCCGCGAGGCGCTGCTCCTCGGCGTCGCCGCCCACTGGGTGGACGGACAGAAGTCCAACGGGAACGGATCCGGGAACGGGGCCCTGGCCGCGCCCGGGCTCTCCCGGCAGTCGCTGGCCAGGGCCGGGCTGTCGCGGCTGCAGACGGCCACGACCGTCCTCAAGCTGGGCACCACCGCCGCCGGGCTCCTGCCCCAGCAGCCGATCTCGGACCGGCACAAGGCGCTGGTCGCCGTGGTCACGGTCCTCGCCCTGGCGGTGATGGTGGTCCTCGTCCTGCACGGCGTCCAGAAGCCGGCCGTGCCCGCGATCGCGCTGCACCGCTGAGGCCCGGCCCGGGCGCCGGAGCCGTCCGGCGCCGTCGTCTACGATCAGATGAGGCGCCCACGCACGGGCGTGTTCATGCCGACGGCGGATCCGGCTCAAAGGAGGGCGACATGGGCGAGCTTCGCTACCGGGTGCTCGAGGGATGGGAGCAACTGCCCGAGGGCTTCCACCACGGCGACGTCGACGGCGTCGGCGTCGACTCCCGCGACCGCGTGTTCCTGTTCACCCGGGAGGAGGCCCGTGTCCTGGTCTACGATCGCGACGGCTCCTTCGTCGCATCCTGGGGCGAGGACCTCTTCACGCCCCGCACCCACGGCCTCACCGTCGCCCCCGACGACACCGTGTTCTGCGTCGACGAGGGCCACAACGCCGTCTACCACTTCACCGCCGAGGGCAGGCTGCTGCAGACGATCGGGACGCCCGACGTCGCCTCCGACACCGGCTACGACGGGACCCTGTCGAGCATCCGGCCTGGGCCGCCCTTCAACCGCCCCACCAACCTGGCGGTCGCGCCGAGCGGCGACCTCTACGTCAGCGACGGCTACGGCAACTGCCGGGTCCACCGGTTCACCGCCGGCGGCGAGCTGATCCAGTCCTGGGGCGAGCCCGGTACCGGGCCCGGTGAGTTCAACCTGGTGCACGGCATCCTGGTGCTGGCCGACGGCCGCGTCCTCGTCGCCGACCGGGAGAACGACCGCATCCAGTTCTTCTCCCCGGAGGGCGAGTACCTGGAGGAGTGGACGGACGTGCAGCGCCCGACCAACCTGGCCGTCGACGGCGAGGGCCGGATCTACGTCTCCGAGCTCTGGCGGCCCGCCGGCGACCTCTCGGAGCGACTCGGCGTCAACGCCGACGATCTGCCCGGGCGAGTCAGCGTGTACGACGGCTCCGGAGCGGTGCTCGCCCGCTGGGGCGGCGCCGATCGCACCGCCGCCGGCAACTTCGTCGCGCCCCACGACGTCTGCGTCGACTCCCACGGCGACATCTACGTGGGCGAGGTCACGTGGACCTTCGGCATCAAGCCGGGCAAGGTCCCGGCCGGAACCCACGCAGTGCAGAAGTTCGCCCGGATCGACTGAGCGGACACGCCCTCGGGCACCCGGAGGGGATGAAAATGGGTGGGTCGGCCAGACGTGGAAGGAGTCCGGGCGTTCATTGATGCCCGCGAGCTCGTGACTGAGGGTGGGCTGGCGGGCGAGTAGGAACCCCGAAT
>DATAXV010000226.1:0-9801 GCA_036272915.1 Candidatus Dormiibacterota bacterium
CGATGTTTCGGCAAGTTTTCCAACCGCTATGCTGCCCAGTGGAATCCGGATGCAGAACGGGAGCATGTCGTTGCGCGTCACGATGGCGGACATCGCCCGGGAGGCGGGCGTCTCGGTGGCCACCGTCTCCAAGGTCCTGAACGGGCGGACCGATGTCGCGGCACCCACTCGCCAGCGGGTCCAGGAGTTGCTCTCCAGCCGCCGGTACCGCCCCCGCCGGTCGCGGCCGGCTCGGCGGGCGGCCATGATCGAGCTCCTGTTTGACGCACTCGACGACCCCTGGGCGGTGGAGATCATCCGCGGCGTCGAGGGAGAGGCCCGGTCCCAGCGGATGGGCGTGATCATCTCCCTCACCTCCGAACGCTGGATCGACGGCCTCGTCGAGCGCGGCGCCGATGGGGCGATCCCGGTCCTGTCCGATCTGGCCGGCCCCGAACGGGCCCAGCTCCGGGAGCTGGGCGTCCCCGTCGTCATCGTCGATCCGGCCGGTCATTCTGGCCCCGAGGACGGCTACTCGGTGGGCGCGACCAACTGGGCCGGCGGCCTGGCCGCGACCGAACACCTGGTCGGGCTCGGCCATCGCCGGGTCGCCGTCATCAGCGGCCCCGCCCACCTTCTCTGCAGCCGGGCCCGGGTCGACGGCTACCGGAACGCGATGGAGGCCGCGGGGCTGGCCGTCGACACCGCTCTGGTCCGATCCGGGACCTTTCACCACGACGCCGGGTTCGCCCACGCCATGGACCTCCTGAGCCGTCCGGATCGGCCGACCGCCATCTTCGCCGGCAACGACGCCCAGGCGATGGGCGTCTACGAGGCCGCCCGTCAGCGGGGCCTTCGCGTGCCGGCGGATCTGAGCGTGGTCGGCTTCGATGACCTGCCCCAGTCGCGATGGCTGGCGCCGCCGCTGACCACGGTCTGGCAGCCGCTGGACGAGATGGCGCGGGCGGCGACGAGGATGCTGGTCGGGCTCCTGGGAGGCAGCGAGCCCAGGCCGTCGCGGGTGGAGCTGGCCACGAGCCTGATCGTCCGCGAGAGCACGGCGCCCCCCCGGACCACGCGATGACCGGGCGATCGACAGCACCCAAACCGGACGGGAGCTGACCGCAGGGCGATCTACAGTCGGTGCATGGCGACGTCAGGCGACTCCATCGTCCCCTTCCGCATCGACATCCCCGAGTCCTCCCTTCATGAGCTCCGGCGGCGACTGGCTTCGAGCCGGTGGCCGGACCAGGTTTCCGGAGCCGGCGAGCGATACGGCATGCCCCTCGACCGCATGAGGCAGCTGGCCGAGCGCTGGGAGAAGGGCTACGACTGGCGTGAGCACGAGGCGCGCCTCAACCGCCTCCCTCAGTTCACGACCGCGATCGACGGCGAGAACGTGCACCTCCTCCATGTCCGCTCGCCGGAGCCTGACGCCCTGCCCCTGGTGATGACCCATGGCTGGCCCGGCTCGATCGTGGAGTTCCTCGAGGTCGTCGGCCCGCTGAGCGATCCGCGAGCCCACGGCGGCGACGCCGCCGACGCCTTCCATCTCGTCATCCCCTCCCTGCCCGGCTTCGGCTTCTCCGGCCCGACGCACTCGCCCGGATGGGACCCGGCCCGCATCGCCCGCGCCTGGGCCGAGCTGATGCGCAGGCTCGGCTATGAGCGGTACGGCGCGCAGGGCGGGGACTGGGGATCGGGCATCTCCCGCCAGCTCGGGATCCTGGACCCCGAGCACGTGGTCGGGGTGCACGTGAACACCCTGCAGCTGCCCAGGGAGGTGGATTCGGTCCTGGCCCCCGGCGGTCAGGCCGGGCTCGACGCGAGCGCCCTCTCCGAGACCGACCTCAGGCGGCTCGAGTCGGGGCGCACCTTCCTGCGCGAGGGCGCGGGCTACGGGATGATCCAGTCGACGCGCCCGCAGACGCTCGCCTACGCGCTGACCGACTCCCCGGTCGGCCAGCTGGCCTGGATCGCGGAGAAGTTCGACGAATGGTCGGACCCCGCCCACCGGCCGGATCCGGACCTCCTCCTCACCAACGTCACGATCTACTGGCTGACGCGCACCGCCGCTTCGGCGGCGCGCCTCTACTTCGAGACCGCACACGCCGCCGGCGGGGCCGTCCAGCCGCGGCTCGAGGTCCCGACCGGCGTCGCCGTCTTCCCTCACGACATCGGTCTTCCGATCCGGAGGTTCGCCGAGCGCGACAGCAACATCGTCCACTGGTCGGAGTTCGACCGGGGCGGCCACTTCGCCGCCATGGAGGTGCCCGACCTGCTGGTCGGCGACGTCCGTACCTTCTTCCGCCCGCTCCGGGGCGACCTCTAACCGGTGCGGTCGGGCTCCATCTGCACCGGCCGGCCGGCGGCTACGGCCACCCCGGCCAGGATCACGGCGCTGCCCTGGAGGACGAGCATCGAGGGCAGCCAGCCGCCGGTCGACTGGTGGAGGAAGCCGAAGATGAGGGGTCCGGTGCTGGCGAAGAGGTAGCCGACGCACTGGGCCATGGCCGACAGCCCGGCGGCCTGATGGGGACCGGCGGTGCGGAGCGACATGAAGGACAGGGCGATGACCAGGCAGGCGCCGGCGCCCGCCCCGGTCACCATCAGCCAGAGCAGCGAGAGCGAGGGAAGTAGGATCAGCCCGGCGTACCCGCTGCAGCAGAGGAGGGCGCAGACGCAGGCGAGGAGGCTCTGGCTCCTGGTCCGCTCCAGGACCAGGGGCGAGAGGAGGCTGGAGAGCAGCCCGACCACCTGGTAGACGAAGAGTTGCAGCCCGGCGATGTGAGGGCTGTCGCCCCGGGAGACGAGGAGGGTCGGCGCCCAGCCGATCATCACGTAGAAGCCGAACGACTGCAGGCCCATGAACGCGGTCACCAGCCAGGCCAGCGAGGACCGCAGCGGCATGTTCCCCGCCCCCGCCACCTCCGCCGGGCGGCCGCCTCGAGCGGCCTGGGGGAGCCAGAAGGCGGCCGCCACCAGGGCCAGCCCGGCCCAGCAGCCGAGCGCCGTCCGCCAGCCGCCGGGGGCGACCCCGGCCAGGGGCACGGCCACGCCCGAGCCGATCGCCGCGATCATGCTCATGGTCGCCGCGTAGAGCCCGGTGATGGAGCTGATCCGGCCCGGGAACCGGCGCTTGACCAGGGCTGGAAGCAGCACGTTGACGATGGCGACGGCGGCCCCGATCAGGATCGTGCCGCCGAAGAGGCAGACCGCCGAGGGCAGGGATCGGAGCACGATGCCACCACAGAGCGCGATCATGGCCGCGAGCAGCGCGCGCTCGATGCCGAGTCGGCGGGAGAGCGGCGGCGCCAGGGGCGAGAAGGCGCCGAAGCCGAGCACGGGGAGGGTGTTCAGCAGCCCGGCCTCGGTCGGGGACAGTGAGAAGTGGCGGCTGATCGTGCCCAGCAGCGGTCCGACCACGGTCAGCGGGCTCCGCAGGTTGGCGGCGATCAGCAGGATGCCGGCGAGCAGCGCCGCCCGCCGCGCCGTCACCGGCGAGACGCTCCGCTCGCCGATACTGTCCAAGCAATGCGGGCCATCAGGTCAGCCTGTCACTTCCGCGCCGGTGGCGTCGGGGCCGGCCAACGAGGATGAGGGACGACGAGGACGCCGCCTTCACGCTGGCCTTCGTCGGCTACGCCTCCGACGCCGGGGCCGAGCGCGCCGGGGCGTTCGAGGACGGGGTGCTGGCGCTCCTCGGCGACCATGGCGCCACGCTCCTCTACCGCGGCCGGCGGGGTGTCGGAGAGGACCCCTCGCTCCCCCTGGAGGTCCATCTCATCCGCTTCCCGAACCGGGCGGCGCTGGACGGCTACATCGCCGACGATCGCCGGCAGGCGCTGCTGCGGAGCTATGGCGAGGTCTTCGACGTCCGCCACGCGGTGCGCCTGGAGACGCTGGTCGGTCCGTAGGGCAGGACGCAGCCCCCGGCGCCCCTCCCCAGCGAGGGCGGTCAGGAGCCGAAGAGCCTGACCTCCAGGTCGGGGTCGGCCATGTCCTCGTCGAGCGGGAAGATCGGCCTCTCCACCCGCTCGTAGTGGAGGTTGGGGATGTCCTGGTTCACGGCGCCCGGAGTGAGAGCGAGCAGGGCATGGCGCGCGGCGTCGCGCAGCTCCGGCTCCAGGTAGCCGATCTTGACCACGGTCAGCGGGTTGGCGGCGATGTCCCAGCCCAGGGCGGTGAAGTCGCGGACGTGGTGATAGGGCTTGCGACCTGAGGTCAGGACCACGTGGACGCCGCCGGAGCGCAGCACTGCGATCCAGCCGCCGACCGGGTCCTCGACCAGGGCGGTCACCTCACCGGTCAGCTCGATCGGGCTGCCGTGGACGGGGTCGAGCACGCCGCCCGCGGTGACCGAGGCGCTGCCGCCGACACCGGCGGCGCGGCATGCCTCCACCGCCTCCGGCGCCACCACGCTGGCGTGGAGTGCCGTGCGCTCGCCGGCGGCCAGCGCCGGGTGGGCCAGCAGCCGGGCGGTCATGAAGGTCATGTCCCCGGCCCCGCCGGCGGTAGGGTTGTCACCCGAGTCGCTGATGATGACGGCGTCGTGACCGCGGGCGAGGCCCTCGGCGATGCACCAGTCGGCGTCGCCCGCGGAGGTCCCGAAGCGGAAGTCACGGCGGGCGTCCCAGTACCGGCGCGCGATCGTCGCCGCCTCCCGCCGGATGGCGGCGTCGTCGGTGCCGGTGACGACCACGGTGGCGCTGCTCCGCGGCTCGTCGGCCCAGACGTAGCCGACCCAGAGCGAGGCGTCGATCACGCCCGGAACCGCGTCCGCCTCGGGCAGCCGGCCGTAGATGGTCCGCGCCGGGTCGATCCGGGTGCTGGTCCGCTCCCCGGGCAGGATCACGGGGATGCGGGCCCAGGCCCGGTGCGGGCGGATGCCCTGCTCGAGGCACGCGGCCAGGTTCCGGCAGGCGCGCTCGGAGGTCTGCGGCGCGTCCTCGTGTGGCGCCAGGCGGTAGGCGGTGAAGAGGTCGACCTGCTCGACCAGCCGCGGCGAGACGTTGCCGTGGAGGTCCATCCCGGCCGAGATCAGGCAGCCCTCCCCCACCACCCGGCGCAGGTCGGTGGCGAGGTCGCCCTCGGCGTCGTCCATGCCCAGCACCGACATCGCCCCGTGGATGTGGAGGTAGAACCCGTCGAGGGGCAGGCTGGCCCGCACCCGCTCCAGCAGCTCCTCCTTCATCCGCAGGTAGTCGGCGGAGGCGACCGGCCCGCCGGGCAGCGATCTCGCCCGCAGGCAGGGGACCCAGTCGAGCTCGGGATGGTTGGCCAGGCGCCAGCCGGGGAGGAACGGGTACTGGGGCGCCATCTCCTCGCCGCGGAGGACGTGAAAGTCGGCCAGCGTGCTGACCAGGGGCGAGAAGGTGCTGCTCTCGATCGCGATGCCGCCGATGCCGATGCGGCGGTCGGGCGTCCGGCTCACAACATGTCCCGGCTGCGGAGCAGGAAGGCGCCGATGCCGAGGAAGACGAGCATGTAGGCGGCGGCGACGAGCGCTCCCTGGGTGGCCGACACCAGCGACGCGCCGCCCGGGGGCAGGGCGTGGAGCATGGCGATGATGTTCTGGCCGGGGAAGGCGCGGCGCACGTTGTCGAGCGCGGACACCGCCCCCATCACCTGCACGATGAAGCCCTCGACGGCCAGGGTGTAGACGATCCCGATCCCGATCGCCAGCGGCGTCTGCTGGAAGAGCATGGCCAGGAGCACGCCGAAGGCGGCCCACATCGACATCGTCAGCCAGGCGGCGAGGACGGCCTCGACGATGGACAGCAGGCCCGGCCAGGGCGTGGCGTGGCCGAAGGCGAACCCGAACGGGATGGAGATCACCGCGCCGGCGACGAGGATGGCGATCGAGAAGCTGAGCAGGATCCCGACCATGGTCAGGGTGGTGCCGAGGAAGGTCGTCATGCGCGACGGCCGCTGGGTCAGCAGCGTCTTCCAGGTCCCCAGGCCGTATTCCCCGCCGAAGCTGAGCACGCCGAGGATGACGGGGATCGCCGCGCAGTAGGCGAAGCCGGTGAAGCCGGTGAGCGCGGTCTTGATGAAGTGGGACGGATAGAGCTCCTGGCGCAGCGAGTCCTGGGCAGTCTGGAGCTGGGCGTGGGTGGCGGCGTGCCCCGGCTCATGGCTGATGACGAGGATGAGGAGCAGCGGCAGCCCGTAGTTGAGCGACGCCATCAGCAGCAGCATCACCACACCCAGGACCCAGGTCGAGGGCCGCTTGCCGATCCGGATCCAGGCGGCCCTGGCGCTGGCCCAGACATCCATCAGCCGGGGACTCGGGCTGGGCGAGAACTCGGTCATGCCTGGCCCTCCTCCACCGGCGTCGGAGCGGGCGCCTCGGCCGCCTCGGCCGCCTGCTCGTGGGTCAGCTGCAGGAAGGTCTCCTCCAGGGACCGCTCGAACGGGCGGAGCTCGGTCACCGTGATCCCGGCGTTGACCATGGCGCTGTTGATCTCGCCGGACCGGCTCGTCGCCACCGCCAGCCGGAACAGCCCGTCGGCCTCCTCGGTGAGGGCGCCGGCGCCGACCATGTCGAGCAGCTTGTCCCGGGCCAGGTCCTGCGGCTCGGCGCGCACGTAGAGGGAGGCCGAGCCGCGGAGCTCGTCCAGCGTGCCCTCGGCGATGAGCCGGCCGCCCTGGATGACGCCGACGCGCTGGCACACATGCTCGACCTCGTTGAGCAGGTGGCTGGAGAGGAGCACGGTCCGCTCGCCCTGGGCGAGGTTGCGGATCATGTCCCGCATCTCGACCATGCCCTGTGGGTCGAGGCCGTTGGTGGGCTCGTCGAGGATGAGCAGATCCGGATCCTTGAGCAGGGAGGCGGCGACGCCCAGCCGCTGCTTCATGCCCAGCGAGTAGGCCCCGAACCGATCACCGGCGCGGGGCCGGAGGTCGACCTGCTCGAGCGCCTCCTCCACCCTGGAGTCGGGGATCGAGCAAGAGCGGGCGACGACGCGCAGGTTGTCGCGGCCGGAGAGGAAGGGATAGAAGCCGGGGCTCTCGATCAGGCAGCCGATGCGGGCCAGCCCTTCGCGGGAGCCGGGCGCGCGCCCGACCACCGACGCCGTCCCCGAGGTCGGGGCGATCAGACCCACCAGCATCCGCATGGTGGTCGTCTTGCCGGCGCCGTTGGCGCCGAGGAATCCGTAGACCTCGCCCCGCCGCACCTCGAGATCGAGTCGGTCAACGGCCAGCGTACCGTTGCCGTAGCGCTTGCTCAGGCCTCGGGTCTCGACGATCACGGGCGCCACCGGAACGCTCCCCTCCTTGGATTCATGGGCGAGGAACTTCCAGATATCGACATGATATCGTTGCGATATCGCATAGGAGGTCTCGCTATGGAAACTCATGAGTCGGTCCAGCGTTCGCTGCCCGGGGTCGCCTCCCTGGCCGTTCTGCTGGCCTTGGCGGTGGTCGGTGCGCTGGTCATCGGCCTCGGCGCAGCCCAGGGGCCGGTGATCGCCATTGGCATCGTACTCCTCACCCTGGCCGTTTCCGCCCTCCGGGGGCTGGTCGTGATCCAGCCCAACCAGGCCAAGGTCGTGATGCTCTTCGGACGCTACACGGGAACCCTGCGCACACCCGGTCTCTCCTGGGTTAACCCGTTCACCGTCCGCACCACGCTGTCGCTCCGGGTGAGGAGCCTGGAGAGCGAGGTGCTGAAGGTCAACGACGCCACCGGCAACCCGGTGGAGATCGCCGCCGTGATCAACTGGCGGGTGATCGACACCGCCCGGGCCATGTTCGACGTCGACGACTTCCTGCAGTTCGTCTCGATGCAGACCGAGAGCGCGATCCGGCACGTCGCCGGCACCTATGCCTACGACAACTACGAGAGTCAGGCGACCAGCCTTCGGGGCGATCCCGACGCGGTCATGGAGACCCTCATCACCGAGCTCCAGGCGCGGCTGGTCGTGGCCGGGGTCGAGGTCCAGGCGGCGCGGATCCGCCGGCTCAACTACGCTCCCGAGATCGCCGGCGAGATGCTCCGCCGCCAGCAGGCCAACGCCATCGTGGCCGCCCGCCAGCGCATCGTCGAGGGCGCGGTGGGCATGGTCGAGCTGGCGCTGCAGAAGCTCGGCGAGAGCGACCTGATCGAGCTCGACGAGGACCGGAAGGCGGCCATGGTCTCCAACCTGATGGTCGTGCTCAGTGGCGATCGCGGGCCGCAGCCGATCGTCAATACGGGCACCATCTATCCCTGATCACCTTGGCTGCACGCAAACCCTTCCTGCTCCGAATCGACCCCCAGCTCTACGACGCGCTGGAGAGGTGGGCCCAGGACGAGCTGCGCAGTGTCAACGGCCACATCGAGTACCTCCTCAACCAGGCCCTCCGCCAGGCCGGCCGCCAGCCCAAGCAGCGGTCGAACCGGCGGGAGTGAGGGGATCGCCTCAGATGCCGGCCTCGTGGAGCATGCGCACCATGTCGACCGTGTCCGCCTCCCCCGCCGCCTTGTCCTCCCGATAGCGGAGGACCCGGGCGAAACGGAGCGCCATGCCGCCCGGATAACGGGGGCTGGTCTGCACTCCGTCGAAGGCGATCTCGACGACCAGCTCGGGGCGGACGTGGACGGCGATCCCCGCACGTCCCGTCTCCCGGGCGAGGAGCTCCGCCGTCTGCCATTCGAGCATCGTGTCGGTGAGTCCCTTGAAGGTCTTGCCGAGCATCACGAAGCCTCCGGAGGCCGGGTCCCTGGCACCCAGGTGGAGGTTGGACAGCCAGCCCTTCCGCCGGCCGTGGCCCCACTCCGCGGCGAGGACGACCAGGTCCAGGGTGTGGCGCGGCTTGACCTTGATCCAGCCGGTGCCGCGCCGGCCCGCCTCGTAGGGCGAGCTGAGGGCCTTGACCATGACTCCCTCGTGGCCGTGGCCGATGGCGTCGTCGAAGAAGGCCGTCGCCCGGCCGGCGTCGGCGGTCACCACGCGCGGCACCTGGAGCTCGGGGGCGAGGATCGAGGCCAGCGCGGCTGAGCGGTCGGAGCCCGGCTCGTCGATCAGGTCCTCCCCGTCGAGGTGGAGAAGGTCGAAGAAGAACGCGGTCAGGGGGACGGCCCGCCGCAGCGCGGCCACGTCCTCGCGGCTGGCGACCCGCGACCCCGTCACCTGGAACGGCCGCGGCCGTCCGTCGGCGCGAAGGGCGATGACCTCGCCGTCGAGGACGGTGGAGCGGGCGGGCAGGGCCAGAGCCGCCTCCACCACCTCGGGCACCCGGTCGGTGATCACGTCGAGGGAGCGGCTGAAGACGGTCACCTCTCCACCGACCCGGTGGACCTGGACGCGGACCCCGTCCAGCTTCCACTCCACCGCCGCCTCCCCGGTCCGCTCCAGGGCGGCGGCCAGGTCCGGCGCGGTCTGGGCGAGCATCGGCTGGATCGGCTGCCCCAGGCGGAGGTGGAACCGCGCGAGACCATCCAGCCCCTCGGCCAGCGCGGCCTCGGCGACGGCGGGGAGGTCGCCGGCCAGCATCGCCGCCCGGCGCACCGCCGTCAGCTCGACCCCGGCGGCACGGGCGACGGCGTCGGCCATGATCCCGGCCAGCGCTCCCTGGCGCAGTTCGCCGATCACGAGCAGGCTGAGGAAGCGCTGCTCCTCCTGAGTCGCCCGGGCGAAGAGCCGCTCGATCTCCTCGCGCCGCGCCAGCGAGGAGCCGGAGCCGCTCAGGGCCTGGGCCCGCCCGAAGGCGTCGTCGACCTCGCGGATCTCCAGCGTCGCCTCCGCGGCCGGCTCGGGCAGGGACCGCAGCGACGCCCAGCCGACGCCGGTCCGGCGCTGGCGCAGCTCGCCGGACAGGTAGGTCACGGTCAGC
>DATAXV010000227.1:0-8672 GCA_036272915.1 Candidatus Dormiibacterota bacterium
GCACCGCGCTGGGCTCGGTCAGCCACGGCGTGCTCTCCTCCTTCGGCCCCAAGTTCGGCGTCCCCCAGATGGTGCAGGGGCGCGCCGCCTTCGGCTTCATCGGCAACATCCTCCCCTCGCTGCTGATGTCGGTCACCTCCGGCATCGGCTGGTTCGCCGTCAACAGCGTCAGCGCGACCTTCGCGCTGGTCGTGCTGCTCCATCTGCCCTTCCTGGTCGCGCTCCTGATCGTCGTCCTGCTCCAGGTCCTGGTCGCCTTCTTCGGCCACAACCTGGTCCAGGTCTTCGAGCGCTACGCCTTCTTCCCGCTGGTCATCGTCTTCGCCATCAGCGCCGTCGTGGTGCTGACCAAGTCCCACCTCGGCGTCGGCTTCAACGCCAAGGCCCCGGTCGCCTTCGGCGGTCCCGTGGGCGCCTTCATCCTCACCGCCGCCGCCGCCTTCGGCTACGCCTGCGGCTGGAACCCGTACGCCTCCGACTACACCCGCTACCTGCCGCGGACCAGCAGCCGGCTCTGGACCGGCATCTGGGCGGGGCTCGGCATCTTCGTCTCCTGCACCGTGCTGGAGATCGTCGGCGCCGCCCTGGTCACCGTCTCCGGGACCAGGTGGGGGGCGAGCGACAACCCGACCCAGCAGCTGGCCAACGCCCTCCCCTACGTCCTCTCCGTGTTCACGCTCCTCTGCATCACGCTGGGCGGCATCGCCGCCAACGCCCTCAACATCTACAGCGGCGCCATGGCCTTCCTGACCGTGGGGCTGCGCATCGGCGCCCGCCAGCGCCGCGCCATCGTCGCCATCGTCTTCGGCGCCATCGGCTTCGTCCTCGCCGCCTGGGGCAGCGGCAGCGCGGCCAACAACTACAACGACTTCCTGCTCCTGATCGCCTACTGGATCGCACCCTGGCTGGGCGTGATGTTCACCGAGTTCCTGCTCCGGCGCGGCGACTTCGGCAACGAGAGCATCTTCTACGACCGGAGCCACGGCGGCTGGCAGGGCGTGACCGCCTTCGTCGTCGCCACCGTCCTCTCCATCTGGCTCTTCGCCAACCAGACCATCTACGTCGGCCCGATCCCGTTCCGGGCGCCCCAGGTCGGGGATCTGACCTTCCTGGTCGGCTTCCTGCTCGCGGCGGGGCTGTACGCTGCGCTGACGTGGAGAATCCGCCGGCACGCCTGATCCTGGCCTCGGCCTCGCCGCGCCGGGCGGCGCTGCTCCGCGAGGCGGGCCTCGACTTCGAGATCCGCCCCAGCCAGGCCGGGGAGCCGCCATTCGCCGGCGGCGACGTCGCCGAGTACGTCGAGTCCCTGGCCAGGCGCAAGGCGGCGAGCGTGCCCGGCGACCTGGTCCTCGGCGCGGACACGGTGGTGGCGCTGGACGGCGAGGTGCTGGGCAAGCCGGCCGACCTCGACGAGGCGGCGGCGATGCTGCGCCGGCTCTCCGGCCGGCGGCACCAGGTGCTGACCGGCGTCGCCCTTCGCGACGGGATGGCGATCCGGTGGGGCCACGCCCGCAGCGAGGTCACCTTCCGGACGCTCGAGCCGGCGGAGATCCTCCGCTACGTCGCCACCGGGGAGCCGATGGACAAGGCGGGCGCCTACGCCATCCAGGGGGGCGCCGCCGCCTTCGTCGAGGGCGTCGTCGGCGACCGCGACACCGTCATCGGCCTGCCCATGGCCCTGGTCCGCCGGCTGCTCGCGGTCTCGCATCCGGTCTGACCTCGCCCCTCCCCGTTCGCGGGCGCGGTCCGAGGCGGCTGTCACCAAAATGGTCGTGGCGGTGCTTAGCCTGACGAGATTGCACGTCGCGATGACCAGGCCCTCGCCACGACGGTGGCCGCAGGCGCCCTCCTTCCCCCTCGACATCCCTCCCCGGCCGGACGCGGCGGGTGGTAGGTCGCGAGCCGGTGGCTGACGCGGCCAGGGGGGATTCCCGCTCCTGGGTCACGACCAGGGGCCGGCTGCGCGTACCCGAGATCACGGCGCTGTTCTGGGTGATCAAGGGCCTCTCGACGGCCATGGGCGAGGCCACGTCCGACTACCTGGTCCACGTCATGCTGCCCGAGCTGGCGGTCCTGATCGGCTTCGCGATGTTCCTCATCGCGCTGCTCGTGCGCATCCGGACCGGGCGGTACGTGGCCTGGAGCTACTGGTTCGCGGTGGTCATGGTCGGCGTCTTCGGGACGATGGCGGCCGACGTCCTCCATGTCGGCTTCGGCGTGCCCTACACGGCCTCAACGATCTTCTATGGCCTCTGCCTGATCGCCGTCTTCGTCGCCTGGTACCTGACCGAGCGGACGCTCTCCATCCACAGCATCGACACGCCGCGCCGGGAGGCGTTCTACTGGGCGGCGGTGGTCGCGACCTTCGCCATGGGCACGGCGCTCGGCGACTTCACCGCCACCACCCTCGATCTCGGCTACCTCCCCTCCGCGGTCCTCTTCGCGGCGATCATCGGCATCCCCGCGCTGGGCTGGCGCCTCCTCCGCTGGAACTCGATCCTCTGCTTCTGGCTCGCCTACGTCGTCACCCGCCCCCTCGGGGCGTCGATCGCCGACTGGCTGGGCAAGCCCCGGGTCTCGACCGGCCTCGGCTACGGGGACGGGATCGTGGCCCTCGTCTTCGGGCTGCTGATCGTGGCCCTGGTCGCGGTCCTCGCGATCACCCGGCTCGACGTCCAGCGAGAGGTCTGACTCCCGGTGCGGTCGACGCCTGGCGATCAGTGCAGGCGGTTGCGCCTGCCCTGCCAGAAGACCTCCTCGGCGCGGCTCGCGATGAGCTCGGCGATGGCCAGGCAGGCGGTGGCGGCGGGCGAGGGCGCGTTGCGGACGTGGAGGACCCGCTCGCCGGTGACCTCGAGCACGAAGTCCTCGATCGGCCGCCCGTTGGCGTCGACCGCCTGAGCCCTGACCGCAGGTGGCGCCGGCAGGAGGTCCTGCGCGCTCAGCTCGGGCATGAAGAGATGGGCGGCACGCAGGAAGGGCCGCTTGGAGAAGTCGCGCCACACCTCCAGCGCGTTGCGCCGCGGATTGCGTGACGCCAGCCGCGGGAGCCCGGTCGACCGGAACGAGCGCCAGGCGTCCCGAGGGCGCACCCGCGTCGAGGGCCGGAAGGCCTCGCGGGCGAGGGCCGGGGCGGCGTCCGGCCCGAGCCAGACCTCGTCGCTGCCGATGTGCCTCGAGAAGTGGACGCCGAGGAATGGGTACGCGGGGTCGGGCACCGGGTAGATCAGGTTTCGACAGAGGTGGCTGGCCTGCGGCCGGAGACGCCAGTACTCGCCGCGCATGGGCATGATCCTGGGCTCCCGATCGCCGCCGTTCATCGCCGCGACACCGGCGGCGTCGATACCGGCGCAGGAGATCACGTACCGGCACTCCGCCTCCCTGTCGGTGGTGCCGAGGACGATGCCGTCCGAGGTCGTCTTGATGCTCTTGACCTCGTTGCCGGTCTGGATCTCGCCACCGGCGTTCCGGACGTCCCTGGCCAGCGCGTGGGCGACCCGGGCGAAATCGACGATCCCGGTGTGCGGGGACCAGAGCGCCTCCACTCCCCGGCAGTGGGGCTCGAGCTCGCGCAGCCGCTCAGGACCGATGATCTCCAGGCCCTTGACGCCGTTGGCCAGGCCCCGGTGATAGAACTGCCGGAGCCGCGGGCGCTCCTCCTCCGAGGTGGCGACGATGACCTTGCCGCAGCGCTCGGTGGGAATGTCCTGCTCCTCGCAGAACCGGTAGAGCGCCGCCGCGCCGCGCGAGCTCAGTCCGGCCCGTAGCGTCCCCGGCAGATGGTAGAGCCCGGAGTGGATGACCCCGCTGTTGTGCCCGGTCTGCCCGGCGGAGATGCGAGGCTCCTTCTCGACGACGGCGAGGCGCAGCCCGTCACGGCGCATGAGAAGGGCCCGGGCCGTGGCCAGGCCGATGATCCCGGCACCGATGACGGCCACGTCGTAGGGACGCATTGATAAAGAGGGTAAGAGGCGGCGAGGGGCACCTGCGGCGGACCGGGCGCGCCCCGACTCAGCGCGTGCGGATCGGCTCCCGCTTGATCATGTGGGCGATCGCGACGAGGATGCAGGCGCCGATCAGCGAGACGACGAAGTCGCCGATCAGGCCGCCGGGGTCGGTCCCGAAGAGCAGCGATACCAGCCAGCCGCCGATGACGCCTCCGAGGATCCCGAGGACGACGTCGGCCAGGACGCCGTACCCGTGCCCGCTCATCAGCCTGCCGGCCACCATCCCGGCCAGGCCGCCGGCGATCAGGAAGAGGATGAGGCCCAGCATGAGTCCTCCCGAGAGATTCTTGTTTTCATGTCGTGCTTGTCATTTTACCAACCCCGGCTTTACACTTCAAGCGGACCGGCGAGACACTCGAGGCGTGCCACCTGGTGGCGGCGCCTCGCCAGCCCGTTCCAGCACCCAGATCGTCGTCGCCACCCCGAGCAGGAGCACAGGGTGCCGCTCTCTCAGGCGCAGACCGGCCAACGCCGGCTTGGGCGGCGCCTGCGGCGTCAGCAGGACGATCCTCCCTCCCGGACGGACCACGCGGACCAGCTCCGTCAGCGCCTCCCTCACCCATCGGTCCGCGTCGCCGGGGATGTCGAAGGTCCGCCCGAAGGGAAGGTTGCTCACGCAGGCGCCGATGGAGGCGTCGGCGAGGGGGAGGCTCCGGAGGTCGGCGACCTCGACCGTCGCCCCGCCGACGTTCCGCCGGGAGGCGGCCACGGCCACCTGGTCGAGGTCGGTGCCGCGCACCTCCCAGCCCGCCGAGCGGGCCTCGGCGAGGATCGTCCCGGTCCCGCAGCAGGGGTCGAGGAGGATGCCCGACGGCCGCCCGGCCAGGCGGACCATGGCAGCGGCCACGGTCGGCCGCAGCGCACCCTTGCGCTCCACCGCCCGGCCGCCGTGCTGGCGCATGCCGGCGTCGGTGAGGCGGAGGCCGGCGATGAAGGCGCCGGGGCGGTGCTCCGCCACCCACAGCTCGAGATCGGCCGGATCGGCCTCGTACCAGCCGGCTCGATCCCGCTGCACCGCCAGCGCCAGCTCCCGGCGCAGCTCGGTGCGAAGGAAGGAACGCTGCTGACGGACGCGGACGACGACCCGATAGCGCAGCTTCGGCTGACGGTGGTGGGAGAGGCGACGCCAGAGCTCGATGCCGCGCTCCACCCTCGACCCTCGCCAGAGCCGGCGGGCGATCCAGGGCGCGGCATCGCCCTCCTCGCGGAGGGTCCGGCCGACCTCGACGAAGCAGTCCTCGGCCGCCGCCGGTCGCGGGATGCGCGCTCCCTCGGCGACGTCGAAGAGGACGATGTCGGAGCGGCCCTCGCGGGCGACCTCGTGGACGGTGACCCCGGGATGATCCTGGAGCTCCCGCCGCACCAGCGGGCCGAGACCGGGAAGGGCGGTGGCGAACAGGCGTGGCATGGGCGAAGACAGAGCCGACAAGTATGACGAACGAAGAGGAGTTCCGGCGCGGAGGGCGACCGGGGTGGTTGTCGAGGAGGAGAGCGCCGAGCCGCGGCGGCGGTGCCCTACCCTGCGAGGACGATGCCTGAGACCGCCATCCTGATCCACGGCACCGCCGCCGGTGCCGAGCTGACCTTCAGCTCCCAGCGCGAGCTTGAGCACGACGCCGAGCTGATCCTCTGGGAGCGCCGGGGCTACGGCTCCAGGCGGCAGGCGGAGGGTGAGCTCGGGTGGCCGGTCGACGTCGAGGACCTGCTCGACGCGATGGAGCCGCTGGCGCCCGTCCACCTGGTCGGGCACTCCTACGGCGGCGTGGTGGCGGCGGCGGTCGCCTCGCGCCGGCCGGAGTGGGTTCGCTCCCTGGTTCTGGTCGAGCCCACCCTCTATCAGGTCGCGCCCGACCACCCACTGCTGGCCCCGGTGATCGCCCGGGAGCGGGAGCTGAACGGCCGCCGGCTGTGCCTGACCGCGGCGGAGTTCACGATCGAGTGGATGGCGGGCGGGCCCGGGGCCGGCGCCCGGCCCGGGATCGAGCGCTGGGTCGGCACCTGGGCACCGGAGCAGCTGGCCATGGCCGACGTGGCCCGCCGCGAGGCGTGGGCCGGCGAGGCGCCGGTCGACTTCGAGCGGCTGCGCGACGCCCCCTTCACCAAGGTCGTCGTGCAGGGCGGCGAGGCCACGTCGACCGGTCCGGCCGACGGGCTGGAGCGCCGCGCCGTGGTCTGTGCCGAGACCGCTCGCCGGATCGGCGCCGGGTTGGCGATCTTCGCCGGCTCCGCCCACGTGCCCCCGGCGGAGGAGCCGGAGCGCTTCAACCGCCTGCTGCGCCGGTGCTGGAGAAGCAGCCGGGCGATCGATGAGGATCTCGGCGACTGAGCACCGCTCGCGGCTCAGGCCGAGAGGCGCGCGATCGTGACCCCCTCACCGCCGTCCTTGGTGGACGCGGGCTCGGACGACTCGACCAGAGGATGGTGGGCGAGCCGCTCCCGGACCGCGCTGCGCAGGGCGCCGGTGCCCTTGCCGTGCACGATGCGCACCGAGCTGAGGCCGGACATGGCGGCGTCGTTGAGGTAGCTCTCCAGCTCCTCGAGCGCGTCCTCGACCCGCTGCCCGCGCATGTCCAGCTGCATCGAGACCGAATGGCGGGCGCCGGGCGGCCGCACCACGGAGATCGCTGGCTCGCTCTGGGTCGGGGCCTCGCCGCCGCGGCGGCGCACTCGCTCCAGGTCCTGGCGATGGACCCGTAGGCGCAGCGGACCCAGCCCGACCTCGGCCTCGGCGCCGCCGGCCCAGAGCTGGAGCAGCTCGCCGACCTGGTCGAGGTTGCGCACGTACACGCTGTCGCCGACCTTGAGCGGGCCGTCCAGGGACTCGACCTGCTCGGCGAGCCGCGGCGCGCGGGGCGTGACCCGCCCGGAGGGGCTGATCCGGTCGCCGGCGCGGCGGGTCCGGCGGCGCAGCTCGTCGGCGCGGCCGCGGTCCGGCGTCCCCTGGCGGGCGCTGGCCCTGATCTCAGCCAGCTCCGCCATCACCGACTCCAGCTCGAGGTCGGCGTTGGCCCTGGTCTCGGCCAGGATCCGGGCCCGGTCCGCCTCGAGGCGCTCCCGCTCGGCCTGGAGGGCATCGCGTTGCCCCGACGCCGCCCTCCGCTCGGCGTCGAGCTGCCGGCGCTCCTGGGCGGCCGCGTCCCGCTCCTCTTCCAGGCCCTGGAGCAGGCCCTCCATCCGGACTCCCTCGGTGCCGAGGTGGCGCCGGGCGCCGCGGATGATGCGGGTGTCGAGGCCGAGCCGCTCGGCGATGGCCAGGGCGTTGCTCCGGCCCGGCACCCCGATCTCCAGCTCGTAGGTCGGGGACAGGGTCTCGAGGTCGAAGGCGACCGACGCGTTGACCACGCCCCGCTGCTCGTGGGCGAAGGCCTTGAGCTCCGAGTAATGAGTGGTGGCGACGGTCGGGATCTGTCGGTCGAGCAGCCAGGTGAGGATGGACTGGGCCAGGGCCGATCCCTCGCTGGGGTCGGTGCCGGCGCCAAGCTCGTCGAAGAGGACGAGGACCGGGGGCGGCCCGCCAAGCGTCCGGCGCCTGGTCTCGATGACGCGGAGGACCTCGATGATCCGGGTCATGTGCGAGGAGAAGGTGCTGAGGCTCTGCTCGATGCTCTGCTCGTCCCCGATGTCGGCGAAGACCTCGTCGAAGACGGCGATCTCGGCCCCGCCCTCGACCGGGATGTGGAGCCCGGACTGGGCCATCAGGGTGAGCAGACCGACGGTCTTCAGCGCCACCGTCTTGCCGCCCGTGTTGGGCCCGGTGACGACGACCATGAAGAATTCCTGGCCGAGCCGGAAGTCGATCGGCACGACGTGCCCGGTGAGCAGCGGGTGCCGGGCCTGCCGGAGGTCGATCCGGCCCTCGCCGTTGAGCTGTGGCTCGGTCGCCCGGATCCGCTCCGCGTACCGCGCGCAGGCCAGACGCAGATCGACCTCGGCCAGCGTCTCCACGACCAGCCGGATGGCGGGTCCCTCCTCCCCGATCTCCATCGAGAGCTGGCGCAGGATCCGCTCGACCTCCTGGCGCTCCCTGGCGATGAGGCCGGTCAGCTGGTTGTTGAGCTCGACCACCACCATCGGCTCGACGTAGATGGTCGCGCCGCTCGCCGACTGGTCGTGGACGATCCCTCTGACCTGGCCCCGGGAGTCGGCCTTGACCGGCACCACGTAGCGGTCGGACCGCATCGTCACGATCGGCTCCTGGAGGGCGGATCCGAACTCTGCGACGAGCGTCCGCAGCCGCTGCTGGAGGCGCTGCTGGGCGGCCCGCACCTCCTGGCGGAGGCGCCGCAGCTCGGGACTGGCCTCGTCGCGGACCTGGCCCTCCTCGTCCACCGTCTCCTCGATCCGGGCGATCAGGTGGCCCGGGACCGGAAGCTCCTCGGCCAGCGCCTGCAGCCTGGGGTAGCTCTCCAGGGGGAGATCGGCCAGTGTGCCCCGCAGGGCTCGGGCCGCTCGCAGCGTCCCGCCGACCTCGGCCACCTCCTCGCCACTCAGCGCCCCCTGCCGCGAGGAACGGGCGATGTGCACCCGGATGTCGCGAACGCCGCCCAGCGCGGTGGCGGGCTGCGCTCGGATCAGGCGCACCGCCTCCGCGGTGGCGGCCAGCCGGCCCCTGGCCTCGTCGAGGTCGGAGGTGGGGGCCAGCGCCAGCACCAGTTCGCGGCCGAC
>DATAXV010000228.1:0-28340 GCA_036272915.1 Candidatus Dormiibacterota bacterium
CAGCCCGGGCGCCCGGTTGAGGTTGTTGCTGACCATCAGCCCCAGCCGCAGCCGCTCGGTCCGGGCGGCCAGCGCCGAGAGCAGCGTCCAGCCCTCCAGCAGAGGCGTCGTGGGATCTCCGTGCAGGGGCATGAGGTGATCCCAGAGCCAGGCCGACTCGATCTCCGGAACCCGGTCGGCCTCGGCCCAGACCCGGGCGATGTCCTCGTAGCCGACCCCCATCGGCGTGGTCTTGATGCCGAAGCTGATCCGGTCGGAAGATATCGTTTGTCGACTAACATTCATCGCCTAATGATATGAGGACCGGACGTCGCGTCGCTTCAGGTTGCCCTGGACGCGGCGCAGCAGGACCAGCAGGTGATCACGATCGGCGGCGTCCAGTCCCTCCAGCGACTCCTCGGTCAGCTCGTCCATCACCGCGGTCACCGGGGCGCGCAGCGCCCGGCCCGCGTCGGTGAGGCGGATCCGGACCAGGCGCCGGTCCGAGTCGTCGCGCTCCCGCCGGACGAGCCCGGCGCGCTCCAGCCGCTGGGCCGAAACGGTGACGGTCGCGGTCTCGCAGCCCCGCCGGCGGGCGATCTCACCGGGAGCGAGACCGTCCTCCTCCCACAGGTAGGCGAGGACGAACTCCTGGCCGGCGTGCAGCCCGTGCCGCCGCAGCAACTCGTCGTCGCGGACGCGGTGCAGGAGCCCGACGGCGGCGATGGTGGAGTGGAACCCTTCGATCATTAGGGGACTAACGATAGCGACCCACTGTCCTCGCGACCGCCTCCGAGCGCATGAGTCTCCACGATTTTCGCGGCACGAGAACGCCCACGTTTTTATTTCTCGGAGCTATACTTCCCCACGTAATTCAATGGGAGTGAAGATATGGCGAACGTTGCCGGACTGACCGTGTGCGAGGTCTGCGGGCAGGCTCTTCCCGCTCAGACAGGTCGCGGACGACGACGAAGGTTCTGCGGTTCGGCATGTCGAGATGCGGCCCGGCGCCTGCGGCAACGTAGCGATCGTTCCGGTGATGTCAACGAAACGTTGACTAAGGGTGATCGCAAGGTATATCTTGACGATCGTGCCATGCCGAGCGAGGATCCGGTCCTCGGTGACGTCTTTCGCGCCACGTCGCGCCTCCTCGATGAGTCCTCGGGTCGGGGATCACCGCTGCGGCTCGTGGCGATGACGCAGGAGCTCTCCGCGGCCGCCGAATCGGCTGTGCAGCTGGCGGTCGATCGGGCCAGGGCGGCCGGGCACAGCTGGCGGGATGTCGGTGATGTGCTCGGGACCACGCGGCAGGCGGCCTTCCAGCGGTTCGGGCACCCGGTCCACCCGCGAACGGGAGCGCCCTTGAGCCGCGAGATCCCGGAGGGTGCGGCGGACCGGGCGGCCGCGATCTTCAGGTGGCATCAAGAGACCCGCTGGGAGAGGATCATCGCCGAACTGGACGACGCGATGCGTGCCCGCCTGCACGCTGCCGAGATGGCGCGAGCCTGGACGGAGCTGGCCAGCATGTTCGGCCGGCTGGAGCGCATCGGCACGCCGTTCGGACGCAGGGTCGGCGAGGACACGGTGGTCGAGGTCCCCCTTCACTTCGAAGCCGGCGACGCGAGAGGGCTGGCGCGCTTCTCCGCCGACGGCAGGGTCGCCGGCCTCGCGATTCGACCTGCCGGGCTGGAGAGGACCCCGAGTTGAGCTCGGCCAGGCAACGGTCACGACGCGCGCCGGGACTGACCGGCCGATCGGCTGTCGCGCACCCGATCGGCCGGCGCTGCCCCTGCCCCACCGGCGATGCGGCGTCGCGCGACCCGAAGAACCCGAAGGAGCGACGATGAGATTCAACCATCCCCGGGACTGGTTCGGTCCCAGGCAGTACGGGCGGGGCATCGGCCCTCGAACCTGGGAGGGCTGGCTGATCTCGCTACTGCTGCCCCTGGGCCTCGTGATCCTGTTCACGGTCACCGGCCAGGGCCACTGGGGTCCGACCGGGTTCCATCCTTAGGCGAATCAGCCGACGGCGTGCCTCCTCGCCACCGCCTCGTTTAGGTCGTGGCCAAGTCCGGGGCGGCTCGATGGGATCAAATAGCCCTCCCGCCACTCCAGCGGCGTCTCCAGCAGCTCGCCGTGGAACCACTTGAACTGCTCGATCGACTCCATGATCAGGAAGTTCGGGCAGCAGGTCGCGATCTGCACCGAGGCGGCGCCGATCAGCGGACCGCCATAGACGTGGGGCGAGATCTGAAGGTAGTGGGCCTCGGCCATGGCCGCGATCTTCTTGGTCTCCAGGATGCCGCCGACCTGGCCGACGTCGAGGTTGAAGATGGCCGCCGCCTGATGCTGGATCAGGCGGGCGAAGTCGTACTTGGTGGTCAGCCGCTCGCCGGTGGTGATGGGGATGCTCGTTCCCCGCGCGACCAGCGCCATCTCGGCCATGTTCTCGGGCGGGACCGGCTCCTCGAACCAGAGCGGGTCGAAGGGCTCCAGCCGCTTGGCCAGGCGGATGGCGCCGGCTGCGGTCATCTGCCCGTGGGTCCCGATCAGGATGTCGCAGGTGCTGCCCACCGCCCGGCGGATCTGGCGGGTCACCTCCTCGGCGGTGTCGAGCGCCGAGAGCGAGTACTGGACGGGGATGATCTGGCCGAGGCCCTGCGACTCGCTCACACCGCTGGCGAAGGGGTCGAGCTTGACGCCGGTGAAGCCCTGGTCGGCGTAGTGCTTCGCCCGCTCCGCCACCCGCTCCGGCTGCATCCATAGGTCGTGGGTGCTGAGCCCCGCCGACTCGTCGGGGTAGATGTAGGTGTAGGTCCGGACGCGGTCGCGGACGGCGCCGCCGAGAAGCCGGTAGACCGGGCAGCCGGCGTCCTTGCCGACGATGTCCCAGCAGGCGATCTCGATGCCGCTGATCAGCGAGAGCTTGGTCTGCTCCGGGTAATGGCTGTAGCCCGCCCTGGCGTAGAGCTTCTCCCAGAGCAGCTCCACGTCGTGGGGATCGTGGCCGAGCAGCCGGGTCTTGACCAGGTCCTCGGCCAGCCCGGCCAGGACGGTCGGGGTGAAGCCGGAGGCCAGGGTCATGATCTCGCCGTAGCCGCTGATCTGGGCGTCGGTGTCGAGGCGGAGGAATATCCAGTGGTGGCCACCTCGCTGCGGTGCCGGGACCTCGACCACGAACGTTTCGATGCCGGTGATCTTCATCGAGCGCCTCCCTGATGACGTGTGCGCCGGAACCCTACCCAGCATCGCAGAAGCGAGGACGGCAGCCCAGGGAGGTGCACGCGTCCGGGGCGCCGATACCCTGAGCACCGTGGATCCGAGCGCCCGTGCCATCCTCGAGATCGGGCTGCTCGTGCTCCTGGCCGTCGCCGCCGGCTGGGGGGGCGCGCCGCATCGGGCTGCCCGCCATCGCCGGCTACCTCGCCGCCGGGCTCGTCGTCTCCCCCTTCACGCCGGGACCGGTCGCCAACCACGACCAGCCGAGCTGCTCGCCGACGTCGGCGTGGTCCTCCTCCTCTTCGAGGTCGGCGTCGACGTCACCCAGCACCACCTGCGGCGCGGCGGCCTGGCCTGGGCGGCACCGGTCCAGGTCGTCCTCACCACCGCCATCGTCGCCGGCGCGACCTTTGCGCTGGGGGTGCCGCCCCGCGGCGCGATCCTGATCGGACTCGCCATCGCCTTCTCGTCGAGCGTCGTCGTCGTCAACATCATCCGCAGCCATCGCCGCACCAACCAGCCGCGCCACCGAGGAGGCGCTGCTCGGTTGGAGTGTGCTCCAGGACCTCACCGGGGTCGTCCTGACCAGCGTCGTGCTGGCCGCGATCGGCCTCTCCGATCGTCCGGCCGCGCTCCAGCTCGGGGGTCTCGTCGTCTTCGCCGCGATCGCCGTGGCCGCCGCCTGGCTCCTCCCCCGCGTCCTCCGGCTGCTGCGCGAGCAGCACGACCACTTCCTCATGGTCTCGGTCGCCGCCGCGCTGGCCCTGGCCGGGGTCGGGGCGCGGTTCTTCGGGATCCCGCTCGCCCTCTCCGCCTTCGTCTCCGGGCTGGCCGTCGCCGAGAGCCCCGTCATGGCCGAGGCCAGACGCCGCCCTCCTGCCCTTCCGGGACCTCTTCGCCGTCCTCTTCTTCGTCGCCGTCGGCACCCTGATCGATCCCGCCGCGATACCTGGCGCGCTGGCCTGGTTCGCCCTGATCCTCGTCGCCCTCGTCGTCACCAAGGTGGGCGTCGTATTCGGCCTGACCCGGCTGCTCAGGCTGCCCGGCGTCAACCGCTGGCAGATGGCGATCGGCCTCGGCCAGGTCGGCGAGTTCAGCTTCGTCGTCGGCACGCTGGGCGTGTCGAGGGGGTTCGTGCCGCCCTCGCTCTACACCGGTCTGCTGCTGGCGATGGCGGTCAGCATCGCGGCCACGGCGACGCTCGCGCGCGTCATCGGGAAGGTCGGGCGGACGTCACCGGAGGCGGAGGCGTGAGGTGCCCACGAGGCGATGGCCGTGGCGCGGCGGGCAGGGCGACCGCATCCGCGTGGTGCTCCGCTCTCACGGAACCGGCCCTCAGGCGAAGGCCAGGTACTGGTGGACGGCCCGGACGGCGGAGGAACCCTCGCCGACGGCCGCCGCGACCCGCTTGGTGGAGCCCGACCGCAGATCGCCAACGGCGAACAGGCCCGGATGGTTCGTCTCGAACGGAAGCGGCAGCCGGGCCAGCGCCTCCCACCCCTCACCCAGGTGATCCGGGCCCAGCGAGAGGTCGGTGAGCACGAACCCTCGCCCGTCCAGGGCCGCGCAGCCGGAGAGCCAGCCCGAGGACGGCGCCGCGCCGATGAAGGAGAACAGTCCCGCGCATTCGACGACCACCTCGCCGTCCGGCCCCCTGAGGCGGACCGCGCGCATGGTCTCCTCTCCCTCCAGAGCGACGACGCTTGTCTCCGCTCTGAGAGCGATGAGAGGGTCCGCCTCGATGCGGTCCATCAGGTAGCGCGACATGCTCTTGCTCAGGTCCGCCCCCCGGATGACGAGGGTGACGGCGCAGCCGCACTGGCCGAGGAAGATCGCCGCCTGGCCGGCGGAGTTGCCGCCGCCGACGACGGTGACCGGTCCCGCCCCGCACATGCGGGCCTCCATCTCGGTGGCGGCGTAGTAGACGCCATTGCCCTCGAACTCGCTCAGGCGCGAGGCTTCCAGCCGCCGGTAGGCGGCACCGGTCGCCGCGATCACCGCACGGCCGGAGACCTCGCTTCCGTCGCTCAGGCGGACGACCAGGTACCCGGTCTGGTTGCGAAGCGAGACCGCCGTGCACGGGGCCGTGAGGGTCGCCCCGAACTTTTCCGCCTGGGCCACCGCCCGCTGGGTCAGCTCCGCACCGGACACGCCCATCGGAAAACCGAGGTAGTTCTCGATCCGAGAGCTCATCCCGGCCTGCCCGCCGGGGGCGGTCATATCGACACCGAGGGTGCGCAGCCCCTCCGAGGCGCCGTACACCGCGGCGGCCAGACCGGCCGGGCCACCTCCCACCACGACCAGGTCGAAGTGGCGGTCCGGCAGGCTCTCCACCGTCAGCCCGAGATAGCTCGCCAGCTCTCCAGGAGTGGGCCGCCGCAGCACCGACCCGGTGACGATGACGACCGGGAGCTCGATCGCGGACATCCCCAACTCGCGGAGCATGGCCTCCACGTGCGGGTCCTGATCCGAGTCCAGCCACTCGTGGGGCACTCGGGTCCGGGTCAGGACCTCCCGGATCCGAAGCGACTCCGGCGAGAAGTGCGATCCGATCACCCGGATCGCGGCCGCGGCCTCGGTCATGAGCAGGATTCGCCGGGCCACGAACCCGGCCAGGATGATGTCGCCGAGACGGGGGTGCGTCGCCATCATCGGTCGCAGTCGATCGCGGGCGACGACGACGACCTCGCCTGATCTCACGACTCTGGCCGACACCAGGACCCGGAGCCCGCTGAGCATGTTCAGCTCGCCGAGAAAGCCTCCGGGGCCATGGTGGGTGATCAGGGTCTCGCCACCATCGCCCGAGACCACGATGTCGACCTCGGCGCTGGTCACGGCGAAGAAGTCGTAGGTGAGGTCACCCTCGCGATAGAGGTAGTCCCCGGCGTCGACCTGGCGTCGCTGGCCGAGGTCGCTGATCAGAGCCAGATCCGCCGGATCCAGCGTCGGAACGCCGCCGCCTGGTCTGACATGTCGCCGACCCTCCCAAGCTGCTGACCACCGGCGAGCACAGTCAACCATCATGCGGCGGTCAGCCGGGGTTTCGCGAAGGCTTGAACGGGGATCTCGCCGATCAGGGCTGAGGTGCTCCCTCCGGCCGCCATCCGCGTGGCGGCGGCCGGAGGGAGGCGGAGACATGCCCGTCGCCTGCGACGGGCGGTGCCCCCGGCTTAGGGACTACGAGGCGGTCGAGGCCTGGTCGCCGGGGTCGCCGGGGCCGCCCTGGACCTGCGCTCCGCCCGACTGCTGCTCGAACCAGGCCACGGCGCCGGCGGTGATCGCCGATCCGTAGGGGATCGTGAAGATCAGGCCGACCAGGCAGACGATCGCGCCCGCCCCGGCGATGACGGAGCCGACGAAGATGATCAACCCGGCGATGATCGCGTTGCTCGGGTTGGCCATCGTGGCCCTCCAGATCTCCCCGAAGTCAAATCCGGCGGAGAACCCGCGGCGGTAGACGAGGAGGATCAGCGCCGCCGAGACGAAGAGCAGAAGCACCCGGAGGACGAGCTCGACGAAGTCTCCCAGCCCGTGAAGCCCGGCCCGGTCGATGATCCCGCCGACGGCGCCGAAGACCAGCGAGTAGATGAAGAAGACGCCGAAGATCCCGATACCCCGACCGAGATGAAAGCCGGCCGGAGCGAGCTCGTGGTTTCCCGCCCGGTAGTTGTCGAGCGTGATCATCATCCAGCCGGCGGTCGCGATCCAGCCGATGATGGGGATGATCGTGATCAGTCCCTGGACCAGCAGCCGGCCAACCCAGTCCTGACCCTGGAAGGGCCAGCCGAAGCTTTCGCCGATGCTGTTCATGAGTCGCCTCGCTGCTGTCGCCCGGCGGTCACGGGCGCGGCCGCTCTCCGGCCCTCTGAACGGTCGTGTCGGCGCGGTGCGCGCCGGCGGTTGCTGGACATGGTCACGATGCCTCCTGGTACCGAATCACTGTCGACCTCCGGTGTCGGCGCGAGCCGTGCACGACTGGCACGGCCCCCCGGCGGCGCCGCAGGCACATTGTGACCGCTCGGAGGCCGAATCGGGCTCAAAGCCAGTGCCAGGTTCCCTCGTATCGGAGCCGGCTCACTCGGACCGGCGCTCCGCCGGCTCACGCGCCGGTCGGTGGTGGCGGCCGGATGCCCGGCCGTCACCCGGCGCATCAGGCGAAGAAGCGGAGCAGGTGGGCGTTGACCTCGTCGGCGTGAGTCCAGGCCAGGCCGTGGGGCGCGCCCTCGATGGCGACGTACTCGCTGCCGCGGATGAGTGCGTGCGTGCGCGGTCCGCCGGCATCGATCGGCAGCACCCGGTCCTTGGTTCCGTGGAGCACCAGGACCGGGATGTCGATCTTGGGCAGGTCGGCGCGGAAGTCCGTGTACCAGGTCGGCACGCAGGCGATGGTGCCCGCCGGCGACGCGGCGGTCGCCGTGTTCCAAGCGTCCCGGACCACCTCCTCGCTGATCCGGCTGCCGAGGTTCTCATCGAGATTGAAGAAGTTCTGGTTCCACCCGGTCATGAAGGCGAGGCGGTCGTCGGCGATCGCCTTCTGGATCCCGTCGAAGAGGGCCTTGTCGGCCCCACCCTCGGGGTTGTCCGCCGTCTTGAGCAGATAGGGCGGGACGCCGGACAGGATGCAGGCGCGGCGGACCCGCGCCGTCCCGTACGTGCCCAGGTAGCGGGCGACCTCGCCGCCGCCCATCGAATGGCCGGCCATGTCGAAGTCGTTCAGGTCGAGGTGGGCGACGAGCTGATCCAGGTCGGAGGCGAACGTGTCGTAGTCGTAGCCGACGGAGGGCTGACTCGACTTGCCGAAACCCCGCCGATCGTAGGTGATGACGCGGTGCCCGGCGGCTATGAGCGCGCGCTCCTGCCGCTCCCATGCCCTGCCGCCCAGCGGGAAACCGGCAATCAGGATGATCGGCCGCCCGGAGCCGTGATCCTCGTAGTAGATCTCGATCGGCGTCGAGTTCTCCTGTCCGACGGTGACAAACGGCATGGCGAATCCTCCTGGTCAAGTGGACGCATGCGGCTCATCGGTCCGGGGCAGACGAGGTCGGCTGCGAGCCGACCCCCCACAGGCTACTCGACTTCCGCGCGGAGGGGGACGAGGCCTGGTGGAGGTGCGAGGTGAGCGCCGTCGGGCCGGCTCGGCGGTCGCCGTCCCCGAGGTGGCGGGCGACCGGCGCCGGGCTAAGGTCATGCCAGGTCCGGCTGGGCGAGGGCGGCTCGGCGTGGAGGATTGAACAACATGTCCCGTGAACGGTCGGATCCGGTGGCGAAGCGCTGGCGGGAGTCGGGCCGGGCGGTCGTCGACGCCGCCGGTCTCGCCGCCGCCTGCCTCGTCACCTACCTCCTGATCACCGACATCGTCGTCCGCATCAATCCCTTCCTCGACTCCAACGGCCTCCTCGGCGGGATGTGGGCGGTGGTGGCGACGATCTTCGTGTACCGGGACACCTACCAGCAGAGCGTGGTCGCCGCCCTCTCGCGCATGGCGGCGACCTCGGTCAGCTTCATCCTCTGCCTGGTCTACCTCGCCGTCCTCCCGGTCACGCCCTGGGGCCTGGCAGTGCTGATCGGCACCGGGGCGTTGCTGGTGACGCTGGCGGGAAGGCCGGGCGACGCGATCACGACCGGGATCACGACGACCGTGGTCATGGTGGTCGCGGCGCTGGCCCCGCACGACCGGTGGGAGCAGCCGATCCTCCGTTGCATCGACACCGTGGTCGGGATCGCGGTCGGCGTCCTCGCCGCCTGGATCACGGTCCGCCTCACCCGGACCCGGGTCGCCGGCCGGCGCTCCGAGCCCGATCGGGGATCCTGAGCGCCCGCCGTCGATCCGGTCAGGAGAAGAGGCGCCTGGTCACGTTGGTGTTGGCCAGGTCGATCAGCTCGTCGCCGCGGCCGGACAGGACCGTGCGCGTCGCGTAGAGCGTGAAGCCCTTGATCTGGTCGAAGGTGATGGTCGGCGGCATCGAGAGCTCCTGGCGGGCGGTCATGACCTCGACCAGGGCGGCCCCGTCATGGGCGAAGGCGGCGCGCAAGGCGCCGTCGAGCTCGCTCGGCCGCCCCACCCGCTGGCCGTGCATGCCCAGCGCCTGGGCGACGGCGGCGAAGTTCGGGTTCTCCAGGTCGGTGCCGAAGTTGACCAGCCCCGCCGCCTTCATCTCCAGCTCGACGAAGCTCAGAGCGGAATTGTTGAAGACGACGATCTTGACCGGCAGCCGCTCCTGCCGCAGCGTGAGCAGATCGCCGAGGAGCATGGCGATGCCGCCGTCGCCGGAGAGCGTCACCACCTGCCGGCCGGGGTGCGAGGCCTGCACCCCGATCGCCTGGGGCAGGGCGTTGGCCATGGTCCCGTGACTGAAGGACCCGATCAGCCGGCGGCGCCCGTTCATGTGCAGATAGCGCGCCGCCCAGACCACCGGCGATCCGACGTCGGCCAGGAAGACGGCGTCCTCGGCGGCGAGCTCGTCGAGGCGGCGGGCGACGTACTGGGGGTGCATCGGGGTCCGGTCCCGATCGGGCACGGCGAGGTCGTCGAGGCTCTTCCGCGACCGCGCGTAGTGCTCGCGCATCCGCTCCAGGTGCCGGCCCACCGGCCGGTCCTTCAGCTTCGGCGACAGCGCCCGGACGGTGTCGGCGACGGTGCCGACCAGGGGGATGTCGACCTGGGTCCGCCGCCCGATCTGCTCACCGCGGACGTCGACCTGGATGATCGTCGCCCGCTCCGGATAGAACTCCCGGTAGGGGAAGTCGGTGCCCAGCATGAGCAGGGCCTCGCACTCCTCCATGGCGCGGTAGCCGGAGGCGAAGCCGAGCAGGCCGGTCATGCCCACGTCGTAGGGGTTGTCGTACTCGATGTGCTCCTTGCCCCGGAGCGCGTGGACGATCGGTGCCTGGAGGACGCCGCCGAGGGCGACCACCTCGTCGTGCGCGCCCTCGCAGCCGGCGCCGGCGAGGATGGTCACGCGGCTGGCGGCGTTGAGGGCCTCGGCGGCGCGGTCGATCTCCGCCTCGCCGGGCACGATCCTGGGCGCCGCCGCCCGGATCCCGGTGACCCGCCGGGGGCGCGCCGTCTCGGCGATGAGGACGTCGCCGGGCACGACCAGCACCGCCACGCCGCGCTGCTCGACCGCGGTCCGCATGGCGATGTCGAGCACATACGGGAACTGCGCCGGCGAGGAGGCGAGCTCGCAGTAGACGCTGCACTCCCGGAACAGGTCCTGCGGGTGCGTCTCCTGGAAGTAGTTGCCACCGATCTCCTTGGAGGGGATGTGGGCGGCGACGGCCAGGACCGGCACCCGGGAGCGGTGGGCGTCGAAGAGCCCGTTGATCAGGTGGAGGTTGCCAGGGCCGCAGCTGGCGGCGCACACGGCGAGCTGGCCGGTGGTCGCCGCCTCCCCGGCGGTGGCGAACGCGGCCACCTCCTCGTGACGGACGTGGACCCAGCGGATGGTGCCCTCGCGGCGGAGGGCGTCGGTGAACCCGTTGAGCGAGTCGCCGGGGAGGCCGTAGACCCGGCGCACGCCCGACTCGCGAAGGGTCTCGATGATCAGGTCGGAGACGCTGTAGGCCATGACCAGCTCCTGTTCGCCGTGGTGCGGATGTCCGCAGCTCGAGGGAGGCGCGGGCCGGCGCCGGGCCGGTTCGCCCCACCCGCAGCATGACCGATCGCCATCACCGGTGAGAGTCCGAGCCCGGCGCCGGGGACTACCAGATGAGGACGAACTTGCCCGGCGCTCCCCGGTCGAACTCGGTGTACGCGCGGGGCCCCTCCTCGATGTGAAAGCGGTGGGTGACGAGCCGGTCGGGGTGGAGCCGTCGGGAGGCCAGGAACCGGGCGGCGTCCTCCATCTCGCCGAGGCTGAAGACCCACGAGCCGCGCAGGGTGAGCTGCTTGGTGATGATCAGGGCGCCGGCGTCGAGGTGAAGATCGCTGCCCCCGAAGCCGATGAAGACGGCGCGGCCCCAAAGGGCGGCCGACCGCAGGCAGAGGAGCCGCGCGGGATCGGCTCCGGAGCAGTCGATGGCGACCTCGCACCCGGCCCCGCCGGTGGCCTCCGAGATCCAGGAGGAGGCCTCCTCCGGCGAGGACCAACTCTCGGCGATGCCGAGCTCGGTGGCCCGCTGGCACCGCTCGCGGTTGAGGTCGAAGGCGAGAACCCTGGCGCCGAGGGCTCCGGCGAGGAGCGCGACACCCATCCCGACCGGCCCCAGGCCGGTCACCAGGACCGTGTCGCGGCCACAGACCGCCGCCTTGCGACAGGCGCTGTAGGCGGTGGCGATGCCGCAGGCGATCATCGCCCCGTCGATGTGCGAGAGCTCGTCGGGCAGGGGGATCAGGGTCCGGGCCTCGGCCAGCATGAGCGGGGCGTGGCCACCGTGCCGGCCGGCGCCGTAGGCGTCGCGCAGGGGCGAGGAGCAGTTGACCATGTGGCCGGCGCGGCAGGAGGCGCAGGCGCCGCAGCCGACCACGTGGTAGGCGATGACCCGGTCGCCGCGCGCGAGGCCGGGAACGCCGGGGCCGGCCGCCTCGACGACGCCGCAGGGCTCGTGGCCGGCGACGATGCGGCGGCCCTCCGCGTAGCCGGCCGGGCCCCCGGGCAGGCGGTAGGTGTGAAGGTCGCTGCCGCAGAGCCCGGAGGCGCGGATCCCGAGCAGGACCTGACCAGGTCCCGGCTCCCCGATCTCGACCTCCTCCAGCTCCGATCGACGATTCCCGGTGAAGATCAGGCCTCGCACTGCCACGAGCAACCTCCTTGTCGAGGTCACGCCGGCGAGCGCCGGCGTTGAGGGCCGGAGCCGCCCTCCCACCCATCGATGAAGGGGAGGGCACCTTCACCATCATGCCGCGCGCCGGAGACGCTCAGCCGCAGGCCTGGCTCGCGGTCTGGGCCAGGGCCTTGGCCTGCTGGGCGTACCCCGCCGTCTCCGCCACGTAGCCCTGCATGGTCTGGCTGGAGGCTGTGATCTGGCCGGTCAGGCCCTGCTCGGCGGCGTCGATCTGGTCCGTCGTCGGCACCATGTCCTCGTGCCCGGGGTCGCGGCCCAGCGCCTCCTGGTAGGCGGTCCCGGCGCTGCGCAGCGCGCTGAGGTCGTGCCGGGCGCTGGCGAGTTCCGCGTCCAGCGACTCCTGGTCACCCTCGACCACGTACTCGTCGGAGAGGACGTCGCTCTGGTCCTGGACCGCGGTCGCCGCCTGCGCGGCGCAGGTCGCCCGCGAGGACTGCTCCGCGGACTGGGCGTCGATCAGGGTCTGCTCGTAGTCGGCCTCCGCCCGCGCCACGTCCTCGCCGAAGGGCAGGTCGTACCCGGCCACCTGGGACTGGTCGGCGACCACCGAACGGTAGGCGCGGTTCAGCCCGCTCGCCGCGGCGTCGACCGCCCGCGCGTCCAGCGCTCGCTCGGCGTTCCGGGAGGCGAGCTCGTCGACACGCGCGACGGAGTTCTGGAAGGCGGTGGTGGTGCTCGGTACCAGGGTCCGGTTCACGACCGGTCCGTCCGCCTGCCAGAGCGGGAGCACGAGGTTCCCGCCGCGGACCGTACCTTCCAACGTCGAAGTGCCGGCCGGATCGACGCTGGCCAGATCGATCCTGATCCGGGAGGCGGAGAGGGTCCCCGTGAACGCGTACTCGTAGTTCGCGCTGACCCCGGCACCCGGCGGGAGCGAGGAGACGTCAAGCGTTCCCGACAGGCTGCTCCCGGCGGGTACGAACTCGACATACGCGACGAAGCCGGGGGCCTGGCTCAGGAACTGCTCGGTGCCGGCAGGACGCCTGGCCGCATAGGCCAGGGCACCGCCGCCGATCGCGGCGACAAGGACCAGCACGACGACGCCGGCGATGGCCAGCTTGCCGCGGAGCCGCAGCCGCGCGAGCCGCGCCGCGATCCGCCCGCCACCCGATGCTCCGGGCACAGTGCCGTCCTCCGTTGGCCGTTCCTACGTCGCGCACCCGCCGATCACCGGCGACGGCGCGCCTTCACCACCTCCTTTCCCAACCGGCCCCGCGTCTGACGGATCCTGCCGGACACGCGCCATCGGCGCCCATCCACGACCTCGATGGTCGGACCTGATCACCCCCACGTCAAGTTCACGATGGCTCCGGCTGTGTGCCCGCCCCACGATCGGCCCGGCCCCTCTCCCCTGCGGCGCACGCTCCTGCCCCGGATAATCGAGGTCGGGCACGACCACCGCCGTGGACGTCATCGGGGCGCCGGCGGGGCCGGCAGGTGGATATCGAGAGCGAGCAGGAGGTGCGGAACGTATGGGTAACGAGGCTGGGCGGCCCTTCTTCGCCGGACGTCCGATCGAGCAGATCGGGATCGTGGTGCGGAACCGTGAGCAGACGCTGCGGAGCATGACCGAGCGCTGGGGCGGGAGCCGGTGGGTCTGCTACACGTACGGTCCGGAGATGCTCAGCGCTCAGACCTTCCGCGGCGGGGCGGCGACCTTCCGCATGCGCCTGGCCCTGAACGACCAGACGCCCCAGGTCGAGCTGATCGAGCCCGTCGACGGCCCCTCGCTCTATCACGAGTGGCTGGAGCAGCACGGCGAGGGGATCCATCACGTCGGCTTCTTCGTCGAGTCGATCAAGGCCACCATGTCGGAGATGGAGGCCCTCGGCCATCCCGTGCTGCAGAGCGGCCTCGGCTCCGGGTTGGACGGGGACGGGGGCTTCGCCTACTTTGATCTCACGGCCGAGCTCGGCGTGATCGTCGAGGCAATCGAACGGCCTGCCCGGCGCCGCCAGCCCGAAGCCGTCTGGGAGCCGGGGGCGAAGGGGCCGAGCACCGCGGGGTAGGCGCCGACGCCAACCCCTCAGCCGCGTTCGGGCGCGGGAAGGCCGAGCTCCAGGCATCGCGCCGGCGACGGCTGGAGCAGCTCCAGCGTGATGCCGTCGGGATCGCGGAGATAGCAGCTGAAGCCTCCCCTGTTCACGCCCTCGGCGATCTCGACCGGCGGGTTGCGGAATTCGACCCCGAGCGCCCTCATCCGGCGGTGGCGGGTGTGCACGTCCGTGACCAGGAAGGCGATGTGCGCGGCCGCGACGTCGCTGGTCCGCACCTCCGTCCGCCGGCTCCGCGGCGACCGGTACTCGACCAGCTCGAGCATGTGGGTGGAGAGGCCTGGCGACACCCCCGGGATGCGGAACTGCGCGATCTCGAGGACCGCGTCCGGGATGCCGACCAGCGTTCGTGTGTAGTCGTTGTCCTGCACCTGCCGATGGACCAGCTCCAGACCCAGGACCTCCTGGTACCAGGCGATGGACGAGTCCAGGTCGGAGACCGTGAACGAGAAGTGAAAGACGTCGTGAATCACCGCGCGCCTCCTCCAATCCGCCACCGACGACGAGACCGCCAGAGCGTCCTGGCGCTGATCCCTATGTTGCAGTCAGCGGACGCGTGGCGGCTCGACCATGGCCTCTGCCTCGCTTCCGCCAACGGCGGGATGGGCGCGACCTCGGTCAGTACCCGGCCGGGGCAGAGACGCCGGTCAGCATGATCCGGGGCGATCCGGCGCAGTTCTGCGATTTCGCGTGGAAGCAGTCCGAATGCATGACGTACACGTCCCCGGCCCCACCGGTCAGCTCCACCACCTTGAGCCTGACGCCGTCGACGTCGGTGTCGCCGTCCATGTAGCGCCGGTTCCGGGCCTCCACCCCATCCTCACCCTCGGCGGCGCCGTGCCACAGGTCCTTCACCCATGGATCCCGTGCGGCGACGAAGGATCTGACCGCGCTCAGCTTCGGATCGCCCCGCTCCTCGATGTACATGGCGACGAGGCGGTGGGACCCGGTGAGGACCATGGTTCCGCCACCCCTCGGACCGACGTCGTTCAGCGCCGCGAAGAGCTGCACCGGCCTGGCCGCCACACCCTCCACGAGCGGGACGTAGTCGAAGTGCCAGGCGGACGAGGGCACGCACCAGGCCGGTCCCGTTTCGGGGAAGGTGACGAGAACACGTCCGCGCTCGCGCCGCCTGGCGGGGCCGCCGACGAGGTCCTCGACCGCACCCGTGATCGTCGGGCTGTCCAGGCCGGCGAACGCGCCCGACCTGGCCAGTGGATTGAATCCGGTCGGTGACTCGACCGTCCAGGTCGACGGGTCGTCACGATCGATGCCGTGCTTCCCGGCCATGAACTGCCAGATCCGATCGCACATCTCGGTGGCCTCGGCAACGGGAAGGGCGCCCGGCAGCCGGAGCAGCCCGGTCCGCGAGAACTCGTCGCGTTGTGACTCGGACAGCATCGCAATCCCTCCTTCGGCCAATCCTCACCCGACGCCGGCGCTCCCCATCGTAGTGGCGCTGAGGGCACCGAACAACGCCCCCTCCTGCCAAGCTGCCCGTCACCCCTGCCGCGGGAAGCGCACCATCGGCAGTCGCGGAAGCCGGAGACCGAACAGCCTCTCGTAGGACTCCAACAGCTCCCCTTCCGGGATCTCCGTCTCCGTACGCTCCGAACCGACGGTCCGGATGAGTCGATTGCCACTGATGGTGATGCGTCCGTCCGGCCGCTGCAGGGTGGAGGTGACCGCCGCTGTGAAGTGCGATCTGGGGGAGGTCTGGTGCCACCAGCACATCGCCTCGAAGTCGGCGAGCACCCGCGGGCGTTCCTCAATCCGGTACTGGACCCCACCGTCCCGGATGACGTCGATGTCGCCGTGATCGCCCCGAGCGATGCGGAAGGTCCCGCCCGGGTCCTTCTGGTCGACCTCGGGCTCGAGTCGCAGCGGATAGAGGCTGTGGGCCCCGAAACCGACGTCGACGAGCCACCGATCCGGGCAATCGACGGCGAGGACGAGGTGGTCGAAGAGAGGGCCGAAGCGCTCACCGGTCCAGACACGCGCAGCGAGATGGGTGACCCGATAGCGGAGCGCCGAGAGCAGCATCGCGAACGCCCCGTTCAGCTCGAAGCAGAACCCGCCCCGATTCCGCGTCAGGATCTTGTCGACCAGGTCATCGGGGCCGAGCAGTATCGGCTCGTCGAGGTGGATGCTCAGGTTCTCGAAGGGGACCCGCATGAGGTGGGCCGCGTGCAGCTCACGCAGCCGCTCGAGGGTCGGCGATCCCTCCGGAGCGACCCCGATTCGTAGAAGGTAACGCGACACATCGGCCGGCTCCATGCCCACCACCGTAGATCGCAACGCCGTCGGCGTGCCTCGCATCCCTGGACGGCGGTCGATTCCAGGCCGTAGGTTGCTGAGGATGGAGGTACGAATCCGTCCTCTGGACCCTGAGCGTGACGGTGCCGACCTGGCCCGCCTCTGGCGTGCGGCGCTCGAGCCCTGGCCCCTATTGCCCGGTGGTCTGGCATTGCTCCGCACCGGTCTTGTCGCGGAGGTCGGCGGCCGTTCCGTGGCCGCGCTCGGCTACGACGGCGCCGGCAGCATTCAGCTGCTCCTGGTCGATCCCGCGGTGCGCCGCCGGGGCGTCGGCACCCGGCTCGTCGGCGAGGCGTCGGAGCGGCTGAGGGCGCTCGGGGCGGCCGAGGTCAGCCTCGGCAGCGGTGGCTCCGATTACGTCTGGCCCGGTATCCCCACCAACCTCCCCGGGGCCGGGCCCTTCTTCGCCGGGCAGGGTTGGGAGATCGCCGAGGAGCTCGTCGCCGACCTGATCTGCGACCTCCGGCGCTACACGCGCCCCGCCTCGGCTCCCCCGGCCCCTTCGACCGCAACCCTGGAGGTCGCTCGGGGGAGCGCCGTCCAGGAGGCGATCGACTTCGAGGACCGGTGCTTCCCGGAGTGGGCGCACTACTTCCGCGGCGACCGCGGATCCATCCTGATCGCGCGGGATCAGCAGGGGGCCATCGTCGGCAGCCTCCTCTTCGATGGACCCGGGGCCGGCTCCGTGTTCGAGCCCATGCTCGGCGCCGACATGGCGACCATCGGCTGCGTCGGCGTCGCCGAATCGGCGCGCCGCTCCGGCGTCCGCTCGGAGATGGTGGTGAGGGCCTCCGAGATGCTCCGGGACGCGCACGCCGGGAACTGCCACATCGGCTGGGCCTGGGATCCGCCCTTCTATGAACGGCTCGGGTACACGCGGTGGCGCGAATACCGGGAGGCACGCCGCCGGCTCGAGCCCGTGCCGGCGTCCTGAGCGAGGACACCGGGGAGGCGGGTGTGCGGGGCCTGTCGCGCCATCACCGCGTCAGCGGAAGGAGTCGACGTCCTCGGGAGCGCCGTGATGGAGGCCGTAGACGTCGATGAGCCCCCAGCAGTCAGGCCGGGAGCCGTCGGCGTCGGTGACCCCGTAGAGGTCGGCGAGCTGCCGTGATGTGAGCACCTGGCCGGTGAACCTCGATGCGTCGGCGTCGCCGGCCAGCGCGGCCACGCCGCGGGCGACGTAGGTGGGCGACTCCGAGACGGCGAACCCGGGCACATCGCTGCAGGCGTCCCGCCAGTTGCCCTCGGTGACGCCGAACGCCTCGAGCATGTTCTCCGACCGGAGCCAGCCGGGGGTGACGCCGACCGCCGTCACCGGGTACTCGTCGAGCTCCTGGGTGAGGCCCTTGACGATGCGGTCGACGCTGGCCTTGACCAGGTCGTAGTAGAAGCCGACCCCCTCCCGGACATTGGCGTTGATCTTCGAGGTGCCGTCGGTCATCTCGACGATCAGCCCGCCGCCGCCGCGAAGGATGAGCGGAATCGCCCTGGCGCTGGTGATGAGATGGGTGTCGACGCCCATGCGCAGCATCCGCAGGCCCCCGGCGAGGTCGTGCTCCCAGAGCGGCTTGCGCGCCTCCGCGTAGCGGTCCCCGCCGAAGATGTCGTTGACGAGGAGGTCGAGACGGCCGTGGTCGGCCTCGATCTTCCCCACCAGCTCCTCGACCTGCTCCGGTGAGAGGTGGTCGACCCGCATCGCGCGACCCAGACCGCCCGCCGCCGCCATGAGCTCCCCGGTCTCCTCGATCGTCTCCGGACGCCCGATCTCCGAGGGCCCGTGGCTGCGACTGCTCCTACCGGTCGCGTACACGAAGGCGCCGGCCCGGGCCAGTTCGACGGCGATCGCGCGTCCCGCGCCACGGGTGGCGCCGGCGACCAGCGCGACCCGGCCGTTCAGAGGGGTGGGCACGGATCTCATTCTCCCCCGCCTCGTGCCTCGCCACCGCGCCGCGGAAGGGTCCGATGCGGGCTCACCCGCTCAGGCGGAGTCACGCTCCCGGCCGCCGCCGGACCGAAGCAGCCCGGCGACGAGCAGCTCGACCATGCGGCGGGCGTCGTAGCGCGCGTCGCCCTCGACGCCGGCGCAGAGGTTGCCGATGGCACGCATGAGCTCATAGGCGCCGACGTCGGGGCGGATCTCGCCGGCGGCGGCAGCGGCGTCGAGGAGCTCGGCGCAGACGGGCACGAGGCGGTCGAGGAAGTAGGCGTGGAGCGTCTCGAAGCGGACCTTGTCGGACTGCAGCGCGGCGGCGAGTCCGTGCTTCGTGACCAGGAAGTCGACGAAGAGATCCACCCAGCGCGTCAGTGCGGCATGCGGAGTGCGGCTGCTCGCCAGCAGCTCCGGCCCGGCCTCGGCGCAGGCGTCGACCTGGCGGCGGTAGACGGCGATGACGAGGTCGGCTCGGGTCGGGAAGTGGCGGTAGATGGTGCCCATGCCGACGCCTGCCCTGGCCGCGATGTCGCGTACCGGCGCCTCCACGCCGGAGACGACGAACGCGGCGGCGGCGGCGTCCAGCAGTGCCTGTTCGTTGCGCCTGGCGTCGGCCCGCTTCCGCGAGGACGGGCGCTCCGATTCCGCATCGACGTCGAACATCGTCGGTTCCCTCGTGTGAAGATTCCTGACAAGCGGAGCAAGGTTCCGTATAGTTAGGCGGAGCAAGGTTCCGCTTACTCATGATGCCAGATCCCCGCGGACCGCGCCCTGCAGCCATCGACGAGGAGGACCGACCCCATGTCAGCCAAGAACCAACCGCGATTCGGGATCTCGACGGCCCCGCAACAGATCACTTATCCCGACATCCTGCGCGTATGGCGGGAGGCGGACGCGATCCCGGAGATCGAGCACGCGTGGCTGTTCGATCACTTCCTGCCCATCGCCGGCGACCCCAACGGCCCGATCTTCGAAGGCTGGACGCTGCTCTCCGCCCTCGCCGCGCAAACCGAGCGGCTCCGCCTCGGGCTCATGGTGACCAGCAACCGCTTCCGGCCGCCGGCGATGCTGGCCAAGATCGCCGCGACCGTCGATGCCGTCTCCGGCGGACGGCTCGACTTCGGCATCGGCGCCGGCTCGCGACCGGCCATCCCGATGGCTCGGCGCGAGTACGAGGCACTCGGCCTGCCCTACCACGACTTCACCCACTCGGTGGGGAGCCTCGCCGAGGCGTGCACGGTGATCCGACGGCTCTGGACCGAGGCCGAGCCGTTCGACTTCGACGGCACCTACGTCCAGCTGACCGGGGCACTCTGCAACCCCAAGCCCCTCCAGCGGCCCCATCCGCCTGTACTCATCGCCGGGCGCACCACCGCCATGCTGCGCGTCGTCGCCGAGCATGCCGACCTGTGGAACATCCCCGGTGGCGACATCGAGGACGCCGTCGGTCGCAGCGCCGTGCTGGACCGCCTCTGCGCGGAGATCGGCCGCGACCCCGCCTCGATCACCCGATCGATCATCCTGCGCGTCTCCTACGACCACCCGGACACCACCCGGGACGAGATCGCGGCGGCGATCGCCGGCGGCTTCGGGCACATCGTCCTCGGGTTGGGCTCCCCCTATCCCGAGAACGTCGCGCGGTGGGTCACCGACGAGCTGATCAAGCCATCGGCCTGAACCGCCCCTCCACCTGCCGTGGCGATCGGACACGATCGCCGCGGTCAGGCTCCCTCGGGCACCGGCTCGACCGGCTTCTCGATCTTCTCGGGGCGTCCGGCGGTGAGACGGAGGACGAAGATCGCCACCACCAGCGGGACCCCCAGCCGCTGGATGCCCAGCTGCGGCCACGCCTCGCTCTCGAACCAGGACTCCGCCGTCTGGTGGTCGAGGCCCCGGACCGAGGAGAAGAAGAGGATCGCGCAGGCGACGAGCATCACGTAGCCGAGGTAGACGAGCACTCGGGCATGGCGCGGCACGCGCTCGCCGTGCACGTTGGTCACGGCCTCGCCGGAGGTGAGCACGTCCCAGAAGAGGGCGATGACGATGACGACGGCCTGCACGACGCTGAAATCCGCGCCGCCGACGATGGCGCCGTTGAAGGCGTCCCACAGCCAGCTCAGGATCTGCAGCGCCACGGTCAGCTCCAGAAGCGGACCGAGCAGCGGGCCGGCCGCCCTCCTGCCGCCCGGACCGGCGACGGAGACGGCGGCGACGACGATCGCGGCGAGCGCCAGTCCGGTCTGGAGTCCACCGCGGTTCACCTCCGCGAACGCGCTCAACGGAGCGGTCAGGGTGCGCGGTCCGGTGCCGATGCCCGATTCGATGATGAAGATGATCCCGGCGAGGAAGATGAGCAGTGTTCCCGCGCGGACGGCCTCCGAGCGGGTCGCCAGCCAGACCACGACGGCGGCGACCACGATCGGCACCCAGCCCAGCGCGTCGACCCCGGCGAGGCCGTCGGCCGTGGTCCCCGGAATCACGATCGGCAGCAGGTTGACCAGGAGTACGAGCAGCACCAGCACCGCGATCACGGCGAGGACCGCGGGAACCGGCACCCTGGTCCCGCCCCGGCGGCGCCGCGACATCCCGACCGCGGCGGCGACCAGCCCGATGAGGAGGAGCACCTCGATGGCCTGGCTGGCCAGGTCCGTCCAGCCGTACTGGGAGAGCTTGTCGAGAAGGATGACCACGGATACGACGGCCAGCGCGGCCGCGGTCACCAGCTGCGCGACGTGCCGGTCGATGAACAGCACCGCGCCCTCCGCCACCAGCTGCGCCCACTCGGCGAAGTCGGTCCCGGCCAGCAGCAGCGCGCAGGCGAGCACGAAGGAGAGCAGGAACAGCTGCGACTCGATCTCCGAGGAGAACCAGGCGGTGGTCGAGCCGAGGATGTCGTTGAGGAAGAGGGCGGCCGTGAAGGCCAGGCAGATCGAGAAGTCGGTGAGTCGAAGGCGGTGGTGGGCCGTGTGTTCGGGCCGCGGGCCTCGGTTCCTGCGGTCACGGATCCAGAGCGTGAGAGCGGCCGCCCAGAGACCGACGAGCAGGACCAACCAGATCACCTCGGCGAGACCGCCCTTCGGGATCGTCAGGTACATCGCGCCGCTGTAGATCGCGACGGCGACGAGGCGGACGGCGCCGTGCGCGTGAAGCGCCCCCGCGAGCAGATACGCCTCACTGACGACCAGGAGTGCGACCGCCGCGCCGAAGATCGGCACCGGCAGAACCTCGGAGTTGGCGACGGCGAGGGTCGGCATGGGCAGGTCGCGCGCGGCGATGAACAGCGCCACCAGCACCACGGCGCCGAGCGCGGTCAGCGTCAGGGCGCGAAGCGTGGGGTCCATGTCCCCCACCGTCAGCAGGCGCTCCCGGACGGACTCGGTGAACGAGGGGTGCTTCTCCTCCCCCTTCCCCGCGTCGACGTGGCGTGATGTCATCTCGTACTCGGCTCCAGGAGGTTGGGTGGGCGCAGCTTCGTCGCTGCCTGGGCCCCAGACGCCGGGTGCGCGACCATCCGCCCGCACATCGAGATCCCTGAGCCGCGCCAGGGTAACGCAGAATCCGATTCGTCTCGCCCCCCATCCGGTCCCGCCGGCGCGGTCAGGACGACCCGACCTGCGCCCAGTCGTCGACCAGTTCGATCAGGCGCCGCGCGGTGCGGTCCTGCTCGTCCTGACCGTGGTGGCCTGCCCACCCGGGCCAACCGAACAGGGTCATGCCCAGCTCGGCGGCGATCACCGACCGCCGCAGCGGAGCCGGGGCGAGGCCACGATGTGCGGCGTACTCGACGAGGAAGGCGCCCCGGGGAGGATCGGGCGGCACGCGTTCACGGCGGTTCCAGAACGTCCCCCACAGGAAGGCCAGGTCGACGACCGGGCTCGCGACTCCGGCTCCCTGCCAGTCGGCCCAGACGATGCAGTCACCGTCGCGGAGCAGATTGTCGACGTTGCAGTCGCCGTGGATGAGGCACTCCGGGACCGCGCGGACCGCGTCGGCCAGGCTGCCGGTGACGTCCAGCGCCCTCGCCGCCGGAGCCGCCGCGCCGGTCCTTCTCCAATAGCTCCACACCCGATCGATGGGGGGCGCGGCGAGGACCGTGAGCAGCCACGGCGGCTGGCGCCAGAAGTCGTCCGTCGGCGGCGGCGTGCCGTGAAGCGCCGCCAGCTGGCGGGCCACCTCAAGCCAGTCCGAGAGCGTCCAATCCCGTGCCGCCGGCCCGGGCGTGTGAGCGGACAGGACCAGCGCGGTCAGCTCCGCGTCGTCGACGTACGCGAGAAGCCGAGGCGTCGCCACGGGCACCTCGCGCGCCAGCGTTTGATAGAAGGCGAGCTCGCGCCGCGCCCCCTCATGACCCTCATCGGCACCGGTCACCTTGAGCACGGCGCCGACCGACCCGAGGCGCACGCGGTACACCCCCGACCGGGACAGCGAAGCGGTGAGCTCGACCGGCTCGTCGCGGACGTCGATCCTCAGTGCCCGAAGGGCGCGTCTCGCCCTCCCCTCCCTCATCGATCCACGTGCTCCGTGCTTGCGTTTGCAGATCCTCCGCCTCGCAGACATCCGGCCAGGGATTCAGAGCGGCTGCGTCGGCCCTCGGCGCAGCCACCGCCCACGCCCGGGCCGTCCACTGATCACCCCCTGCTCGAAGATGACCTCACCCCGGCTGAGGGTCATCGCCGGCCAGCCCGTCACCTCCCAGCCGTCGTACACGGAGTACCCGGCACGTGAGCGCATCCGCGCGCCGTCCACGGTCCGACGGTCGCTCAGATCCCAGACCACCAGGTCCGCGTCCGAACCGACGGCGATGGTGCCCTTGCCTGGATAGAGGCCGAACAGCTTGGCGGCGTTGGTGCTGGTGACCTCGACGAAGCGCGACGGCGTCAGCTGGCCCGGTCCCACGCCCTCCGACAGCAGCATGGGCAGCATCGTCTCCAGGTCGGCGACGCCCTGCCGGGCCGTGGCCACGTTCAGAGAGGGATCCAACTTCTGTCGCAGGTTCCACGGCGCGTGATCGGTGCAGCAGGTCTGGATGTCCGCCGCCCGCAGGCCGTTCCAGAGCCGGCTGCGATCGGAACCGGAGCGCAGGGCGGGCGCCCCCACGTACTTGCCCGCGTCGGGCTCCGCGAATCGTTCCTCGGTCAGGTGGAGGTAGATGGGCCTGGTCTCGACCAAAAGGGGCACCCCGTCGGCGCGGGCGTCGCGGCACACGTCGAGCGCCGCCTGCGAGGAGAGATGCACGACGTACATGGGAGCCCCCGTCGATCGGCAGATGCCGACCGCACGCTGTGCGGCGACCTGCTCGGCGAAGACCGGGCGGCTGGCCGGGAAGTTCGACAGCTGACCACGTCCCGCGGCCAGCAGCGCCTCGCAGGCGCAGTGGATGGCGTTGCTGTCCTCGCAGTGGATCATCGTCAACGAGCCGGCCCTGCCCGCCGCCGCGATCGCCCGCGTGTACTCGGCAATCCGGCTGTCGAACTCCGGGAAGACCATGAACACCTTGATGCTGGTGTGTCCCTCGGCGGCGAGCTGAGGGATCTCGGCCACGACCTCGGGCCGGGGATCGGTGACCACCGGATGGAGCACGTAGTCGATTAGGGCCTGCTCGCGGGCGAGCTCGTGGTCCCGCTCCAGCGCCGCGTGCAGGCTCTCACCCGCGCGCTGGAAGGTCATGTTCCCGATCGTCGTCACGCCTCCGGCAACGGCGGCCTGGGACCCTGAGCGGAAGTCGTCGACCCACACCTCCTCACCGGGCCGCTGCTCGTGTGGCGTGCTCAGATGGACGTGAACGTCGATACCCCCGGGCAGCACGTGGAGACCGGTTGCGTCGATTTCCCGACGGCCCTCCATGCTGCCGCCGAGCTGGGCGACGACGCCATCCTCGATGCCGATGTCGGCCAGACCCTCCATGGCGCCGGTGACCACGATCCCGCCCCGCAGCACCACCTCGTACATGGCCGACATGATAGGTGTGCCGTCGCCCAGTCCTGAGCGCGACCACCGCCCGCTCAGAGCCGACCGTGGTTGGGGATGCCAGTCGGATCGGGGGGTGTGATGACCACCGAAACCGTGGAGTCGCCGGACGGCACTCGGATCACGTTTCAGGAGAGGCTCCAGGCCGCCGCTCCTGATCGTGCACGGGACCCCGGCGCCGACCAGCCTCGATGACCCCGTCGCCGAGCGCCTTGAAGACAGCTACGAGGTGGTGATGTTCGAGCGCCGTCGCCCTGGGATCAGCGACGATGGCAGCGCCTGGTCGCGTTCTCCATGCAGGCGACGAGGGTACGGGACGGAGATGAAGGCCGGGCGACGCCGGGCATGAACCGGAGCGGCCGCCATCACGACCGGTATCGGGAGCCGCCTGCGCCTCGCCCCGCCGGGAAGCCAGGCTCGAGGGCTTCGTCCGTGACGATCAGGATCTGACCGCCGACTCTGGCCGCGTCCGGCGAGAGTAGGAACCGGCACGGCCCGGGGAGACCGGGTGCGGCGGGACCGGCGGCGAGAACGGCGTTCACCCGCACCCCCCGCCCCTTCCAGCGGGTGTTGAGGCTGCTCGCGACCTCCTCGAGCGCGGCCCTGGCCCCGGCGCTGACGGCGCCGACGGTGCCCGAGCCAAGTGCCACCAGGAGCAGGGTGCCGGCCCTTGGTGCCATCAGGCGGGCCATCGCCTCGCCCTCGGTCACGGCCCGCTGGAGCGAGGACTCCAGCCCGCGGCCAAGGTCGAGTACGAGAACCTCCGCCGTCTCCGATCCGTGTGCACGGCCGGGCTCCAGCGCCTCCAGCCAGCAGGATCGGATGGCGCCAGCCAGGAGGCCCGCCTCCGGCTGGTCTCCCTGCACGCGGATCCGCTGGTGGACGCCGGCATGGCCGGTCGGCCGCCCAGGCTGAAGGGGGGTCCGGATCTCGGCTGGCGGCTTGCCGGTGGAGGCCCGCACCTGCAGCAGGTGTGGGACCATGTGCCGGCGGGGTCCGTCCAGGCGGCCCTCGATCAGGTCCAGGAGAAGCTCCGCCGCCCGGAGCCCGAAGTCGTGGTACGAGGTCCTGACCGTGGTCAGCGGGGGCTGGAGCAGCGCGGCCGGGGCGATGTCGTCGTAGCCGGCGATCGCGACCTGGTCGGGGATGCCGAGGCCGAGCTCGGCGGCTGCGCGGTACGCGCCCACGGCCATGGTGTCACTGGCGCTGAAGATCGCGGTCGGTCGGTGGCGCTCGCCCAGGAGCGAGCGAGCCGCGGCGTGTCCGGCGCCCTCGGTGAAGCTCTCCTGGAGGCGGATCAGCGAGCTCTCCAGGGGGATGCCCCCCGCCGCCAGCTCGTCGCGATAGCCGGCCAGCCGCTCCCGGGTCATGGTCAGCTCGGGCTTGGCGCAGACGAAGGCTATCCGGCCGTGCCCCTGGCCGATGAGGTGCCGTGTCATCTCGCGGGAGCCCTGGTAGTCGTCGGTGACGACACAGTTCATGGGCCGGCCGCGCAGCTCCCGCTTGATGACGACGTAGGGCATGCCGCCCGCCTCCAGCGCCTGCAGCTGGTCCTCGCGGATGTCGTTCGCGGTGCGCAGGACGACCCCGTCCGTGCGTCGGGCCCGGGTCAGCTCGGTCAGGAAGGCGACCGCGCCCGCCTCGTCCACGCTGGTCGTGGAGAAGGAGGAGTCGCGCTGCCAGGTGAGCTCGCCGATCCCGCCGATGATCTCGGCCATGGCCGCTGACACCTCGCGCCAGGAATCGGCCTCGTCGCTGATCATGGCGAAGGTAACGTGCGCCCGGCGCAGCCCGGTGGTCACGATCGTGCCGACACCCGCCCGCCGGCGGACCACCCCCTCCTTCACGAGCTCGAGCAGGGCTCGGCGGGCCGTGGTCACGCTGACCGAGTATCGCTCGCAGATCTGGCTCTCCGAGGGAAGCAGGCCTCCGGGCGGGAACTCGCCCCTGCGGATGCGGGCGAAGAGATCCTGGCGGAGCTGCTGGTAGAGGGGCCCTCCGCCCTCGACGTTCAGGCTCACCCGATTCGACGGCACCGGATCCGGATTTTCCATGCCGTCCCGCGAAGCCCGGGGTACTATGTGCACCAAGTTAGCATGATCCGTCCGGGGCCAGACTCCGGACGGGCGCCGACGAGCGTTCCACGCCGGTCGCAGGACCTATGGAACGAGGAGGGAGGAGCGCGATGACGCGACCAGGAATCAGTGCGTCTGGACGGACCGCCGTCAGCCGCCGCCGCTTCCTGAGCATGGCCGGGCTGGGAGCCGCCGGGGCGACCGCCTTCCCGACCATCATCTGCGGCACCACGGCACAGGCCAAGTCGAGCGGCGGCGGCAAGGTGCAGCCGGGAACGCTGTCGCTGTTCATCGGTAAGGACACCTCGTACCCGGCCCAGCAGGCGCAGGGCATGAACGTCCTCCTGGACCTGTTCAAGAGGAAGTTCCCAGGGTCGTCCTTCACCTGGGACACCTACGCCTCCTCGTCCGAGGAGCTGGCCAAGCTCGAGACCTCGGCCGCCGCCCACTCCGGGGCCGACATCTTCGAGTTCGGCTCGACGCTGATCCCGACCGCCTACTCGAGCAAGTCGTTCGAGACCATCACCAGCTCGATGTGGGACGAGCTCGGCGGCAAGAAGGCCTTCATCGAGGCGCAGCTGGCGATGGCCGGCCCGTCGCCCAACCACCTGATCGCGGTGCCCAAGACCGCCAACCCCTACGCCATGGTCTACAACACCAAGCTCCTCCGGGCGGCCGGCATCTCCAAGCCGCCCACGACCTGGAACGAGTTCGTGGAGTACGCCAAGGAGATGACCCGAGCTGGCAAGAACCAGTACGGGGCGGTCGCCGACTACGCCGACGGCTTCGACCCCTGGCACTACACCTGGCTGTTCACCACCCAGCTTGGCGGCGACATGATCAGCCGCGACGGCAAGACGGCGCTGCTCGACTCCCCCGAGGTGGAGGAGGCGGTCTCGTTCTGGCTGAACTGGGCGGCGAAGTTCGGCATCGCCGCCAGGACCGACGCGACCTACACCGGCGCCGATATGTCGAAGGCCTTCGCCACCGGCACGATCGGGATGATCCCGCTCGCCGGGCCGGGCGGGATCGCCGCCTTCAACGCCTCGCCGGTGGCGGGCAGCTACGCCTGGACCAGCAACCCGACCATCCCCTATGGCAGGCACTCGCTGCCCAAGGGCGGCAGGCCGGCGCAGGGCTTCGTCTCCGGGCAGTACTGGTCGATCTCGAAGTGGTCGCCGAAGAAGGAGCTGGCCTTCGAGCTCATCAAGCTGATGGTCTCGCCCGAGATCCAGTACCAGTTCTTCAAGCAGGACGCGCAGGTCCCCGTCACCTGGGCCACGTTCACCAAGTACCCCGAGACCAAGAAGTCACCGTGGAACGTCTTCGTGCCCGCCGAGGAGAAGTCGTACCCGACCGCGTTCAGCGGGGCCTGGGGACAGCTCGAGGTCTACATGGGCCAGGCGGTCAACCAGATGGCGGGCCAGATCGCAAGCACAGGCACCTTCAAGTCGTCCGATCTGAAATCGGCGCTGACCCAGGCCAACACCCAGCTGCAGTCGGCGCTTGCGCAGCAGCCCTGAGCGCCAGGCCAGATGGCTGAAGTCTCGCGCCGGGGCCTGATCGGCCGGCTGCGGCGGCCGCAGCTGCGGAGGCCGCCCTACTGGATGATGGGGCCGAGCCTGATCCTGCTCGGCCTGATCGTGTTCATCCCCATGCTCTTCGCCTTCTGGGTGAGCGTCACCGGGCTCAACCAGTACACGATCTCGGACTGGCTCCACGCCCCCTTCGTCGGCCTTCGCCAATACGTGGAGACCCTTAGCCCGCAGGGGGCGCTGTTCGGCTCGCTGATGGGCTCGATCAAGGCCAGCGTCATCTTCTCGCTGGCGACGACGGTGGTGATCGTCCCGGTCGGCCTGGGAGCGGCGCTGGTCTACAACGAGCGCTTCGGCGGCCGGTCCCTCTTCCGCGCCATCGCCCTGCTCCCCTACATCATCCCCACCTTCGTCAACGCGCTCGTCTGGCGCCTCCTCTTCGAGACCGGGACCGGCCCGATCGACATCTTCCTCTCCGACC
>DATAXV010000229.1:0-10520 GCA_036272915.1 Candidatus Dormiibacterota bacterium
GAACGCCTACCTCAGCCGGCCCCCCCACCACCCGGACGCGCCGCTCACGAGCGACGGGCGAAGCAGCCGCCAGCTGCTCGTCGAACCGCTCGGCCTGCTCGACCGGAAGCTCGACGAGGTTGCCGAGGGCATGCTTCGGCAGGACCTTGAGGGGCTGCTGGCCAACGGGCGCTTCCTCGAGGAGCAGTTCGGCCGCCACGAGAGCGAGCTGACCCTCCCGCGCGACGACTGATCGCACGAGGCCGCGCGGGGCGGTCCACAGAGTCCGACAGTTCCCTGCGCATTCGCTGACGACTCGGCCCCGGGGCCGTACCCCAGGCTGAGGTCATGAGCCCGAGAACCGGAAAGCTGCTCGGAAACCTCATCCCACTGGCGGTGCTCGCCGCCGCGGCGGCGGTGGTGGTGGGTGCTCTGGACGACGTCATGCGCCGGGTGGTCGACCACCACGCCCGGCTCCTGGTCCAGACCGGCGACCTCCTGCCGCAGGAACTCGGTTCGCCGACGGCATGAGACCCGTCGCCGCTGCCCCCTGCGTGGGGCCGGTCCCGGCGGCCAGACTGGACGCATGTCCATCTCCGTTCGCCGCGCCGGCACCGACGATGCCCCGGAGCTCACCCGGCTCCGTGTCCAGATGTTCGCCGACATGGGCAGGGACGTGGCTGCGCTGGACGAGGAGTGGCGCGCGATGGTGACGGACCACTTCACGGAGCGCCTCGCCGACGTCGAGAGGTTCGCCGGGTTCGTCGTCGACCGCGCTCCGGGACGGCTGGCCGCCTGCTCCGTCGGCTGGCTGGATCGCCACCTTCCCAGCTCGTTCGGCGGAGGCGGCGATGTCGGCCACATCGCCAACGTGTCCACCGACCCCGCATGGCGCCGCCGCGGCTATGCCCGGGCGACCATGAGCGCGCTGGTGGAGTGGATGCGGACTCGTGACGTGCAGCACGTCGACCTGAACGCGACCTCCCAGGGGGAGGGTCTCTACCGGTCGCTCGGCTTCTCCGCGCAGGCGATGGTGGCGCTCCGCCTGCGTCTCCGATGACCGCCCGGTAAGGCCGGACGGAACGGTGGGGCGCCGCTGCTCGGTACGGCGGCGCCCTCTCCGGTTCCGGTCAGGCGCTCTCCTCGACGATCGAGGTCTCGCTGTCGTCACCGAACTCGTAGAGCGGCGCGGCGTGTCGCTCGACGGAGTCGACGGTGATGGTGCAGCGCTTGATCTCGGGTCGCGACGGGATGTCGAACATGGTGTCGAGAAGGATCTCCTCGATGATCGACTTGAGGGCGCGGGCACCTGTGCCCCGGCCCGCCGCCAGCGAGGCGATCGCCTGCAGCGACTCCGGCTCGAACTCGAGCTCGACGTTGTCCAGGCTGAAGAACTTCTGGTACTGCTTCACGAACGCGTTCTTGGGCTCGGTCAGGATGCGGACGATGTCCTCTTCGCTGAGCGGGTCCAGCGTCACCTGAATCGGCAGGCGGCCGATGAACTCGGGGATGAAGCCGTACTTGAGCAGGTCCTCGACCTTCATCTCGGAGAAGACCTTGGCCCGCTCCAGCCGGTTCAGCTCCTGGTCGGTGGAGGAGAAGCCGATCAGCCGCCGCCCGATGCGGCGCTCGATGATCTGCTCCAGGCCGTCGAAGGCGCCACCGCAGATGAACAGGATGTTGGTCGTGTTGATCTGGATGAAGTCCTGGTGGGGGTGCTTGCGCCCGCCCTGCGGCGGGACGTTGGCGATCGTGCCCTCCAGGATCTTGAGCAGCGCCTGCTGGACGCCCTCACCGGAGACGTCGCGCGTGATCGACGGGTTGTCCGACTTGCGGGCGATCTTGTCGATCTCGTCGATGTAGATGATCCCGCGCTCGGCGCGGCTGATGTCGAAGTCGGCCGCCTGGATCAGGCGGAGGAGGATGTTCTCGACGTCCTCGCCGACGTAGCCGGCCTCGGTCAGGCTGGTGGCGTCGGCGATGGCGAAGGGGACGTCCAGGATCTTGGCCAGGGTCCTGGCCAGATAGGTCTTGCCGCATCCGGTGGGCCCGACCAGGAGGACGTTCGACTTCTCCAGCTCGACGTCGCCGACCATCTTCGAGGCGGAGACGCGCTTGTAGTGGTTGTAGACCTGCACGGCCAGGGTTCGCTTGGCCTGCTCCTGCCCGATCACGTACTGATCGAGGGCTGAGGAGATGGTCTGAGGATTGGGGATGAACCCGGCCTTGGCCTTCTTCGAGCCGGTCGACCGGTTGTCCTCCTCGAGGACCTCCTGACAGAGGTCGATGCACTGGTCACAGATGTAGACGCCGGGACCGGCCACAAGCTTGCGGACCTGATCCTGCCCCTTGCCACAGAAAGAGCAACGGGTATAGCGGCGGCGGTCTTCGCGCTCACTCATAGGGCTGCCTCCACCCTACGCCGGGGCCGGGGGATTGTGCCCCCGAAGGATTTCACTGGCCAGGCTCACACATTCGCTGCAGATGTAGACGCCGGCTCCCGCCACCAGCTGCACGCCGCGTTCGCCACGTTCCTTTCCGCAGAACGAGCATCGCGGGCGGTGGCGGACCACATCCCCGTCCTTATCCTTCCAGCGGCGAAAGATCATGGCTCCTCAGCCCCCTTGCTCTTAGGCCCGGCTGCCGACCGCATCCGCGGGCTCCGCCACCTTTGGCGGGGCCGAGATGATGTCGTCGATCAGGCCGTACTCCTTTGCCTGCTCGGGCGTCATGAAGAAGTCGCGCTCGGTGTCCTGAGCGACGCGTTCGATCGGCTGGTGGCAGTGCCTGGAGAGGATTCCGTTGAGCAGCTCCCGGGTGCGCAGGATCTCGCGGGCGTGGATCTGGATGTCCGTCGCCTGGCCCTGCATCCCGCCGAGCGGCTGGTGGATGAGGATGTTGGAGTGCGGGAGTGCGTACCGGTGCCCGCCGGAACCGCCGGCGAGCAGGATCGCTCCCATCGAGTAGGCCATGCCGATGCAGATGGTGGAGACCACCGGCTTGATGAACTGCATGGTGTCGTAGATCGCGAGCCCGGCGCTGACGTGACCGCCGGGGCTGTTGATGTAGACCGACACCTCCTTCTCCGGATCCTCGCTCTGGAGGAAGAGGAGCTGGGCGATGACGAGGTTCGCGATCTGGTCGTCGATCGGAGTGCCGATGAAGACGATCCGATCCTTGAGGAGCCGGGAGTAGATGTCGAACGCGCGCTCACCACGGTTGGTGCTCTCCACCACCATGGGGACGAGGGCGTCCATCGCATCGCCAGCTCCGCGGAACTCCACGCTTCGATTGTAGGTCGCTGTCATCGAGTTCAGACTCCCTCGTCGCTGCCGGCGGCGGCACCCGCGGTGGGCTCCTCCGTCTCAGCCTGGTTCTCGGTCTCCGGCGCCGGGTTCTGGCTGAGGAGCTCGGCCAGCTGCTCCAGCGTCCGCCTTCGGATGAGGCGGCGGCGGAACAGGGCGACGGCGCCCTCGTCCTTCTCCAGCTGCTCCACCGGGGTGTGCTCGGCAAGGTCGCCCGCGTTCTCGCGCAGCTCCTCCAGCACCTCCTCTCCGGCCGGGTCGATCTCGAACTGGTCGCCGACCTCGTCAAGGACCAGGTCGACCTTCACCTCGGTCGCGGAGTCGCCGCGGATCTCGGCGCGGTACCCGGCCTCGGTCTTGCCCATGTACTCGAGGTAGCGCTCGAGGCGCAGGCCCTGGTGCGAGAGTTGATGAGTGAGGTTCTCGATGCGCTGGTCGACACGCCAGTCGATGAGCGCCTCGGGCAGCTCCAGCTCGACGGCCTCGGCGACGGCGGTCAGCGCCCGCTCCTCCCCCTCGAGCTTGTCGCGGCGGGCGGCGTTCTCCACCAGCTCCTCGCGCACCGACTCGCGGTAGGCGTCGGCGGTCTCGTACGCGCCGTCGCTGAGCTGCTTGGCCAGCTCGTCGTCGAGCTCGGGGACGCGCTTCTCCTTGAGCCCCTGAATGGTGACCTCGAGGCCCGCGTCCTTGTCCTTCAGCCGCGGGTTCTCGTGCTCCGCGCTCATGTGGACGTCGGCGTTGACCACATCGCCGATGGAGCGGCCGAGCAGGGCCTCCTTCAGCTCGGGGACGAGCTGGTCGCCGTCGAGGGGCAGCTCCAGCGCGGCACGCGCCTCCTCGGGCAGCTCCTCCTCGTCCACGTAGACCTTGAGGTCGCCGACCACGATGTCGCCCTCCTGGACCTCCCGCTCCACCGGCTCGATCTCGGCGAAGCGCTCGCGAAAGACGTCGATGCGGGTCTGCAGGAGCTCGTCCGTGACCTCGCTGTGAGGGAGGTCGATATGGAGCGTCGACAGGTCGGGCAGCTCCACCTTGGGGAGGACGCTGACCCGGGCCAGGAAGCGGCCGGGACGTCCCCGGTCGAGCTCCTGGATCTCAACCTGCGGCTGGTCGATGGGCCGGATCTCGTGGTCGCGGAGCGCCTCGGAGAGCACCCCTCCGACGAGCGTCTCGGCGACCTCGCTGCGCAGGGTATCCGGGTCGAGCTTCGCCTCGATCAGCGCCTGAGGCGCCTTCCCGGGCCGGAAGCCCTGGACCTTGACGCGGCGTCCGAGCCGGTCCAGAGTCCGCCGAAAGGCTTCCTCGACACGTGCCGGAGGGACCTCTATCATCACCCCGATCCGGCTCCCGGGGAGGGTCTCGGTGGACACTGAAACGTCGCTGGGCGTCATCGGGTCACCGATTGTACGCGTGGGCAACACGCCGACGAGCCTCGCCGCGCGGAGGGGTCGGAGCGGGTGACGCGGGGGGGCTCCGAACTCGACCGGAGCGCTTCCGGGCGCATCGCCGTCAGACGGTCTTCTCGAGGACCAGCAGGTGGGAGAGACCGAGCGCTCGCAGCGGCGTTCGCTCAGCGCCGTGCATGGCGCTGCGCACCCCCCTTCCCAGCCCGCCGAACCGGTTGGCCAGGTTGTCGTAGCCGCCGAAGATCCGCGTGTGCAGGCAGACCCGCAGGGGCAGCCCGTCAATGAGGCGCAGCAGCCCGCGCCGCGTGTAGGTGCGCACGTGGGGCGCGAGCCGGTTGCGCAGCGGATCGGGCAGATAGTTGACGAGGGGGATGTTGCCGAAGTGGTACTGGCCGAGCCAGTAGACGCCGTGCTGCTCGACCGGATACCAGCGGTTGGGGCAGAAGATCACGGCACGCCCCCCGGGGCGGAGGATGCGCGCCATCTCGGCCATGGCCATGCCGTCGTCGGCGACGTGCTCGATGACCTCGTTGGAGATGACGACGTCGAAGGTGCCGTCGGGGAAGGGCAGGTGCTCGCCGGCGGCGCAGAGGACGAGGGGCCGCTCGGGGGTGGCCGCGGCCTCACGGACGCGGTCGAGCTCGAAATCGATGCCGTAGACCTCGCCGACGTGGGGTGCGAGACGGCGGACGTAGGTCCCGATCCCGCAGCCGTCGTCGAGCACGCGGGCCTCGGCCAGGCCAGGCACCGCCTCCTGGATCATCCGCAGGCGGCGGTCCTGGCCCGAGCGCCAGACATATGAGGGCTCGCCGCGCTCGGCGGCCTTGAGGCTGGGTGCTACTTGAGGCCTACCGGCTGTGGTTGGGGGAAGGGGTGGTGGTGCGGTTGACCACCGCCACGACTCCGTCGACCGAGTGCGCCCGCTCGGCGGCCGCGTCGGCGGCCTTGGCGTCGGCGACCTCGCCCTTCAGGTACACGGTGCGGCCCTCGACGTCGATCTGCAGACCACCGGGCAGCTCCTCGCCGGCGGCGATGGCGGCCTCGACCCTGACCCTCAGGTCGGCGCCGTTCTGGCTGCCGTTCCCGCGGACCCGGCTGGTCACGGTCTGGACCGCGCCACTCACGCCACCCAGCTGCACGTACCGCTCCCGAGCGGCGGTGCCGACCTGGTTGACGCGGTCGCGGACCATGTCTCGACGATTGCGGTCGTAGAGGAAGTAGGCGGTGACGGCCGCGGCCCCCAGGGCGGCGGCACCGATGATGACCACGGGCACCACCGGGAAGCTCCGGCGCTGCTTGCGGTTCACCGGCAGCTTGCCGATCCGCTTGTTGGCCGCCTTCCTTACCGAGCCGGCCAGATCCGTTCCCCGGTTCCGCAACGCCTTGCCATCGACCTCGTTCACGCGTTCCGCAACCAGTTCGCGGAGCGCGTCGTAGGTCTTACCCAATTCGTCGCGCGCGGCCTGTCCGCGCTCCTTGATCGCGAGAAGACTCATAGGCGTGAATCCTACCACCATTAGAATCACATTCGGGAACAAAACAGGTCCGCGACAGCGGCCCGCGCTCACGCGTCGGGACGGACGAAGACCTCCTCCGGATCGGCGAGACGCTCCTGGCGCGTGCCCGGGAAATGGACCCTGATCCCGGGCCTTCCGGGGGTGCCCAGGAACCATCCGGCGGCGTAGAGCGCGGCGCCGTCCTCGACGGTCGCCGCCTGGCGCGTGCGCTTGCCGTCGCTGAAGGCGATCTGCTGGTGACGCGCACCGGGGAAGCCGAGCCGGATCTCGCCCCCCGTCTTCAGGTTGTAGACGTACGCGTCCAACGCCCCCTCGCCGCCCTCGGCGATCAGCTCGACCACGGTGGGCAGGGTGCCCGACCGCATCCGGTCCTTGATGTCCGCCCGCTGGACGCGCCGCGACGACCGCCCACGCCGGCGGATCTCGGTCTCGACCACGTCGCGCTGCGAGCGCAGCTCGGCCAGCTGCTGCTCGAGCGGGCGCATCTCGCCGCGCAGTGCCGCGATCCGCGCGTCCAGCTCCTCGGCGGACAGCTGCTGCAGGTCTGGCTCGGGGGGAGAGCCGCTCATCACCGACAAGCGTAAGAGGTCGAGGCCCCGCCGCACGATGCCGCGGACCGGCCGGGTGGAGGTCGGGTCCACCCCGGGTTAGGGGCATGAATCCACCCCGGGTCCGTGGACCGAGTGGGTGGCGGGCGACACACTGTTAGGTGTGGTACAGCCGTTCGCCACTCTTCTGAGCGCGATCCGGGACCAGCAGGGCGACCTTGTCGCGTGGTCCTTTCCCTCCGGCAACGAGGTGCGCTTTCCGCGGCGCTTCGTGATCCCTTTCGCCGTCGTCCTCGTCGTCGGCATCTCGATCTGGTCCTACGAGGTCGCGAACGCCCCGTGGACACCCGGCCGCATCGTCGCGGTGGGCCTGGCCGATCTGGCCATCGTCGCCGTCCAGATCGCCGCCTGCCTGCGCCAGGGGAGGAACCGGCCGCGCGAGCGCACGACGCTGGTCCTCGCCCTCATCCTCGCCACGCTGGCGTCGGTCGCCGTACAGGGCTGGTACGGGCCGAGCCTATACGCCCTCGGCGTCTCCATCCTCTGGCTGGGCCGGATCGGCGTTCCCGGACTCGTCATGCTCGGCCCCACCGTCCTCGCCTACCTGGGCATCCTCGTCGTCGCCGCGCACGGGCACGTCAGCCCCGGCTGGACCGCCTACGGAGGCTTTGTCATCCTTCTTATGTATGTGGGCCCGATGTTCGGCAGGCGGCAGCGCCGCCTCCAGCACGAGCGCATCGCCGAGCAGGAGCGCGCCAGACTGGCCCGCGAGGTCCACGACGTGCTCGCCCACACCCTGACCGCCTCTCCGTCCAGCTCGAGAGCGCCCGCATGCTGATGGAGGAGCGGCCGGGCGACCCCCGCGCGCTGGGAGCGGTCGATCGCGCGCAGCGACTGGCCCGGGCGGGCATCGAGGAGACGGCCCAGGCCGTCGCCGCCCTCCGCGGCGAGAGCCCGCCGGGACCGGACTCGGTCCCCCGGCTGGTCCGGCAGTTCGAGACCGAGACGGGGGTCCGTTCCCGGTTCGAGATCGTCGGCGAGAGGGTGCCGGTCTCCCCCGAGGCCGGCGTCGCCATCTACCGGACCGCACAGGAGGCCCTGACCAACATCCGCCGCCACGCCGACGCCACCGAGGTCACCGTCCGTCTCGTCTACGGGGCCGAGCGGGGAATCGAGCTCACCGTCTCCGACCTAGGCCGGCCGAAGCCCTCTCTCGCCTCCTCCGGCTACGGCCTGACCGGCATCGGCGAGCGGGCGGCCCTGCTCGGCGGCCGCTTCGAGTCGGGGAGCATGCCCGGCGGATTCCAGGTGCGGCTCTGGGTGCCGGCGTGATCCGGGTGGTCGTCGTCGACGACGAGACCCTGATCCGCGAGGGCCTGGTCACGATGCTGGAGCTCATGCCCGGCATCGAGGTGGCGGGCACCGCCGCCAACGGCGCCGAGGCCCTGGAGCTGGTCGCCCGCACCGTCCCCGACGTCGCCCTGATGGACCTGCGCATGCCCGTCGTGGACGGCATCGAGGCCACGCGGCGGGTCCACGAGGAGCACCCCGGCACGCGCGTGATCGTGCTCTCCACCCACGCCGACGACCAGTCGATCCTCTCCGCCGTTGAGGCCGGCGCCCGCGGCTACCTGACCAAGCACTCGGGCGGCAAGGAGATCAGGAAGGCGATCGAGACGGTGGCCGGCGGCGAGACCCTGCTCGAGCCGTCCGTCCAGGCCCGGCTCCTCGACGCCGTAGCAGCCCGCGGCGCCGCCTCCCGGCCGGCCCTGCCCGACGGGCTGACCGCTCGCGAGGCCGAGGTCCTCGGTCTCGTCGCGAGCGGGCTCAGCAACCGCGAGATCGCGTCGCGCCTCTTCGTCAGCGAGGGCACGGTCAAGACCCACATCAACAGCATCTTCAGCAAGATCGGCGCGCGCGACCGCGCCCAGGCGGTCGCCTACGCCTTCCGCAAGGGGCTCTCCGCCGACCCCGGGTAGACCGCTCCTCCACCCTCGGGTACACGCCCGAAATCCAGCCCCGCGCCGATGTGTCAACGGCGGGTCCGGACCAAGACTCGGAGCATGAGCGAATTCAACGGCGGGCGCGGCGTCGATGCCGTCGCCTTCGACCACGTCAGCAAGCGATTCGGCCACGTGCAGGCGCTCGACGGGCTCAGCTTCCGGGTCGAGATGGGCGAGACGGTGGCGCTGCTGGGGCCCAACGGCGCCGGCAAGTCGACCGCGATGGACCTGCTGCTCGGCCTTCGGAGCGCGGACTCGGGCAGGGTCAGCGTCCTTGGCGGTACGCCCCACCAGGCGGTCACGGCGGGGCAGGTCGGGGGCATGCTCCAGACCGGCGCGTTCCCCGCCGGCTGCCGCATCCGCGACGTGATCGACCTGGTCTGCAATCTCTACGGGAACGTCCGCACCCGCCAGGAGGTACTCGACCTGGCCGGTCTGAGCGATCTCGGCGACCGGTGGCTGCAGAAGCTGTCCGGGGGCCAGACGCAGCGCGTCCGTTTCGCCATGGCCCTGGCCGGAAGGCCGCGGTTCCTCTTCCTCGACGAGCCGACCGTCGCCCTCGACATGGAGGCCAGGCGCCGCTTCTGGTCGATCGTCCGCGCCGTCGCCGCCGACGGGGCCGGCGTGCTCTTCGCGACCCACTACATGGAGGAGGCCGACACCTACGCCGACCGCATCCTGGTTCTGCAGAAGGGTCGGCTGATTCGCGAGGGCACGCCCTCCGGAATCCGGGCGGCGGCCTCCTTCCGGCTGGTCCGCTGCACCCTAGCCGATCCCGACCCGGACCGGATCCGCGCGCTGCCCGGCGCCGCCGACGTGACCGTCCACGGGCACGATGTGTCCATCCACTCGTCGGACGCCGACGCCACCGTCGGCGCGCTCTACGCGCTCGGCCAGCCGATCCGCGACCTGCAGGTCACCGGCGCCGGCCTCGAGGACGCCCTCGTCTCCCTCACCAGCGACGGCCGCTGACCCGACCCCCGAAGGAGGACCCCATGCTCGCCTACACCCGCTTCGAGATCATGAAGACGATGCGCAACGCGCGCTTCGTCGCCATCAGCACCCTGGTGCCCTCGATCATCTACCTGATCTTCAACGGCATCTTCGGAAACGCCCACATCGCCGGCATCGGCTATTCCAAGTACATCCTCGTCTCGATGGCCTGCTACGGCGCGCTGGTGGCGGCGACGGGCGCCAACACCGGTTCGCTCCCGGCGGAGCGGGCGTCGGGCTGGACCCGGCTGCTGCGCATCACCCCGCTCTCGCCGTCGACCTGGCTCGCCGCCAAGCTGATCCAGGCGATAGTCCTCGTCATCCCCGGCAGCATCCTCGTCTCCCTGTGCGGCATCCTCGTCGGGCACGTCAGCCTCGGCCCGGAGCAGTGGGCCGGCCTCTTCGCCCTCGTCATCCTCGGCTCGGCGCCGTTCGCCCTCCTCGGCCTGATCCTCGGGCTGGTGCTCGACGCCCAGGCGGCCCAGCCCGTCCAGGGCTTCCTGATGATGCTGCTCGGCTTCGGCGGCGGCCTCTTCTTCCCCAGCTCGATGTTTCCCTCCGTGCTTCACACCATCAGCGAGTTCCTGCCCTCGTACCAGATCGGCCAGTTGGGCCGGGAGCTCGTCGGCGGGCAGGCCATCAACCCGCTGCTGCCGCTGGTGATGGCCGCGTGGGTGGTGGTCCTGGGCGGGGCGGCCCTGGTCGTCTGGCGCCGGGGCGGGGCGCTCCGGGGCGCCTGAGGGGCGGGATCGGCGCCGGCCGGAGGGAG
>DATAXV010000230.1:0-15099 GCA_036272915.1 Candidatus Dormiibacterota bacterium
CCGTCAGCTCGAACACCATGCCCACCGCACGCTCCCTCAGCTCCGGCGTGTACCTCGACGGCCTTCCTACACTCATCGACTCCATCTCCTCACGGAATGAAGTCTCCATCAAACCCGGGGCGGTTCAATCAACGCTGTGTACGCCTTAGAGATCGACTGGACGCTGAACATGGTGGCCGTTGTCGCGGGATCGCTCCTACCGGAGGCCACAACACCGAAGGCGTCGGCCCAAAGCAGATCAGACCGGTCGCAGATCCCGATCGCGAGCCCGTGGAGATGATGCTGGTGCAGGAGTGCCGGCATTTCCTGGCGGAGCGCAGAAGCCAGGTTCGTAGCTCTGGTCACCGTCGTCGCTGCCATCACAACTCAGCGGTGCTCCTCCCCCATCACCGGAGCATCGCCACCCGCGTGCCCCCGGCCAACCACCCACTCGAGGACTTGCGTAGCGGTCTCCGACGGCGACGACGGATCCGTGCGGAACGTCGTCGCAATGACCCGCCTGGCCTTGCCACCGTCATCAATGGCCCCCGGATCTCGACCTTCGTCCAGGCCCCGCGCTCGAGACAGCGAGCGCGTTCAACGCCGGCGCAGTTCAGCAGGCTCCACCGAACGCGATCTCTTCCGTCGGGTCCCGCTGCGGCGGCCTCGTGAGCCAGCATCGGGGAAAGGGTTTCGTAGTTACGGACCGCTAGCAATGCAAGCCCGGCGGCGAACCCTGCCATACAGCGCGCTGATGAGGCGCGGGCCAATCCGGCACCCCTTCACCCTAGCTGGCCCTCGTCGGAAGGGGAACCTATCCAGGCCCCCTGCCATCGGTCCCTGCCGTGCCTGGGTGGCAGTTGCTCGCGCACCGCCGTAGCATCCTGGCCGGAGATGCAGAGCGCATGGGAGGCGATCGTCGCCCAGATCAGCGCCCAAGGGAAAGCGCAACGGGCCGGCGAGGTGGGACCCTTCCCGGCCCGCATGGACACGATCCAGCGCCGCGGCAAGCAGCGGGTACGCCGATCGAGGACGGCGCTCGTGGTCGAATTCGAGGATGTCGAGGGTCGGTCATGGTCAGGCGTGTTCCTGGCGCTGCAGAAGGACCGAGACTGGCGCGTGGAGGGTTGGAGCGGGGGCCGCTCTGATTTCGGGCTGAAGCGGCCCAACGTGAAGGAGCCACGGGCGAACCTCGGGGGGCGGAGGTCACTACCTTGGGGGTCGGGTCTATGGTCCCGTGGTGTCGGTGCTGGCGACCGATCGTCGAGGTCAAATAGCGCGGGACGCCGTCGATGAGGGCTGGGCGATCCTAATCTGGGACGAGAATCTGAAGACCCCATGCGAAATCCAGCTCCGCGGAGCAGATGGTGCCCTCGTGCGGCAGCAGCATTGGCCCTTTGATCACTCGCTTTCCTCCGCAAACAGCCGCCGCTCCGAGTCACAGTAGCGAACAGCGGGCTTCGACCTCGGCGATCTCGCAAAAGGCCGTACTTGTCGGGATCAGCGGGGCAACGTCAGTGGACAGCTATCAGCCGCATCGCGGTGTTCACCGACCTCGACGGCAACCGAATCGGGCTGGTCAGTCGCTGACCACGCCCCACCAACGTTGCAGCGGCCTGGATACAGGAGAGTCGCCGGAATGACTACGCCAGAACCGACAACCAACCTGCATCACGCGAGGGGCATCTGGTCGCTGGTCCACGCCGAGCGAGCCGCCCTGGCCGCCGACCTCACGGACCTGACCGACCAACAGTGGGCGACACTGTCGCTGTGCACCGGGTTCACCGTGCGCCAGGTGCTGGCACACCTCACCGCCGGAGCAAGCCTCAACCCCGTGCGATGGCTGGTCGGCGTGATCCGGTGCCGGTTTGACTTCGACAAACAGGTCGCCATACGACTTGCCGAGCAACTCGGCGCCACCCCAGCCGAGACGCTCTCACGGTTCCGTCGCGTCGTCACCAGCACCAACAAACCACCCCTGCCGACCGCCGCGATGCTCGGCGAAACGATCGTTCACGGTGAGGACATCCGCCGGCCACTGGGCATCCACCACGACTACCCGATCACCACACTCACCCGGTTGGCCAACTATTACCGGGGCTCTGACCTCGTCGTGCCCGCCAAAGGGCGGATCGTCGGCCTACGACTACAAGCCAGCGACGGCCCCTTCGCCACGGGCTCCGGGCCGTTGGTGTCCGGCAGCACCCTGGCCCTGATCATGGTCATGACCGGCCGCGTGACCTACTGCGACGAACTCCACGGCGACGGTGCCGCCGCCCTCCAGGCACGCTGCACGACACCGTGACCACGACCGAGGCACGAAACCGAACCGTCGCAAACGGCTCAGGCTACCGTCCACGTCTAGAGCCACCTGCATCGGGCCGACACCCACGCCGACCGGGCAGGCCTGATCAATTGCTTATCGGGACCAGCTTGCTGCCAGAGGCCTCTCGGGCACCTGAGCGGCTCTGGGCGTGTAGCTGCCGCAGCCCCTCCTGATCCTCCGGGCAGTAGGCGCTACCTGAACCAGCCTATGAGCAACCGGCATACCGAGACCGGCGTGACGACCAGCTGAGCATGCGGCCAGCCATGCACAGCCACAACCACGCCAAGAGCGGAGCATGATCGTTCCGGAACGCGGAGTGTCGGCTCCGCCACAAGCAGGAGGACGGAACCGATGGGAAGACAGGCAGCCATCGTGCTGTACGTGCTTGCACTGGTCGCCGTCGTGGTCGGCGTGGACGTGCTGTTCCTCAGGCATCACCTCTGGCTGCGGCTGATCGTGAACATCGGGATTGTCATAGTGTTCGCGGCGGTGTTCGCCCTGCTCTACCTGAGGTTCCTGAGGCGTCCCTGAGCGCAGCGCCCGCCAAGCGGTGAGCCCAGGGTTTCTGAGCATGGCCATCAGGGCGCTGGTCAGCGCCGGTATGCGTCAGTCCAGATGACTCCACGTCCTACCTGGATGGCACGATCAGCCCTATCCACGAGGGGCGCAGGGTCGTCATCCGTGGGCCCGGCGGTCAGGGTGAATACAGCCTCCTCCAGCGCTGCCAGGATCGGCCTCACTGCGGCCACGACCCGATCCCGCTCTCTCTCCGAGACTACTCCGTCGCGCCCGTACTTGGCCGCGTTGCGTTTCCGGCGCAGGTGTACGGCAATCCCGGGCACATGTACGGGATTGCCGTACAGCAGACCGGAGTTCCCGTACAGCATCATCGAGTCAGGGCTTCACAAGACGCCTCGTCGCCTGACCAGGGCTGCGCAGACCGCCGCGATCCCTACGATCCACGGCGAAAGCACCACGACAGCATGGGTCGGCGAGTTGGCCATCGGAAAACAACCCGTGAGCGGTCGTGAACGCACCCCGAGCTGCACCAGCAGGGCGAAGACGAGCATCTCGATCACCAGGACGTAGCCCAACCCCGGCCCGATCGCCGACGCCGACTGCCGGAACACCGTGGCGAGGCCGAATCCGAAGACCGCGGCGAACTCGAAGATCAGCCACTCGGCGTTTCTGCGGGCTTCCCTGGCGTAGCAGCCGCCGCCCAAGGGCCGTCACGCCCAGCCCGGGACGGGGACGGTGCCCGAGCTCAACGGCCGATGCTCTCCCCGTTGGGGGCCGAGTTCGCGGCGCCACCTCGCAGGGACCGCCTGCGCAGGGCGCGGAGGGTCTCCGGGCTGCTGTAGCCGACACGATGAGCGATGCCATCGGTGGTGAGGTCGGTGGTCTGACGGAGATGGTCGGCACGCTCCATACGTAGCCGCTGGACGATCTCCAGCGGACTCAGGCCGAGCGTCCCTCGAGTGCGCCTCTCGAGAGTGCGTCGGCTGGTCCCGATCTCCCGAGCCACGGCCGAGGTGTCGAATTTCTGCTCGAGGTGCTGGCGGACATGGCGCTCAAAGGCCAAGACGATCGGGTCTTCGTGGAAGAGATGGTCGTAGATGACGTAGGTGGCCTGCGACGGCCGGTCGTCGACGAGCAGCAACCGCGCGACGCGGCGAGCGAGGTCGGCGCTCATCTCTCGAACGATGGTGAGCGCGAGATCGATGTGGGCGAATGCCGCCCCCGCCGTGAGAAACGGCCCATCGGCGACCACCATGCGGTTCAGGTCCACCGAGACCGTCGGGTATCTCTCACGGAAGGTGGAGACCAGGAACCAGGTCGTGGTGACCCGGCGCCCGTCGAGGAGTCCTGTCTCGGCCAGGGTGAACACGCCCGTACAGGCCGCCGCGATCCGGGGTCCTCGCGGCGCGACCGCAAGTAGGGCCCGGACGGCGGCCCGCCCCTGAAGGCTCTCCAGCGCGGTCTTGGTGTCGGCGCCGGTGAAGGTGGCGGGCGCCGGTATGAGGACCACGTCGAGGTCATCGAGCTCCCGCAGTGTCCTGGTCGCGGTAAACGTTGCACCGGCGGTGGATCTCACCCGCCTAGAGGAGGCGGCGACCACTACCTCGAGAGGCGGGATGGAGGGATCGACGCTGGGTCGGACGGATTCGGCGACGGCCAGGATGTCGAGGATCGAGGAGACCGCAGAGCCAAGGCAGTTGTCCTGCAGCATGAGACCGATTCGCATGACGCATATGGTAGGAAATCTGTCGTATCCGCCATGTCGCTGACTGGCCTGCGCAGGCTAGTCTTTCCTCAGCAGCGACGCAACCATCGCCCCCACCACGAGGAGGACTCCATGACTTCCGCGATCCGACCCCTGACCGTTGCCTTCGTCGTCAAGCTCAGCGCTCGGGACGACAAGGCCGATGAGGTGGGCGCCTTCCTCGCCGATGCGGTGTCCCTCGCGAACCAGGAGGCGGGCACGATCGTCTGGTTCGCGCTTCGCACCGACGCGACGACGTTCTGGATCGTGGACGCGTTCGGGTCCGAAACGGACAGACAGGCCCACATAGACGGACCGATCGCCGCAGCGCTCATGGCCAACGCCGACCGCCTGCTCGCCAGCCCTCCGGAGATTCTTCCCGCCGAGGTCCTGGCCAGCAAGGTGCCGGGCGAGAGCTGAGCTCGGCCCCGGTGGCGATGCGGGGACCACAGAGGCTCCTTCAGATGGCGGATCATGTCTGCGACTTCGACGGCACAGCCATCTCCGCTTGAGGACGGCGACGTCATCTCCGCACGCTGGACCGTCCCCGAGGAGGTCCGCCGGCGCTGGCGGAGCAAGACAGGCCGCGGGGCGAGGGAAGGTCCCCTCAGCAAGTCTCTGCGGGACACGTCCATGGACGCTCGGTGACGTGGACGAGGCGGACCTCCCCACCCTATCCTCGACCAACCCATAGCCCAGTCAAGGACATCCTGGGAATTGCCCTCGCCTCCGCCTGAACTACACCGGGGAGGGGGCGGATGTTCGAATTGCGGACGGTCATCCGGATGGTCGGGGCGGTGCTGGCTGAGTACCACGACGAGTGGATGGTCGCCCGTCGCTACATGGGCGTCGAATCGCTCAGAGCCGCCCAGGCGGACGAGCAGGATGTGCCGGAGCTGTTCATCGTCAGCTGACTGGCAGGGATGAGACGGTCAGCCTTCGTACACGACCTGACAGGACACGGCCCACCGGGGAGCCCGCGCCTGGGAGAGTAAACGCCACCTTCGCCCTGATCGGAGCTGGCGCCGGCCACGCTCCGCGACCATCAGCGCTGAGCTGATCCGGGGCTTCAGGACTTCAGGGCTCCAGGCCGCCCTCCAACACCCTCCGCACCAACTCGGATCGGGAGCGGACCTCGAGCTTTCGAAAGACGTTGCGCAGGTGGTGGTCAACGGTGCGGGGGCTGATGAACAGCTGAGCCGCAGCCTCGCGGTTGGTCGCGCCCTGGCTAATCGCACGCACCACCTGCAGCTCCTGTTGGGTGAGCTGGTCGAACGTGCTCAGCTCGCGGCGCCGGGCGGTCTCTCCGGTGGCGCGCAGCTCCGCGCGAGCCCGTTCGGCCCACCTCACGGCGCCCAGCCGGTCGAAGGTGTCCAGCGCGGCCCGGAGCTGCACGCGCGCCTCGACCCGGCGACGCTCCCGCCGCAGATGCTCCCCGTAGAGGAGCGCGGTCCGGGCCCGGTCCATCGGCCGGTCGGGCGCCGGATGCAGGTGCAGGGCCTCTCGATACCACCGGTCCGCCTCCTCGCCCGCCGCCAGCACCGCCTGCGCGCGTGCGGCCAGCGCCGCGGCGTCCGATGGGCCGCCCTCGACCCAGGCCAGATAGGCGGTCAGTCGCTCGCGACCCAACTCGGGACGTCCCGCGCGCACCGCCGCCTCGACCAGATCGGGGACCGCGAGCATGGCCACGCCGCGCTGGCCCTGAGGTCCCTGCCACAGCATCTCGAGGTGCTCCAGGGCGCCGTCCGCGTCGCCGGAGGCGAGGGCCAGCAGCCCGAGCGCCCGGCGCACGGTGACCAGCGTGCCCAGCAGGCCCCGTCCGCTGGCCGCTGCGAGCGCCTGGTCGGCGAGCCTGCGGGCATCGTCCTCCGGGTCCCGGAGGACGGCCAGCTCGACCAGGATCGCCTCGTGCTGGCAGGCCAGGTTGGGCTGCCCCGTCTCCAGAGCGAGGCGATGGCCCTCGGTGGCGAAGGCCTCGGCCCAGGTGAATCGGTCTCGCCGGATCTCGTCCTGCGCCAGGCTCCCGAGCGCCCAGGCCAGGGCGGTCGCCGCTCCCAGCGCGCGTGCGCGGGCCACCGACCGGGTGAGTAGCTCCCGGGCGACGGTGTAGGCGCCCATTCCCAAGGCCATTCCCCCGGCCCGGCCAAGTAGTTCGGGATCGTCCAGCTCCGCCACCCGCGCGAAGTCCGCCAGCCGTTCCGGCCGCTCCCCCCAGGTGGCGGGGTGGACGGAGAGGTAGAGATGGGCCAGAAGGGAGGGGGGCGTCTCATCGAGGGGCAGTCGGGCCAGGATGCTCGTGATCTGCCGGCGCATCTCCAGGTCCCCCGCCTGGAACACTGCCTCACCGGCGGCGATCAGCGCACGCAGCGCCAGCGGGGCGTCGACCTCGACCGCCTCCCTGGCGCTGACCATGAGTTCGGCCAGCGCGTCGGCGGGCACGCCCCCGCGGAGCTCGATCAGGCCCCGGAGGTAGCGCGCTCGAGCCCGGACCGGGGAAGGCAGCTCCCGGACCCGGTCGAGCCGGTCGAGCAGCATTCCCGCGCGCGACGCGTCGCCCCCCGCCCATGCGGCGTCGGCGGCGGCGACCAGCCGGCGCGTCTGCCTCTCGCCGCCCAGGCCCAGGTCGGCCGCCCGTTCCAGGGCCAGCGCGGCGGCCGCATAGCCGGAGCGGTGGAGTCCACGCTGGGCCGACCGCTCCAGCTCCAAGGCCACGTCCTCGTCGGGTCCGACCGCGACCTGAGCCAGGTGCCAGGCACGCCGGTCGGCCTGGCCTTCCTCTCCCGCCAGCGCGGTGGCCAGGGCGAGGTGTGCGGCGCGCCGCGCGGCCGCGTCCGCCCCCTGATAGATGGCCGAGCGCACCAGCGGGTGGGAGAAGACGAGGGTTGATCGATCGGAGCGGAGCATCTCGCCCAGCCCGGCGAGCCTGGGCTCCGGATCGCTGATTCCCAGATGTCTAGCCGCTCGGAGCACCACCGGCAGCGATCCCGAGCCCTCGGCCGCGCAGAGCAGGGCCACCGAGCGCAGCTCGGGCTCGCTCAGCTCGACGCGCTCCAGGAACACCCCCTCCAGCTCCCCGGCCAGGGGCAGCGGGTCGGGGAGGGGCTGTCGTCCGGCCAGCTGCTCGGGCGTCAGTGCCCGCGGGATCTCGGCGAGGGCCAGCGGATTGCCGGCGGTGGCCCCGACCAGTGCGTCCCGCACCGCCGGCGCCAGGCCTGGACCCCAGCGCTGCTCCAGCAGGTCGGCGGCCGCGGCAGGCTGCAGCCCGCCGACGGTCACCACCTCCATGCCCACCGTCTCCAGCGGTCCCTGCTCGCCGTCCCGAGTTGCCGCGACCAGCGCGATGGGCTCCGCGATCAGGCGGCGGGCGACGAAGGCGAGCACGTCCAGGGAGGCCCTGTCCCCCCACTGGGCGTCGTCGATCAGGCACAGCAGAGGCCGTTCGCCGGCGCCCTCGGAGAGCAGGGTGAGCGTGGCCAGAGAGACCAGGAAGCGGTCGGCCGGCGGGCCGGACTCAAGACCCAGGGCGACACGCAGGGCCGCCGCCTGCGGGGCGAGCAACTGGCCGGCCAGATCCAGGACCGGGAGCAGGAGCTGCTGCAGGAGAGCGTAGGCGAGCGTGGCCTCCGCCTCGGCACCGGTCGCGCGGAGGATGCGGAGGTTCGCCGACCTCGCCACCTGGTCGAGGAGCGCCGACTTCCCCACCCCGGGCTCGCCACGGAGGAGCAGGGCGCCGCCCCGACCCCCGCTCGCCGAGGCGACCAGGCGCTCGAGAGCGGCCAGCTCTCCCTCCCGCGACCAGAGCACCTCCCGATCGTATCCGGACGGAGACCGCCCGCAGCTGGAACGAACCGGCGGTTTCGCCGATGCGATCGAGGGGGCCTGGCGGACACGCTCGAGATATGGAAAGCGCACCGATGGTGATCGAGTTCGACGACCTGCGCCAGGCGGGACGGGGAACGGTCTTCGAGGGTGATCAGCACAGCGGGCTGGGCCTCTCCTTCTTCCTGGTCGACGGTCAGGAGCCGGGGGGCGGACCACCGCTCCACTGGCACCCCTATCCCGAGGTCCTGGTGGTGCTCGACGGCACCGCGGGCGTCCAGGTCGGGGACGAGGAGCTGGAGGCCCACGAGGGCCAGATCGTGATCGCGCCGGCCCGGGTCCCACATCGCTTCTGGAATGCCGTCGCCGGCCGCCTCCGGATGGTGAACGTGCACCCCAGCCCTCACGTCGTCCAGACCTGGGTACAGCTGGCCGAGCAGGAGGTCTCTGACCTGGCCCAAAGCTGGGCCATGGCCGAGCGGGCGGCCGACGCCGCCGCGCTCGCCCCGCTGCTGGCCGGCGACTTCCAGCTCGTGGGCCCGCTCGGCTTCACGGTGACCAAGGAGCAGTTCCTGGACAGCCGCAGGTCCGGGGACCTCCGTCACCGAGCGCTGACCCTGGAGGACCTCGGCGTCCGGACCTACGGCGAGGCCGCCGTGGCGGTGGGCGTGCTGACGCAGGAGAGCAGCTACCGGGATCACGACGCCTCGGGGCGCTTCCGGCTGACGCTGATCGCAGCCAGGCAGGGAGAGACCTGGGTCATCGCCGGGCTCCACCTGAGCGCCACCGCGGCGCAGGGTGAGCGGTCATGAGTAGCCCTCGCCGTCCCTTCCGGTTCGGCGTCGTCACGGCCATGGCCCGCTCCGGCGAGGAGTGGGCGGCGAGGGCCCGGCGGATCGAGTCGCTGGGCTACTCCACGCTGGTGATGCCGGACGGGCTCCGCCACACGCTGTCGCCTCTGCCCGCGTTGGCGGCGGCCGCGGTGGCCACCACCGGCCTGCGCGTCGGCACCTATGTCGCGGCCAACGACTACCGCAACCCGGTGGTTCTGGCCAAGGAGGCGGCGACGGTCGACTTCCTCTCTGGCGGGCGGCTGGAGCTAGGCCTGGGGGCGGGACGATCGGCGGCGGCCGAGGACAACCGCATGATGGGCGTCCCCTTCGACACGGCGGGGGTGCGGATCGCGCGCTTGGAGGAGGCGCTGGTCCTGATCAAGGCTCTGCTCGGCGGAGAGGAGGCCAGCGCCGAGGGAGGCCATTACGCAGCAAGCGAAGCGCAGATCTCCCCCGGTGCCCTGCAGCGGCCGCGGCCGCCCATCCTGGTCGCCGGATGGAGCAGGCGCATCCTGTCGCTGGCCGCGCGAGAGGCTGACATCGTCGCCCTGGGAGGCGCCCCCACCACTCCGGAGGGCCCGTTCGCCGACCGGGTGGGCTGGCTGCGCGAGGAGGCCGGCGACCGCTTCGACGAGATCGAGCTCAACGTCAACCTGATGGCGGTTGGCGATCAGATCCCACGCTGGATCTCCCATCAGATGGGCCTCTCCGCCGCCGAGCTCTCCGCGTCGGGCTCCTTCGTCGCCCTCGCCGGGACGCTGGATGGGATGTGTGATGAGCTGCAGAGCCGGCGGGAGCGGCTCGGGATCTCCTACGTGATGGTGTCGGACGAGCTGATGGAGGCGCTGGCGCCGGTGGTGGAGCGTCTGGCCGGGCGCTGAGCGGGGCTCTGGACCGGCGGGGATGCGGAGCCCGCTCCGCTGATCCCCGGAGAGGTTCGAACATGGGCAGGTGACCGACGCCGGCTTGCCAGGCACGACACACCATTCCCTCTCGGGGGTGGCTCAGGTATGGCCCCACGCTCCTACTTCCAATCAGGGAGGAAATCCCCCTCAGCGATCCACATCTCCTCGAAGAGCCGCTCGATTTCGTCGAGCGAGCAGACCGCGGCGGTGAGCGGATCCAGCATCAGGGCGTGCAGTGCGGCCTGCCGGTCGTGGTCGAGCAGGGCCTGGACCATGAGTTCGTGCACGGCCATGTGGGACCGGTTGAGAGCGGCCATCTGCTCCGGCAGGCGGCCGAAGTGAACCGGCTGAACGCCCCGGCGATCGACTAGGCAGGCGACCTCCACGCAGCCGCCCTGGGGCAAGTTGTCGATCAGGCCCTCGTTGACGACATTGCCATGGACCACCTTGGGCCGGCCGGTGGCGATCGCCTCGACGATGTCCGCCCCATACTCGGTGCTGCGGCCCGAGGGCAGCTCTTCCTGGCCTGAGGCCCAGGCCTCGGCCCTGCGCTGACGCTCCGCCTGCCGTTCCGCCCAGCTCCTGGCGAGGCCGGAGCCGTCCATCCCGAAGCGTTCGATCAGATCCTTGCGCTTGCGGAAGTAGGGCACGTACTCGGAGAAGTGCCGGCTGGACTCGGTGACGAAATAGCCCAGGTGGAGCATCACCTCGAAGCGCACCTTGTCCCGCTCGTAGACCTCGGGGAGCTGTGCCCGCTCGCGCAGCCGAGGATAGAGATCCTGCTCGCCACGACGGAGCTCGGTGAACCAAGCGTTGTGGTTGATTCCGGCACAGCGCCAGGTCATCTCCTCGTAGGGCACCTCGAGGTACTCGGCGATTCGCCGTGAGGTCCCCTGCACCGAGTGACAGAGCCCGACTATCGGCATGCCCGTCGCCCGGATCGCCGCCAGCGTCAGGATCGACATCGGGTTGGTGTAATTGAGGATCGTCGCCCCAGACGCCAGCCGAGCCACGTCCCTCACGATGTCGAGCCAGGCCGGGCCGGTGCGGAGTGCCTTGAAGATCCCACCTGCGCCGATGGTGTCGGCGACGGTCTGGTCGACGCCGTAGCGCAGTGGGATCTCATGCTCAGGGCCGACGTTGGGTCCGCCCGCGACCTCGATCGAGTTGATGATGATGTCGCTATCGGCGAGCAGCTCGGTGCGGTCGATCGAGGCCACCACTTCGAAGGCCTTGCCGGAGCGAGCGACCAGCCGCTCGGCGATGCGGCGAGCGACGTCCAGTCGCCCCGCGTCGAGGTCGCAGAGGGCGATCGTGCCCGACTCCAGGCCCTCGATCTCGAGGATGTCGGTGATCAGCTGCCGCCCGAAGACGGCACTCCCCGCGCCGATGTAGACGATTCTCATATGTCCAACCTCCATCCCAACTCATTCGCTGCCACAGCAGAGGTCCTGACCGGCAGGAGACACCGTACTTATCATGCCGTTACCGGACGCTTGGCCTGCCCCGTCGAGAACACCGATGAACGCGTGGAACACGTGACGGACGTCGGCGGTGAGATCAAGGATCACGTCCACCCCGGCGATCCTCGCCCGGGCGGCCGTGCGCGTGGAATCGTCCAGGAGCACCTCGTTGGTGCTCGCCTGGAGAAGTATCGGCGGGAACCCGGTCAGATCGGCGAGGTGCGCCGGGCTGATCAGTACCTGGCGCGGGTCCTGACCCGCTAGATACACACCGCACCTGTGTGTTCCACGCTCAGGCGCGTCAAGAACGGTTCGATGCCGGCCTTGGGGTCCATGCTCCCGTCCGTCCGGATGCCGTCGAGTCCGAGAAGAAGCCCACGATTGCCGCGGGCGTTGGCAGCTCCGTGGCGCGGGCCGAGCGGCAGGTCGTGACGGTGAGGCCGCCGCCGGCAGAGTCCCGGGCGAAGACGATGGTTGACGGGTCCTCGCCGCCTTCGAGCGGTGCGCGGTAGGCACCGAGCGCGTCGTCGATCGCCTTCTGATACATCGTGGCCGGATCGATGTCGATTCGCCGTCACCCACACGTCGTTGGGACATGAGACACCCAGTCGTACACTTCGAGGTCATCGGCAAGGACCCAGTGGGGCTGCGCCGTTACTACGGAGAGCTCTTCGGGTGGGAGTTCGACACCGGTGGCGCCGTCGCGGAGGCGGTTTCGGAGCCTGAGAGTTACGGGTTCGTCGACCGCATCACGACCGACGACGGGACCGGGATTCCGGGCGGCGTGGGGGGCGGCGTGGGCTACGCGAGCCATACGATCTTCTATGTCGGCGTCCCCGATGTTGAAGTGGCGCTACGGCACGCCGAGAGCCTCGGCGGCACGCGCAGCATGGGCCCGGTGACGAGCCCTGGTGGGAACCTGGTGGTCGCCCACTTCTCCGATCCCGAGGGCAACCTAATCGGGCTCGCGGGGCCGAGGTAGCTCGGTTCGTACCGGATCGTGAATGAGCCGGACGACGTCACGCTCGAGGTCTATGTCGGATCTCTCGAGACATAGACATCATCTGACGGCGCACCATCCGCGGAGTGTCGAGGGCCTGACTCGTCATCACCGCTGTCATCGTCGAAGGCCGCTCCCAGCCGAGATCTTCACGCGCCTACGGCGTCGACCCAGGGCTGGATCAGCCGCCTCCTCGTCCGCTACCGCCGCGAGGGTGAGCCTGCCTGCTAGCCCGCCGGCGGACCCCTTTGGGGCTCGCTGACCGCGTACTTCCGAGCAGTGCGCAGCTGTTGCGCTCGTCTATCGTTTCTAGACGATCGAATCGGACTATGCCGATCGACGAAAGCCCCTATGAGGCGATGGCGGTGAGAGTGCACTGCTCCTTCTGTGGGCAGTCTCATTCCGATGCCACCAAGGTCGTGGCCGGCCCAGGGGTCTGGATCTGCGGCCACTGCATCCGCTCGGCGACGCGCGTTCTGTCCGGAGCCGGCCCTTCCACCGATGACACTGGGCGATTCGAGCTCGTTGCGGACGACGAGCAGGCAATCCGTTGCAGCTTCTGTGGTCGGAGCCCCCGCCGAGCGAGGGACATCGTCAAGGGTGGTCCCCATATTCGGGCCATCTGCCGCAGCTGCCTGGACATCTGCAACGAGGTTCTGGCCGAGGACGGGGGGCGTGTTGGCAAGAAGCGGCCGCCGGCGAAGTGAGCAGTCGACGAGCCGGCGACCGTGTGCGGGTCATCCCCCGTCGCGCGTCCAGCCATATGAGGAGGCTAGGCCCGTGGTACGTCCCGACGGCGGAAGGCGATGAACCCGACCAGGGCGAGCGCGATGGCGACGATGGCTAGCGCGGCCAGGTTGCCAGCATCGACCGTGCCCAGCGGAGGGTTCCCGACATGCGCTGTGGGAGCAAGATCGAGCGCCCACTGCGCGAGCTTCAGGCCAGGGCCAAGGAGGGCGATGAAGGTCGCGGCGGCGTACCCCGCCCAGGTGAACCCGAAGCCGCGCGGCCATAGGCCAAACAGTGCCAGCGCAAGACCGGCGAACACCAGCTCCGCCGGCAGGTAGTCCAGGCCGGCGGTCATGATGGCGCCGAATTCGTCGGTGTTCCCAACCGACCACGCGGTCGATACCGCGAGGATCAACGACGAACCGACGACGACGAGCACCAGCCCGATCGCGACGACAGCTGCGTGCGCTGCCAGCCAGCGGAGCCGGGAGAGCGTGCCGGCGAGTCGGGCCTCCAAGCGACCCTCGGCCTCCTCGACACGGAGGGTGCCGATCGCCTGGACGACATACCCGGCGCCGATGACCGCCAGGTAGAGATGGGTCGCGGCGACGAAGCCGTCCAGTGGACGGCCACCTTCGATGCCCATGGCCTTGGCCAGCGCGGGATTCCCGGCCAGAATGTCGAGAAACTGTTTGGCCAGTGAGCCCATCATCCCGGTGAGCAGGATCCCCCCCGCCAGCCAGCCCGCGGTCGCCGGACCGTGGATCCAGGCCGCGAGGCCGATCGGCCGCCGCCGGAGCCAGGTCGCTCGCGCCGGACCCGCGCCGCCGCGCAACAGGGCGCTGCCGAGGTCGCGGTGAGCGGCCAGCCAGACGGCTGCGCCGCCCGAGGCAAGGCCGGCGACGACCGGAACGGCGAGCACCCACCACCGCTGGTCCCCGAACGGTGCCGTCTTCTCCGCCCACCCCAGCGGAGACAGCCAGGTCAACCAGCTCCTGGTGGTGTCGCCGACGCCGCGCAGGACGTACGCCGCGGCCAGCACGATCAGGCTCCACGTGTAGACACCGCGGGCGTGCAGCACGAGTTGCGCCAGCAGAGCCGCGAACCCGGCAAACACGAAGGCGAGCGCGCCGAGCGCGGCGCTGTAGAGGATCGACCCGGACAGCGGGACCCCCGAGAGCGCTAGCCCGGCGGCGAACAGGACGGACGTGACGAATATCGCCGCTGTCGCAACGGCGAGGGCCGCCAGAGCCGGCTGGTGGCGGGCGATCCGGCCGCCGAGGATGGTCTCCAGTCGGCCCGACTCCTCCTCGCGTCGCGTCGAGCCGGCGATCAGTGCGATGCCGAGCAGCGGGAGCAGGAACGAGGCCAGGAACCCGAACTCATCCTGGATAACCCCACCCAGGCTGTCGATACCCTCGACGTGGCCGTTGATCGCGGCCAGCGCGCTGCCGGAGGTGACCGCATCGGCATAGGTGTGGATCTTGGCCGAGGTGTTGTACTCGCCGGCGACGGCGGCGGCGGTCCCGATCATGCATGCAGCGAGGGCGATCACCCAGACGAGGATGCCGCGGCGGTGCGTGCGCCAGACGATCCCGACCATGGTGTTCAGGTTGCTTCGGAGGGGACTCGCCGCCCGGAGCTCGGCGCTGATGGCTCTACCCTCCTTCATCGGGATACCTCCCCAGGGAACGCTTTCGGCGCTTGTCCCATGAGGACTGAGATGAGACGGCGTCCCTGGGGACGGCCCCATGAGGTCAGTGGCCCACAAGGGTGTCGTCC
>DATAXV010000231.1:0-30269 GCA_036272915.1 Candidatus Dormiibacterota bacterium
ATGGACGGACCGTCGCCGTGGACCTGGATGTAGTGGAACTGGTTGGCGGGCACCAGGATCCAGTCGCCCTTGGTGACGTGGATGGGCTCCGCCTCGCCCTCGATCGTCCAGGACAGCTCACCCTCATAGATGAACCAGCACTCGTCGACGAGGTGGTAATGCCAGTCGTTCTGATGGCCGGGAGGCTGGCAGATCACCGTGATCACGTAGCGGTCGTTGACGACGATCCGCTCGCCCCAGGGGGCGGGTCCCCGCTCCGCCTTGATCTCCTCGACGCTGGCGCGCAGACGGGCCGGGTTGAGGGTTGCTTCGACGGTCGCCATGGTCACCTCCCGCTGTGGCGAGACTGGGCCGCGTTGATGATGGTCCCGGGCGGCCGCGGCGCCGCCACCCAACCAGGATGCTACCGGGCGGGTCCGGCCCTGTCCAACCGGGAGCCGCTGTCGGATCCCCCTCCCCCAGCCTCGGAATCGGGGTGGCGGAGCTACCGTAGGTGCGTGCGGATCTCCACCTGGAACGTCAACTCGGTCCGGCAGCGTGTGCCGCGACTGCTCCCCTGGCTGGACGAGCGCCGGCCCGACGTCGTCTGCCTCCAGGAGACGAAGCTCAGCGACGACGGCTTCGCCCAGCTCCTCGGCGACGAGCTCTCCGCCCGCGGCTACGCCTTCGCGCACCACGGCCAGGGCCAGTGGAACGGCGTCGCCATCCTCTCCCGCGCCGGCCTCGACGACGTGGTCGTCGGCGTCTCCGGCGCACCCGGGTTCCCGGAGCCGGAGGCGCGGGCGGTGGCGGCGACCTGTGGCGGGATCAGGGTGCACTCGTTGTACGTCCCCAACGGGCGCGAGCCCGACTCCGACCACTACCGCTACAAGCTGGCCTGGCTGGCGGCGCTGCGAGCGGTGGTGAGCACCGACCCCGAGGCGACCATCCTCGCCGGCGACATGAACATCGCCCCGACCGACGCCGACGTCTTCGACCCCGACGCCTACGTCGGCCAGACCCACGTCACGCCGTCCGAGCGCGAGGCGCTGGCCAGCCTGCAGGGCCTCGGACTGCGCGATCTGGTCAGGGATCGGTGGCCCGATCAGCGGGTCTTCAGCTACTGGGACTACCGGGCCGGGATGTTCCACCAGAACCTGGGCATGCGCATCGACCTGGTGCTGGGCACGGGTCCGGTGTCAGCGCGGGTGAAGGCGGCCTGGATCGACAGGCAGGCTCGCAAGGGAACCGGTCCCAGCGACCACGCCCCGGTGATGATCGACCTCGATCAGGCACCGGACGGCGACATCGGCCCGATGGTCCCACCGCCGTCGGCGCCGGCCACCCGGCGGGGATCGCGCAAGCTGCCGCAGGCCGGCTGATCGGAGACTGGGACGACCCCGGCAGGGCCCCACGGGGCGGTTTGACAACGGGTCTTCGGCGCACGTATAGATGGAATTCGGGCGGGGGGAGGAGGCGGTCTCGAGCCCCCGTGATCAGCGTTCTGGAGGACTTGCTGCGATGAGTGTGACGGCCCCACCCGACGTACTGTCTCGCGACCAGATCGAACAGTTCTGGGAGCTCGGCTACGTCGTCGTCAAGTCGGCCGTCAGCCGGGAGGAGGCCGAGCGCTATCGCAACGTCATCCTGGACATGCTGCCCCGGGATCTCCACATCCCCGCCGGGTGGAGCGTGAGCGGCGGGCGCATCAAGCCCTACCACGACGTACCCGAGAGGAGCCACACCTACGACACGCCGGAGCTGCTGCCGCTGCTCTGCAACGAGACCCTCTACGGGGCCGCCGCGCAACTGCTGGGATCGGAGCGGCTCCGTGTCGGCGACGGATCCCTGGGCATCACCATGCGCAACGACGCCGGGCCGATCCTCAGCCAGAACATCCACCTCGACGCCAGCGTCCCCGCCGACCTCCCCAACTTCCTGTTCACCCAGGAGGAGCTGCAGGTCGGCGGCTGCTACTACTTCACCGACGTGCTACCCGAGGGTGGCGGGATCCACATCGTCCCCGGCGGCCACCGCATCGTAGAGGAGAAGGCGAGGGCGAGCGCCGAGGGCCGGAAGCTCTACAGGGGCTGGAAGCGGCTCGACGACTTCCCGGAGACGGTCGAGGTGACCGGCGAGGCCGGCGACTTCGCCCTCCTCCACCACCTGATGCCGCACGCCGCCTCCAGCAACCGCCGGCCGGTGGCCCGCGTCGCCCAGTTCACCAGGTGGACCCGCGTCGACCACGCCCACTACCCGGCCAAGCCGGCGGCCCCGGACCGGTACAACCAGGCGCAGCTGGCGGCGATGACGCCGCTCGGGCGAAAGCTTCTCGGCGTCGACTCCTGGTAGGTCTCCTCGCCGCCTGACGCCCCGCTCTCCACGCCGCCCCGACGGGCGGGCACGAACATGTCCCCACCAGGACACGTAGGTGGTGAAGTCCTGGAACACGACCGCGTTCGTGCTACGGTGCGGAATCCCGATCCGGGATTCGCTGTTGGTCGTGGAGATGAGGAGAACGACATGAAGGCGGTTCAATTCGCCAGCTACGGGGGGCCCGAGGTCCTTCAGCTGGTCGACGTCGAGGAGCCCCACCCCGGACCCGGCCAGGTGCGGATCGCCGTACGCGCCGCCGGCGTCAACGGCATCGACTGGAAGATCCGCGAGGGCTACATGAAGGACGTGCGGCCCCTGGTCCTGCCCTCGGGCACGGGCATGGACGCGGCCGGCGTCGTCGACGAGGTCGGCGGCGGCCTGGCCGGGGTCGACCTCGGGGACGAGGTCTTCGGCACCGGGTCGGCGACCTATGCCGAGCACGCCGTCCTGTCCGTCTGGACGGGCAAGCCGGCGGGGCTCTCCTTCGAGGAGGCGGCCGGCTATCCGGTGCCGGCGGAGACGGCGATCCGGATCATCGACCAGGTCGGCGTCCGACCCGGCCAGACGCTGCTCGTGAGCGGCGCCTCGGGCGGGGTCGGCTCGGCCGCGGTCCAGGTCGCGCGCGATCGCGGCATCGACGTGATCGCGACCGCCAGCGAGGCGAACCAGGAGTACCTCCGCTCGATGGGCGCGACTCCGACCATCTACGGCGACGGCCTCGTCGACCGCGTCCGCGCCCTTGCCCCCGGCGGCGTCGACGCCGCCCTCGACATCGCCGGCTCGGGCGTCATCCCCGAGCTGATCGAACTCACCGGCGAGCCCTCCAAGGTGCTCTCGATCGCCGACTTCGCCGCCCCCCAGCATGGCGCTCAGGTCTCCAGCGGGGGCGACAACGCCACCGCCGCCTTCGAGGAGGCGGCGCGCCTCTTCCGCGACGGTCGCTTCCGGCTTCCGGTCGCCCGGACCTTCTCCCTGTCGGAGGCCGGCGAGGCCCAGGCGGAGAGCGCGAGCGGGCACGTCCGGGGACGGCTGATCATCGCCGTCTCCTGATCCGGGAAACCCACCTGAGGGCGCGCGCCACCGGCGCGCGCCCATTCCCGGCTGCGGTCAGACCCGCTCCAGCACCACCACCGGGATCTGCCGCTCGGTCCTGGTCTGGTAGTCGTCGTAGTCCGGCCACTGCTTCGCGGCCAGCCGCCACAGACGCTCGCGCTCCTCACCGGTGGCCGTGCGAGCGCGGGCTCTGAACGTGTCGTCCTTGACCTGCACCTCGACCTCCGGGTGCTTGACCAGGTTCGTGTACCAGGCCGGGTGCTTGGGCGCGCCGCCCCGCGAGGCGACGATGACGAAGGCGTCCCCGTCGCTCTCGTAGATCAGCGGGCTGGTGCGGTTCTGGCCGCTCGCGCTGCCCTCGGTGGTGAGGAGCAGGATCTTCGAGCCGCGGCGCCACAGGTGGCCGACCTCGCCGCCGGTCTCCCGGTACTGCCGGATGTGCTCGTCGCCAAAGAGATTGTCCGCGTCACTCATCTGCATGCTCCTGATTCGGCGTCCATGGTCGCCGGCCTCTCGGTCCGGCCTGCTGACATTGTCGGCACTGATCCGGCCGGCGGGAGGTCCGCATCCTCACCGCCCATCCGCCTCCTCCCGCCACAGGGCACGCATCTCGGCGCACCGGTCGAGAAGCTCGGGGAGCGTCCCGGCGTCGTCGACGCGGCCGTGCCGCATGACGATGACGCGATCGGCCAGACGCAGCACGGTGCGGCGGTGGGTGACGGCCAGGCAGGCCATCCCGGCCCGGGAGCGGATCCGTTCCCAGACCTCCGCCTCGGTGTCCATGTCCAGCGCGCTGGAGAGGTCGTCGACCACCGCCAGCTGCGGCCTGCGAGCCAGCATCCGGGCCGCCGCCACCCGCTGGATCTGGCCGCCGCTGAGGCGCAGCCCCCGCCTCCCGATGACGGTGTCGAGACCCCGAGGGAACCCGGCCAGGTCGCTCTCCATCGCCGCCTGGGAGACCGCCGCGGAGAGATCGACGTCCTCCGGCGGGAGTCCGAGCAGGAGGTTCTCGCGCACGGTTCCGGTCATCAGCACCGGCGCCTGGGCCAGGTAGCCGCACCGCGGCGGGACCATGAAGGCGGCGCGGTCGGCCACGGGGCTGCCGTTCCAGAGGACGTCCCCGCTCGCCGGGAGCAGCCCGAGTAGGGCTCGGAGCAGCGTCGTCTTCCCCGATCCGATCCGCCCGGTGACGGCGACCAGCTCGCCGGCGCGGACGGTCAGATCGACTCCGGATATCCCCCCGCCGCCGACGTGGAGACAGGTGAGGCCGGTGGCGGTCAGCTCGCGGAACGGCTCTCCGGCCGGGGTCAGCCGCGGCGCGGCGGGCAGATCCCGCTCGAGCAGCACCGGCCGGCTCTCGGCGAGGTCGATGGCGGCGGTGCCGGGCGCCAGTTCGCCGAGCCGCTCCAGCGACACCCGGTACTGGCCCCAGTCGGCGATCGTCCCGCCCAGCCACGATCCGGCGGTCGCGACCGAGCCGGCGTAGGTGACGAAGAGGCTCAGATCGCCGACCGTGAGTGCGCCGCTGCGCATCTGCTGGGCGATCACGATGAGGCCGACGCCGATGGCGATGCCGTAGGACTGCGAGGACAGCGCGGTCACCGCCTGGGTCATCAGGCCGTCGCGCAGCGCCGCCCGCCGACGGACCTCGCCGAGCCGCCGGAAGCGCTCGCCGACCGCCTCCTCGGCGCCGAGCGTGCGCACCGCGACCAGCGCGCCGAAGACGCTCCCGATGAGCCCGCTCAGCTCGGCCACCGACTGCTGCAACGCCTGACGGTAGCGGCGGATCCGCTCCGAGGCCCAGCTGACGCCGACGACGATGGCGACCAGCGGGACCATGACCACGACCGCCACCCAGCCGGTGAGCCAGAGGAGGATGGCGACGGCGGCGACGACCACGCCCAGCTCGGCCAGGCCCTCCAGGATCACGATCTCGCCGCCGACGAGGTCGGCGTCGGAGTCGAAGCGCGCGATCGCCTGCGCCGGCGGGCAGGCGAGGGCGTCCGCGCCCGGGCGCCGCAGGATGCGGGCCAGGAGGTTGGCGCGGGTCAGGGCGGAGAAGGTCTGGTGCGCCCGCTGGTGGCTGTACCAGCCGGCGGCGGAGGCGATGACCAGCCCCGACAGCTGCAGGCCGGCGAGCAGGGCCAGGAGCGACCAGGTGTCGAGGCCCGCCCTCCTCCCCCCGGCAAGGCTGTCGAGCACCGCCCGGACGACCAGGCCCGGGAGCAGGAAGAGCGCGTACGACCAGATCACATCCGAGGCCAGGTAGTTGAGCACCAGGCGGGGCCGGAAGGCGCCGAACCGGACGATCAGGCGGACGGTGTCGGGAAGCCTCATCGCAGCACCCCGACCATGCCCGCCTCGCGGAGCCGCCGGTAGCGGGAGCCGGGATCGGCGAGCAGGCGGTCGCGGGGACCGAACTCGGCGACGGCGCCGTCCTCCAGAACGAGCAGATGCGTCGCCCGCTCCAGTGTCTCCAGCCGGTGGGCGATGATCACGGTGGTGCACCGCCTCAGCAGGCGGTCCATCGCCGTCTCCAGGCGGCGCTCGGTGATCGGGTCGAGGCGGGCCGAGGGCTCGTCCAGGATGACCAGCCCCGGCTCGCGCAGGAAGACGCGGGCGAGGGCGACCAGCTGCTCCTCGCCGGCGGAGATGGGATGGCCGGTTCCGAGGAGGCTTTCGAGCCCCTCCGGGCGCGAGGCCAGCCAGGCGTCCAGACCGAGGGCGTCGAGAGCTCCGGTCAGCGCCCCCTCGGTGGCGCCGTCCCCGTCCTCGGCGAAGAGGGTGAGGTTGGAACGCAGCGTCCCTTCGATGATCTGCACCTCCTGGGAGACGTAGGCGACGCGCCGGCGCAGGTCGGCCAGCTCGACGTCGACGAGATCGATTCCGCCCAGCCGGATCCGGCCCACGTCGGGGTCGTAGAGGCGGGAGAGCAGCCGGGCCAGGGTGGTCTTCCCGCTTCCGGTGCGGCCGAGCACGCCGAGGACGGAGCCGCCGGGCAGGTCGAGATCGACCCCGGAGAGCCCTCCCTCGCCGTCGCCGTAGGCGAAGCCGACGCCTCGCAGCTCCAGATGCAGCGGCCCCTCGGGCAGGCGCCGAGGATGGCTCGACTCGATCACCGTCGGCCGTGCCGAGAGCAGCTCTCGGACCCGGGAGACGGCAGCGCCCGCCGGCTGCAGGTCCTGCATCTGGCGGCCCAGCGCCTGCAGCGGGGCGATGCACAGCGTGCCGTAGGTAGCGACCATGAAGACGTCGCCATAGGTCAGCCGGCCGCCATCGTGAAGGAGGATGGCGACGGCCAGGGCGGCGGTCATGCCGAGCTCGAAGAGGGTGGTCGCGGCGTCGGCGGTGGTGTCGAGCAGGACCGCTCGCAGGGTCCCCCTCAGCACGTCCCGGCTGTGCGCCTGGAGCCGGCGCTCGGCGTGGACGCCGGCCCCTGCGCCGGCGATGTCCTCGGTCGCGCCGAGCAGTTCCTCGAGCGTGCCGTAGAGCTCGGCCGCCCGCTCCCGGACCCGGACCCAGGCCCTGGTCACGGGGAGTGCCATGCGCACCCGGAGCACCGCCGCCAGGGCCGAGAAGGCGATCACGACCAGGCCCACACGCCAGTCCAGGACGACCAGGAGGACGAGGACGCCGAGGATGATCAGGCCGTTGCTGGCGAGGGCGACGCCCATCCGCGAGAGGACGTTGTTGAGCATCGCCGGGTCCTGGTCGATGCGCTGGATCAGGGCGCCGGGCGGCGTCGCCTGATGGAAACTCAGGTCGAGACGCAGACAGCGATCGAACAGGTCCTGTCGCAGCCGGTTGGTGGCCCGCATGGCCAGGTCCGTGGCCACGTACCCCTCGCCGACACCGGCCAGCTGCTGTACACCGGCGCAGACGCAGTAGGCGGCCGCCAGGGCGAGGAGCCCGGCCAGGGGGGCGGTGCGGGCGGCGCCGTCGACGAAGCCGCGAAGGATGAGCGGACCGAGGAGCTGAAGAGCGGTGCCCGCCACGATGAGCAGACTGAGGACGAGGAGCCTCCCGCGGTATGGGCGCAGATAGGCAAGGGCAAGCGACACGATCGAAAACAACGAGGTTGACCTCCGGCAGGTTGGCTGCCGGCCGGGATCAGCGCGAGCGCTGGGCTACAGGTCGCTCGAAGCGCGCACGGAGACGCCGACCGGGGACATGACATGCACGGAGCAACCTCTCACCGTCGACACCTCCTTCAGGAATTTGACAATAGGCTAGCAGGGCGTCGGCGGCTGGTGCTGCCGGGTCCACCGTCGTCCAACATCGAAAGGGTGTCCGGCCCGATCGACCGGGCATCGCCCCAACCGCGGGGGCCCGGCCGCCGGTCGCTGGTCAGACCTCCTCGAACGCCCGTCTGGCGACGTCGGCCACCTCACCCGAGATGGCGTGCCGCGCCAGCGTCTTGCCCAGCCACACATTGCCCCCCCCACCCGGCCGCACCGAGCCGGAAGGCATCCATCGCCATGGCCCGGCTGACGATGTCGAATCGCACCGCGTTGGGCAGCCACTCCAACTCCTTGTCGGTTGGGCGCCGCAGGCGGCCGTACCCTCCCGCGACCGCCTCGATGCCCGGCCGGTTCACGACCAGGCCGCCGGCGCCGGCCGATGACGAGAACGACGTTGCCAGCAACAGATAGCCCAGGTCGAGAACCGCGTGGCCGCGCCCGGCGGCCTCCCAGTCGATGAGGACGACTTCGCCGGCCGGGGTCCGGATGGCGTTGTCGGGCCAGCAGTCCCCGTGGACGACACACTCTGGCAGCCGATCGAGTTCGGTCAGACCTCGCCACGTGTCGACCGCCGCCCGGTGGAAGGATCGCGCGCATTCGGGCACCAGGTCCGCACCTTCAAGCCGGTCCAGCTCGCGGCGCCGCGAGGGTGCGGAGGGAGGTGCCTTGGGGGAAGGGGCCAGATCCCCGCCGGCGATACGGTGAAGAGCCCCCGCCTGCTCGCCCAGCCGCTCGAGGGTCCTCAGGTCGTGATCCGCCTGCTCACCCTCGACGAACGTCAGCATGATGCCGATCCAGGCCTTCCCGCGGGCGAGTGGCGCGCCATCGGCGGTCGGCACCAGTCTCGGCGCGGGGAAGCCCACGGCCCGGAGATGGCACAGGACCTCGGCCTGATGCAGCAGCCAGCGCTCGACGTCGCCGGTGAACGCCTGCAACAGGCAGGGCCGCATGGCCCTGAATTCGCAGCGGAGGATCACCCGGTCCTCGAAGGTGTGGTGCGCGACGGATCGGATCCCGGTCAGGTCGCCCCGGTAGCTGCGCTCGACCAGCTCCCGCAACTCCGCGCCGGTCCCTTCCATCGTCCCAGGGTAGGTCGCCGTCTTCGCCCACCATCGCGCCGACCTCCGCCGGTTGCCAGGCGCGGGGCGACTCGCATAGCCTGCGGACTTGTGATGCAGGAAGGGGGTCGCGCTCTGGCGGCGCTCGGCGAGGAACTGGAACGGCTTCAGCCGGTCCTGCTCGGTCTTCAGGAGGACGATCTCCGGCGGACCACGAACTGCCCGCCGTGGAGCATCCAGGAGCTCGTCGTGCACATCGCCGACAGCATCCGCCTGGTCGGCCCCCTCGCACCCGGTGACGCGGGGGCGGCACTCCACTCGGCCGCCGACTACTACCGCCGGCCCGAACGCGGCACCGCCGCCTACCGGCAGTCGAACGTCCATCGCATGCGACTGCTGGCGAGCGAGGTCCTGATGACGACGTCCTCGACGGCATGGCTCGACACCGTGGCCGCGAGCACCCTAGCGACGCTGGGGGCTCAGGATCCCGAATCGATCGTTCTCGTCCCCCGGATCGGTTCGATGCGGCTGGACGACTGGATCGCGACCAGGGTCATCTCGGTCGCGATTCACGGCATCGACGTGGCGATCACGTTGGGTCTGGAGAGCTGGACGTCGGCCTCCGCCCGTCGCGTCACCCACGACGTCCTCGTCGACCTGCTCGGCGAGGATCCGCCTCCGCCACTCGGATGGGGTCTTGATGACCTGCTCCTGGCCGGAACCGGTCGACGCACCCTGACCGACACGGAGCGAGAGGTGCTTGGTGCCGCAGCTTCGCGATTCCCGCTCCTGTCGTAGGGCGTCGGTCCGCCGACGGATGTCGTTACAGGTGCGAACCGGCTCGGATCGCGAAGATGACGAGGTCGATGAGTCAGGGCAGGGCGCTCGCCCTGCCGATGGCCCCCACCACGCGGTGGGCGTGGAAGAGGCTCGAGATCCCGAACGCCAGCCCGGCGACGGCGACGATGAAGAGAATGAGCGAGATCCGTCCCATCGCAAGCTCGACCAGGGCGAGGACGCCGACGACCGCGCTGATCATCCAGCCCGGATAGAGACGTCCCCCGTAGCCCATCGGGTGGCTACGATCGCACAGATGCCGCGACACCTGCCGTCCGCACTCGGATGGTGTCGGGCATGAGTGGGGACCGGTTCGCCCGCCCGCCCGCAGCCGCCCTGGAGTGGGCGGGCGGTGTCACCGGCCGGAGGGTCGTGTCGGCAGCGGCCATGAGCGGCGGCATGTCGACGGCCACCCACCGACTGCTGCTGGAGGGTGGCGACAGCATCGTGATGCGACGATTCGTCAATCGCCCGTGGGTGCAACGCGACCCATACCTGGCGGCCCGCGAGGCGGCGGTACTGCGGCACCTTGAATCCACCGCGGTACCCGCGCCGCCGCTGATCGGCGTCGATCCGTCCGGTGAACGGTGCGGGGCGCTGGCGGTGTTGATGGGCCTCATGCCCGGTCGCAGGCGCGCGCCGGCCGACGCTCGCTCCCTCGGCCAGCTTGCCCGAGCCCTCGCCGAGATCCACGACTGCCCGCCGGTCTCCGGTCTGCCCAACGCCACCGACCTCCTGCTCCGGGCCTTCCAGGAGGGCCTTCCGATCCGGCCTGAGGACGAGGCACCGCCCAGTCCCGTCCTGTGGTCGCTCGTGCGCGAACGGCGAGCGGCCGCCGAGCTCGGCGCCCCGGCACTGATCCACAACGACTTCAGCCACAGCAACGTCCTCTTCGCCCGCGGCCGGCTCTCAGCGGTGATCGACTGGGGCGAGGCGGCAGCCGGTCAGGCCGCGTGCGACGTCTCGTTCTGTCGCGTCAACCTCACCCTGACCCTGGGCTCGGAGCCCGCGGACCTCCTGCTCGCCGCGTATGAGGCCGAGATCGGGGGCTCGGTCCCCGGGCGCGCCTGGTGGGATCTGGTCGCCGCCGCCCGAGTCGAGCCCGACCTCGGCACGTGGGCGGCCAGCGCCAACTACCTGGGTCCTCCGGGTCTGTCGGCAATACAGGTGCGCCGCCGCTTCACGGAGTTCGTGGACGCCGCCGTCGCCGCCACGAGCTGAGTCGGCGATCGGAGGAGTCCGCACATCGGACCGGCAGCGAGCACTCTCCAGCGGCCCGACGCTCTGGGCGGGGCTTCCTGGAGTGGAGCGTCGGCGTCGCCGCCGAGCGAGGCTCCGCCCGGCGGCACCCTCAGATCCTCATCGCCCCTCGACCGCCAGGCCGGCGGAGGGCCCGGTCTACCGCAGCGGGAAGCGGGCCTCCAGCTCGCGGATCTGCTCGTCCGAGAGCCGCCGGACCGGCAGGGAGCGGGTGATCAGCGCCAGGTGCGCCGCCTCCTCGAGCTCCTCGGCGGCGAAGACGGCGTCGCGCAGACTCTTCGCCGACACCACCGGACCGTGGTTGGCGAGCAGCACGGCGGTGTGATCGGGCGCGCGGCGGATGACGGCCGGCCCCATCTCCGGCGATCCCGGCGGCATGTAGGGCAGCAGCGGAACCCTGCCCACGCGCATCACCGTGTAGGGCGTGATCGCCGGGATCGTGTCCTCGGGATCGGTGTCCTCCAGGCACGACAGCGCGGTCGCGTAGGTCGAGTGGAGGTGGACGACACCGCCCGCCTGCGGCCGGGCTCGGAGCAGCCCGAGGTGAAGGGCCACCTCCTTGGTCGGCGCGTCGCCCGCCATGAGCGCCCCCGCCCCATCGAGCTTGGACAGCCGATCCGGATCGAGACTGCCGAGGCTGGCGTTGGTCGGGGTGACCAGATAGCCGTCGTCGAGGCGGGCACTGAGGTTGCCGGAGGAGCCCGGCGTCAGGCCCCGCTCGAACAGCGAGCGGCCCCAGCGGCACATCTCCTCGCGCACCGCCGACTCGTCGATCACCGGCCCGATCCGTCCATGTCCATCTCTCCCCGGCTCATTTCTCGATTCCGCCGAGCACGCCGATCGCCCGGCCGAACAGGTCGTCCCGGCCGAAGTTGCCCGACTTGAGGGCCAGCGCCAGCGGCGCCTCTCGCCCCAGCACGCCCAGCGCGGGCACGCCGGGGTCGATCTCCGGACCGACCTCCATCGCCTCCACGCCGAGCGCCGCGACGACCGCTCCCGAGGTCTCGCCTCCGGCCACGACCAGGCGCTCGAACCGGGCCCCAACCAGCCCGCGGGCGACCTCGGCGAAGAGCTCGTCGAGGCGGTGGGCGACCAGCTCGCCACCGTACCGCTCCTGCACCGCCCGAACCTTCTCCGCGGAGGCCGACGAGTAGAGGAGCGGCTCCTCGTCGCCATGGGCGATCAGGCTGTCGGTCAGCTCGTCGGCGCCGAGCAGGCCGGTCATCAGAGCATCCACGTCGACCCCGAGCGCCGGGTGGGTGGCCGCATGCGCCGACACCTGCCGCAACGTGGCCGGCGAGCAGGATCCGGCCAGCACGGCGGCCGGTCCCCGGGCTCCGGCGAAGGGCGGAGACGACCGCTCCAGCAGCCCCATCTCGACGAGGTTGGCGGGCAGCTGCAGGGCCACGCCCGATCCTCCCGTGATGAGCGGCGCCTCGCGGCAGGCGATGCCGATCGCGGTGAGGTCCTCGTCGCTGATGGCGTCGACGACGGCCAGCGTGGTCCCCGCGTCACCGATCGCGGCGAGCGCCCGCCGGATCGCGTCGGGACCACGGCGGACGGTGACGAGGTCGACATGGCCGATGGCGCCGGTGACCTGGAGGCCGAGCCAGCGGCGGATGTCGGGATCGGTCATCGGGTTGAGCGGGTGGTGCTCCATGCCCGACTCGCTGAGCAGCCGGTCGCCGACGAAGAGGTGGCCCTCGTAGACGGTGCGGCCATTCTCGGGAAGCGCGGGACAGACCACGACACCCCTCACCCCGAGCTCACCGGCCAGGGCCGTGGCCACCGGGCCGATGTTGCCCCGGGGAGTCGAATCGAAGGTCGAGCAGTACTTGAACACGACCTGGCGGCATCCCTGGAGGTGGAGCCAGGCCAGGGCGGCGAGCGACTGCTCGACGGCTGTCGCCGCCGGGATGGAGCGGCTCTTGAGCGCCACCACCGCGGCGTCGCATGGCGGCGGGTCTCCGGCCGGCACACCGACCAGCTGCACCGTCCGCATCCCTCCCCTGGCGAGCATGTTGGCGACGTCGCTGGCTCCGGTGAAGTCGTCCGCGATGCAGCCGAGGAGCATCGCCTACCCGTCGCCTACCCGTCGGCCCCGGGCAGGGGGATGCCGGTGTTGGCGGCGTAGACCTTGATCACGGCACTGTCGTCCTCGCGCCCGAGGCCCTGGGCCGAGGCCATGGTGAAGAGCTGATGGGCGCTGGCGGCCAGCGGCAGCGGGAAGGTCAGCGACCGCCCCGTCTCGAGGACGATGCCGAGGTCCTTGACGAAGATGTCGACCGCCGAGGTCGCCGTGTAGTCGCCGGCGAGGATGTGGGGCGCCCGGTTCCGGAACATCCAGGACGAGCCTGCCGAGTTGGAGATGACCTCGTACAGCGTGTCCGGGTCGATGCCGGCGCGGATGCCCAACGCCATCGCCTCCGCGGTCGCCGCGATGTGGACTCCGGCCAGGAGCTGGTTGATCATCTTGACCCTCGACCCCTGGCCCGGCTCCTCACCCAGGTGGTAGACCTTGGCGGCGATGACGCTGAGGTAGGGGTCGGCCCGGCGGAAGGCCTCGGCACTCCCTGAGGCCATCACCGTCAGCTCGCCCGTCGCCGCCCCCGTCGCGCCGCCGGAAACGGGGGCGTCGAGCATGGTGCAGCCGCGCTCGGCGAGCCGGGCGGCGAGTCGCTCGGCTCGGGCCGGGGCGACGGTGGCGCAGGCGATGACCACACCGGAACCGGTGTTCATGGTCATGGCGGCGCCGTGCTCGCCGAGCAGCACCTCCTCGGTCTGATCGGCGTCGACGACGAAGGTGATGACGGCGTCGGCTCCTGACGCGCCCTCGGCCGGCGTCGCCGCCGGCTCCCCGCCCTCCTGCCGGAGGCTGGCGAGGGCGTCCTCGCGAACGTCGACGCCGCGCACCGCCACGCCCGCCCGGAGCAGCGTCACCGCCGCCCCGTAGCCCATCGATCCCAACCCGATCACGCAGACGGTTCCGCTCATTGCGACCCTCCAGACCGGCGAGATGGCGGCGGCCGTCTCGTCGCGCTGACATCGACCACGCCAACGCTACGCGCAGGCGGCCGCCGCCATGCCCCGCGCGACCGGCCCCGCCGCCGTCTGTCGGATCGAATCAGATCGCCACCGGCAGCGGCAGGAGCGGGGCCAGCGCCTCCCAGCGGACGCCGCGACGAGCGGCGGCTCAGGCATCGCCCGCGCCGTTGACGCAAGCCTGCCGGAGACGGTAGGGCGGGCTGGGGCGAGATCGGAGCCGCGCTCCGCCCTGGCTCAGCCGATCGCCGGGCGGCGGCGGGAGCGACCGCCCCGTGGAGCGGTGCCCGGGGATCATGTCACCGGTCGGCCGGGGGCTGGCCGAACCATCCCGTCAACGCCTCGTGAACAGCGGTTGAAACCATCCGCCGAGATGGTCCGTTACCCCATCAGGTGACGGCTTCTCGGCCCTTTCCTGACAGACCACCCAAGACCATTTAGGACCAATAGATCCGATGAAGTCGCATTGTTCAGTCCTCCCGATAAGTGATACCGTTACTACAAGGCATATGGCTATGGGAAAGAGAGAGACCCTTGAGGTCCTGTTCACCGATCGCGAGCACGCTCGGCGGGCGATTCAGGCTCTGACCGGAGCGGGCTTCCGCCAGGAAGACCTGGGCTCTCTGGGGCCGTCGGACGCCCCGGTGCTCAGGAGCGCATTCGCCGGAGGCGTGCTCGGCTCCTTGGTCGGCGCGACCATCGGCGGGGTGCTGGCCACGGTCATGGCTCTCGGCACCGGGCTCGGCCTGTCCGAAGGCCTCGTGCTGGCGGGCGTTGCGACCGGCGCCGTCGCCGGACTCGCGGCCGGTGTCCTGCTCCGCCGCGAGATCGCCGACGAGGACCGCTACCTCGCGCGTGAGGTCGACGCCGGGCGGACCCTGCTGAAGGTCTGGGTCTCCGCGGATTGCGAGCTCGAGGTGATGGCGATGCTGCGGGGCAACGGCGCGATCGAGGCCGGTCCCAGCGCCGGACGCCGGGTCACCCGGCCGCGGATCGTGGACGGCCCGGACGTGCCCGGTTCGCGAGCCGCCTGAGCGCGACTCGGCGGACCGGCCCGTCGAGCCCGGCTGCGTTTCGGCGATCAGCGTCCGGCCCGGGCGCGCGTCAGACGCGGGCCGGCGTGTGCGGGATCGCGGATACGAGGCGATCGTCCCGCCACCGGGCGGCGCCGGAGCCGGTGAGGTCGGCGACCATGTGCTCCGCGAACTGCTCGGGTGACTCCCCCACCACCGGTGCGAAATCGGTGACCCAGCGTCGGGCGACCAGGTAGGGGATCACCTCTCCGCGGAGGAGGCCGCCGTGGATCATGAGCGCGAAGCCGAAGACCCGGCGGCAGCAGTGCACGGCCATCCCGCCGGGTCTTCGCGCCACCCGACGAGGCGCTCCAGCGACCGCCGCACGCATCCGGCGACGTCCTCGATCACCCGATCGTGACCGGTGACCGCCAGCCGCGGCTCCAGGCGTCCGATCCGCTCCACGGTGGCGATCGCCGCCTCCAGCGCGCCGGGGCCGTCGAGGAACGGATTGATGAAGCCGATGTCCCGGGCCAGGATCGCGTCCCCGGCGATGAGCACCCGGGACCGCTCCTCGAAGAGGGCGATCTGGCCCGGTGAGTGCCCCGCGGCCGCGATCACGCGGAGGCGTGTCGCACCGGTGTCGACGACCTCACCCTCCTCGAGCAGACGGTCCACGCGGTAGGTGTCGACCGGCTGGTCGAACCAGTCGGCGCCGAAGGCCTCCGGGTCACGCGCGTTGACCCTGGTCCCCTCCGCGATCGAGGCCGCGATCGGCAACCCGTGGCGAGCCGCCAGGCCGGCGTTGCCGCCGACGTGGTCGGAGTGCCAGTGCGTGTTGAGGAGGAGCGACGGCTCACCGGGGAGCATGGCCTCAGTCGCCTCCAGGTCGGTGCCGAACCCGCTGTCGATCAGGACCGGCCGCGGGCCTCGCACCCAGGTGAAGTTGCAGCTGGGGAAGAGGCGCCGGCGGAAGTCGAGCCAGTCGGGCAGGTCACAGGCCTCGGACGTGGAGGGTTCGATGCACCCAGGATGGCATCCTCCGCCACCGGCTCGCTCCGCGCGCAAGGGCCCCCGAACCGGTGAGAGCCTCGCACGGGACATACTTTTTGAATGAGCTCAGCCATGGTCGAGGCCGCGTATCTTCCCCGCAGCACCCCGGAGGCACAGGGTGTCTCATCGACCGGTATCGGCGCATTCCTTGACGCCGCCGAGCGGCAGATCTCGTACGTCCACGGATTCATGGTCCTGCGCCACGGGCACGTCGTCGCCGAGGGGTGGTGGGACCCGTTCGGGCCGGACTCGCCTCACCAGCTCTTCTCCCTGAGCAAGAGCTTCTCCTCCACCGCGATCGGCCTTCTCGTCGCCGAGCGCCGGCTGACCGTTGAGGACCCCGTCCTCGACCTCTTCCGCGAGGACGCCCCCTCCGACCCCAGCGCCAACCTCCGGGCGATGCGCGTCAAGCACCTGCTGGCGATGTCGACAGGGCACGCCGACAACTCCGTGCAGCGCACCGACGCGAACTGGGTCCAGGCCTTCCTCAACTACCCGGTCGAATTCGAGCCGGGCACCCACTTCGCCTACAACTCCGGCGCCAGCTACATGCTCTCCGCGATCGTCCAGAAGCTCACCGGCGGCCGGATGATCGAGTACCTGAGACCTCGACTCTTCGAGCCGCTCGGCATCGAGAACCCGACCTGGGAGACCTCGCCTCAGGGCATCGACGCCGGGGGCTGGGGGCTCAGCATCCGGACACCGGACATCGCGCGCTTCGGTCAGCTCTACCTGCAGCGCGGCGTCTGGCACGACCAGCGCCTGATCCCCGAGACCTGGGTCGAGCAGGCGTCGTCGTTCCACACCGACAACCGGACCATGACCAACCCGGATTGGGCGCAGGGCTACGGCTACCAGTTCTGGCGCAGCCGGCACAACGCCTTCCGCGGCGACGGCGCCTTCGGCCAGTTCTGCGTGATCATGCCCGACCAGGACGCGGTGGTCGCGATCAACTCGGGCACGCCCGACCTCCAGGGAGTCCTCAACCTGGTCTGGGAGCATCTGCTCCCGGCGATGTCCCCGGATCAGCCCGCCGCCGACGGCGCGGGGTCTGACGCCCTGAAGGATCGGCTGGCGGCGCTCCGGCTGCCGCTGCCCGAGGGCGCCGCCACCTCCCCCGTCGCGGGCGAGGTCTCGGGCCGGACCTACCGGATCGAGGGCACCGCCGACGGCATCGAGTCGGTCTCGTTCCGCTTCGACGGCGACGGCAGCGTGATCACCATCCGGGACGCCTCCGGCGAGCAGGAGCTCCGCTGCGGCCACGGCAGCAGGCTCCACAGCCGGGCCTCGCTCGAGGTCGAGCGGTCCTCGCCGGTCGCCGGCGCCGGGGCGTGGAAGGACGAGCGCACCTACGTCGCCCAGCTCTACTGGTACGAGACGCCCTTCGCGAGGACGCTGACCTGCCGGTTCGACGGGGACCGGATCGAGGTCGACCAGGAGTCTCTGATCTCCTCCCCGTTCTCGCCGAAGGCCCCGGCCGCCCTCAGGGGGACGGCTTCGTAATCAGCCGGACCGGGCCCGCGAGGAGGGCCCGGTCCGCCTCCGGCCCGGTCAGTCGGCGACGGAGCCGCAGCTGAGGTTGACGACGGTGCCGGTGATGGCGCCGGCTCGGTCCGAGGCAAGGAACGCCGCCGTGTCGGCCACCTCGGCGACGCGTGGCATCCGGTCGAGCATGGTCCCGCCCTGCATGTAGGCGCGGAAGGGGGTCGGTTCGCCGGCCTCGTTCGGCCACGAGTCGAGAAGGGCATCCGATCGCATGCAGACGGCGCGCACGCCGCTCGGTCCGAACTCGCCTGCCAGCCGGTAGGTCAGGGACTCGACGGCGATGCAGGCGACGCCGAAGCCGCCGATCTTGTGGAAGCGGTGGTCGCGACCGGAGAGCCGGGTGGACGTGGCCGACATGGTCAGGATCACGCCCGAGCCGCGGGCGACCATGTGACGGCCGGCGGCGACGGCGGTCAGGAAGTTGGAGCCGGCGCCGATGACCACCGGGGTCATGAAGTCCGACTCGGACATCTCCAACAGCGGCGTCCCCTGCAGATCGCCCCGCACGCCGATGGCGTTGAAGCTGACGTCGATGCCACCGGCCATGGACGCCACTTCCGCCGCATGGCGCTCGACCGCCTCCCGATCGGTCGCATCGACGACCGCGATCTCCGCCCGCCCGCCGCCGGCGGTGATGTCGTCGGCCACCGCCCGCAGCCTGGCCTCGGTGCGGCCGGCGAGGAACAGCCGCGCCCCCTCGCGAGCGAATGCCCGGGCGACGGCGGAGCCGATGTCGCCGGCGCCGCCGTAGATGATGGCCGTCTTGTTCTGGAGCAGCATCGCTGTCCTCCTGTGGGGGATGTCCCGCTCGTGGGGATGTCGCGGTCAGGACGGAGCCGTCCGCATATTCTCGACGCCGGCGGACCTTGCGGTGCCGCTCCCTGCGGTCCGTCGGAGAATGATCGGATGCCCTCCACCGATCCGCTGGCCGGGCTCATCAGCGAGCTGGTGAGAATCGACTCGGTCAATCCCACCCTGGTCCCGGGTGGCGCCGGCGAGAGCGCCATCGCCTCGTTCGTCGCCGATGACCTGCGCACCTCGGGCCTGGAGGTCGAGACCTGGGAGGTGGCCCCCGGGCGGCCCGACGTCCTCGGCGTGCTTCCGGGGACGCGGGGCGCCCCAGGGCTCCTCCTCTGCGGCCATACCGACACCGTGGGCGCGGCCGGCATGGCGGTCCCCCCCTTCGACGGCCGCGTCGAGGGGGACCGCGTCTTCGGCCGCGGCGCGATCGACATGAAGGCGGGGCTCGCCGCCATCCTCGACTGCGCCCGGACGCTTGCCCGGGGACGCCGGCTCGAGGGAGATCTCGTCGTCGCCATGGTCGCCGACGAGGAGGACCGCAGCCTGGGCACCGAGTCGCTCGTGCAGCGGCTGCGCTGGCGAGGGCTGCGGCCGGCCGCGGGGATCATCCCCGAGCCCACCGACCTGATCCTGGTCCACGCTCACAAGGGCTTCGCCTGGGGGCGAATCCAGACCCGGGGCCGGGCGGCGCACGGCAGCGATCACGAGCGCGGCGTCGACGCGATCGCGCTGATGGGCCGCGCCATCCAGAGTCTGGCCGCGCTGGATCGCGACGTCCTTCCGGGCCGGACCCATCCGCTGCTCGGCCGGGGCTCGCTCCACTGCTCGCTGATCGCTGGTGGCGGCGAGCTCTCCACCTACCCCGACCGGTGCACCCTCGATCTCGAGCGAAGGCTGCTCCCCGGCGAGACGGCGGGCACGCTGCGCGAGGAGGTCGAGGCCATCCTCTCCGGCCTGCGCACGTCGACGGACTTCCAGGCGAGCTTCGAGCCGCTGTTCGACCGGGTGCCCTACGAGCTTCCGGCCGACGCCCCCATCGTCCACGCCGTCGATGCTGCGGCCGCTCGGGTGCTGGGAGCCAGGCCCCGGCACCAGGGCATGTCGGGCTGGACCGACGCCCAGCTGCTCGGGGCGGCGGGCGTTCCGACCGTCCTCTACGGCCCCGGTGCCGGACCCGAGCCCGGCGAGGGCGGCATCGGCCTCGCCCACTCGGCCCTTGAGTACGCCAGCGTCCGATCCGCGCGCTCCTGCGCCCGGGTCCTGGCCGCCGCCGCCGAGCGTCTCTGCGGCGGCTGACCGGGCACGAGCCTGGCCAGGTCGGGCCATGGCGCTATCCTCGGCGGTATGAGCATCACCGCAGATCGAATGCGCGAGCTGGTCGGCAACCGCGTCCGCTTGCAGGTTGCCGATGGGGGCGACGCCTCGTCGCTCGAGGGCCGCGTCACCAGCTGCCTCGAGTCGGACGACGGCCTCGTCGTGTTCCTGACCGACGACGCCGGCTCCACGCGGACCATTCACTACCACCACATCGAGGCGGTCGAGCCGATCGCGTAACGCCGGCGGTCCGCGGGCGACCCCGCGGACCGTCCCACCTTGGTCTCGGGTCACCGCGGCGTCCACGCGCGCGTCCCCGGCGAGATGCGCGGATCACGTGTGCGGTCCTCGCCTCGGCGACGAACTCTCGGAGAGCCTGGCCGTTGGCCGGTGCCGGCTGGAAGGCGCCCGCCGGGCCGCGGTGCAGTACAGGTTGGGCAGCCTCCTGACGCGCAGCTCCGCCTGCCGGCCCCGAGCGCCGGTCCGGGCCCTCCACCTATGCTCCCGGTAGGGAACCGCGGGATTGTCAGGAGAGGTGCATGAAGGCTTGCAAGACCGGTGACACCAACGCCCTCACGGCGCACGACCTCGTCTACGGGATCCGTGCCGCGGCCGAGCCGCAGCTCTCTCCCGACGGCGAGCGCATCGTCTACGCGCTGACGCAGGCCGATCCGGCCGCACCGGACCAGCGTCCCCAGAGCCGCCTGTGGACCACCCGGCGAGACGGGTCCGACCCGGCACCCCTGACCGACGCCGGTGCTCGGGACGCCCATCCGGCCTATTCGCCCGACGGCACCCGGATCGCGTTCACCTCGGATCGGAACGGCGGCAGCGGCGTGTACATCGTCCCCGCCGCCGGCGGCACCCCGGTCGAGGTCGCCCGCCAGCCGCTGGGCATCACCGGGCTGGCCTGGGCACCGGACTCGCGACGCATCGCCTACACGGTCCCGGTCGATCCCGAGGACACGGTCGCCGGTCCCGGCCCCGTCGTCCGGGTCACACGCCGCCTCGACTACAAGGAGGACGTGCGCGGCTACCTGGGGGCGCGCCGAAGCCAGGTCTTCATCGTCGACGCCGGAACCGGCGGCGACCGCCAGATCTCGGACGGTCCCGACGACCACCTCCTCCCCGCCTTCTCCCCCGACGGCCGCACCATCGCCTACCGCGTCTCCCAGGTCGTGGGCATGCGCTCCCACCTCCGCCTCCAGGACCTGGAGACCGGCGGCGCCGTGGCGATCAGGATCGGCGACGAGGAGTCGGCGACGATCTCCCTCTACGCCTTCTCACCGGGCGGCGAGAGGATCCTGCTGGTCGGGGATGCCGAGCGGACCTCGCAGCCCGACCTCTACCTGTACTCGATCGCCACGGCCACGGTGGAGCGGATCACCGACGCCCTCGACGTGCTCCCCCACGCCGGGTACCCGAACTCGGTGCCCCCCTCGGCACCGGTCTGGCTCGACGAGGAGCGCGTCCTCCTGCACGGCGTCCACCACGGCGCCAGCGGCCTGTACGAGCTCGATCTGCCCAGGCGCCGGCTCCGCCGGCTCACCGACTGGCAGTTCCTCAACGTCGGCCTCAGCACCGATCGGTCCATGCGCTTCGTGGTCCAGGCCCACACCGCCCCCGACTCGACCGGCGAGATCTCACTGTTCGACCGCGAGACGGGTACCACCGCCGTCGTCACGGCGTTCAACCGGGAGCTGCTCCAGCGCACTCCGCCGGCGGCCTGGGAGCGCTTCGAGATCCGGCGTGGGGACTTCACCATCGAGTCCTGGGTGCACCTCCCTCCCGGCTTCGACCCCCAGCGGAGATACCCACTCGTGCTGCACGTGCACGGTGGTCCCCACTCCTACCACTCGTACACCTTCACCGCCGTCGAGCAGGGCCTGGCCGGGATCGGCGTGATCGTCGTCAGCCCGAACCCGCGCGGCTCCGGATCCTACGGCGCGCCGTTCGCGACACAGGTGCTGCGCGACTGGGGCGGCGAGGACTACCTCGACCTGATGGCGGTCGTCGACGCGATGTGCGAGAGGCCCTACGTCGACGAGGCGCATGTCGGCGTCTACGGGTACAGCTACGGCGGCTTCATGACCTCGTGGATCATCGGCCACACCGACCGCTTCGAGGCGGCCGTGTGCGGGGCCCCCTGCTTCGATCTGGTCTCCATGTACGGCACCAGCGACATCACCCCGGTCTGGGGGAGGACGCAGTGGGGCGGCGATCCGGTAAAGAGGCCCGACTGGTATCGGGAGCACTCGCCGTCCACCTACGCGCATCGCGCCACCACGCCGACCCTCATCATCCACGGCGAGGCCGACAACCGATGCCCGATCGGGCAGGGCGAGGAGATGTTCACGGTCCTGCATCAGGGCGGCTGCGAGGTCGAGTTCGCCCGCTATCCCGGGGCCGCCCACCTGTTCCTGAACCAGGGGACACCGGCCCAGCGCGAGGACGTGATCACCCGGGTCGCGGCGTGGTTCCGCGACCACATGGCGCCTCTGCAAGACTGAACGGCATCACCCCACCGCAGGGGTAGGCTGTGCAGCCACATGACCAGATTCGTCGTCGACTGCGGCGCCGTCCTCCACCTGGCCCGGGAAGCGCTGCCGATCCCGGCCGAGCACCGCCTGCTCGCGCCGACCCTGCTGCGTTCGCAGGCGCTCTCCATCCTGCACGACGCGGTGCACGCGGGACGGATCCCGAACACCACCGCGCGCGAGCGGCTGCGAAGGATCCAGGCGATGCCGATCCGGTATCTCGGCGACGGCACGCTCCGGCGCCGCGCCTGGGACCTCGCCGAGAAGCTCGGGTGGGCGGAGACCTACGAGGCCGAGTACGTCGCTCTGACCCAGCTCCAGGCGGACGCGCTGGTGACGCTGGACGCGGGGCTGGCACAGCGGGTCGAGGGCATCGTCCCGACGGCGACGATGGAGGAGCTTCTCACCCCCTGAGGGACGCGCGGCCGCCGAAGACGGTCAGGCACGTACCGCCTCTACACTCGCAATGCGACGACTTGGTGGTCGGCCGCCCCTCCGGCCGAGGACGAGACCCACATTGCCGCCTCACCCGATCTCGGCTCAAGCCCCGGTTCGATCCGGAGCCGCGGCTGACGGCGATCGCGGGTGACCCTCCCCTCCGCTCCCGTCGCGGCCATCTTCGTAGCCGCCACCGGCGTCGGCCTGGGGGCGAGCGGCGTCTTGGTGCGGCGGCGGGAAGGGATCGCCGCCCGTCTGGGGCTCGCCGAGGCCGTCCTCGGTCTGATCCCCGCGCTGGCCGACAACTCGCCGGAGATCGCCTCCGCCATCACCGCCCTGGCTCGAGGCCAGCACGACATCGGCATCGGTGTCGTCCTTGGCGTCGCCGCCCTCGCCGACGCGGCTGACCCGAAGGACGAGATCACCGCCCGTGTGCTCGGGCACACCTTCGGCACCACCCTCGTCAGGGGGCGGCATCGACCTGGTCCTGGTCGCCGAGCTTATGGGCCATGCCCGGCTCGAGACGACAAGGGGCTACACCGGCCGACCGCGGAGGATCGCGCCAAGGCTCTCGAGCTCCTGCCCGCCGACCGCCGACAGCGGCCTGTTGCCGCTTTTACACAGATCTCGGCCGGACGCGTCCCGCACCGGCCTGACCACGACCCAACGCTTCCCATCGCCCAGCGCCGTGTCCTCGAACAGCTCGAATCCCATAGCGCACCTGGCCGAGAGCTCCGCCTCGCAGCTGACCCGGTCTCCCTCGTTCTCGAACTGCAGTTGCGGGCGAAACATCGTCGAGCTGCCACGGCCATCGTCCAGGAGCCGGGGCGCCGCACGCAGGCCGGCCCTGGCGCCTGAGGTGTGGACTCCAGCCCCGACCGCTCCCCTTCGAGGAGGCGGCGGGGCCGGCGGTCCTCATCTGGTCAGAGCGAACCCAGCACCTTCTTCAGAGCGGTGGTCACCTCCTCCGCCTGCTCCTCGGTGAGCTCGGGGCTGACGTCGACGCCGACCGCTCGCTCAAGCAGATCGAGGGTGCGCGGCCACCTCGTTTCATCCTCGCGCACGGCGTCGGGATTGCGGTCCCAGGCCGTCGTCGCGGCCCACGAGCGGCGCTCCAGGATCGGCTTCCAGTGGTAGGCGACGTGGTAGTCGCTCCTCTCGCGCCGGAAGAGGACGCCGGCGTGCATGCCCTCGGCGGCGAGCGCCTGACTGACGTGCCGGGCCTGGGCGGCGTTGGGCATCTCCATGATCAGGGCAATGGAGGCGTCGCCCTCCTCGTCATTCAGCCGCCGGAACCCCACCTCGTGGTCGCGGGCGACGTCGGCGATCCCCTCCTTGATCACGCGCTTGCGCTCGCGCATCGTGGACAGGATCCCCTCCATCCGGCCGAGCTGGACGCGGGCGACCGCTCCTTGTAGCTCTGACATCCGGCAGGTGGTGCCGACGAAGGTCCGGTTCGGGTCGAGGTCCGAGCGCTGGCTGGCGGCGACGTCGTGGTACATCGTCGCCCGCTCGTACAGGTCCTTCTCGCGCGCGGCGACCATCCCGCCCTCACCCGAGGTCAGGATCTTGTTGAACTGCAGGCTGAAGACCCCCATGTCGCCGATCGTCCCCAGGCGCCGGCCACGGTGGCTCGCGCCCAGCGCCTGTGCCGTGTCCTCGAGCACCCGCAGCCCGTGCCGGCGGGCAACCTCCGTGATCGCCTCCATGTCCGCCGGGGCGCCGCGCATGTGCACGGGGAGCAGCACCTTGGTCCTCGCCGTTATGCGCCGCTCGGCGTCCTCCGGGTCGAGGGTCAGCGAGTCGTCGACCTCGGCGATGACGGGCACCCCGCCGACCGCGGTCACCGCGGCGGCGGTTGCGATCCAGGTGTAGGCGGGGACGATCACCTCGTCCCCGGGTCCGACGCCGAGCGCGGCCAGGGCGCAGGTCAGGGCGGCGGTGCCCGACGCTACCGCCAGGGCGTGCGGGGTGCCCAGCCGCTCGCAGAAGGCGCTCTCCAGACCCGCCACCTCGGAGGGCCCTTCGTTGGGTCCGTAGTAACGGAACAGCCGCTTGTTGCGGAGGACGCGGAGGACCGCCTCCTCCTCCGCCTCGGCGATCCGCATCCCGCCGGGATACATCGGCGGGAGGCTGTGCCGTACGGCTGGCTCGCCCCCCTCGATCGCGAGCTTCTCACCGGGTGGCATTGCTGGCGTCGTCATCTCTGCTCCTTGACACGTGGCGCCGGTCCGTGGCGCGGCTCGGTTCGGGCATCGGCGGTTGGCCGGTCTCCCGGCGACCTGGGCGAGGGGGGCGGACCATGTCGCGCAAGGCCCGTGCAGCGCTCCTGGCCCTACCTGATTCCGGTCAGGTGGATGCCTTGCACGAAGGTCCGTTGCGCGAAGAGGAACACGATCATCACGGGCAGGACGATCAGCGAGTTGGCCAGCATGAGCTGCGGCCACAGCGTCGCGTGCTGTCCGTGTAGGTACTGCAGTCCCAGCATCAGCGTGAATTTGGAAGGCGTCGTCAGGTACACGAGCGGCAGGAAGAAGTCTGTCCAGGTCCAGATGAACGCGAACAGCCCGACCACGGCCAAAGCCGGTGTCGCGAGCGGCACGCAGATCGCCCAGAACTGATAGGCGAAGCCCGCGCCGTCCACCCGGGCGGCATCGTAGAGCTCCTGCGGCTGCCGCATCAGGAACTGCCGCACCAGGAAGATCGAGAACCCGTTGGCCCCGAAGAAACTGGGGACGATCAGCGGGTAGAACGTGTCCACCCAGCCCACCCTGGAGAAGAGCGCGAACAGGGGGATGATGGTGACGTAGGTGGGGAGGATCATCGTCGCCAGCACGATGTAGAAGACGATGTTGCGGCCCGGCCACTCGATTCGGCTCAGGCCGAAGCCGACCAGGGCCGAGCTCGCCACCGTGCCGATGATGACGGCGAAGGTGATGATCACGGTGTTGATCAAAAGACTGACGAAGGGGAAGACGTCCAGGGTTGCCCGAATGTTGCCCCATTCGAACGGATGCGGAATCCACTGAATCGGGATCGAGAACACCTGGGCGTCCTGCTTCAGGGACGCCGCCAGCATCCAGACGAGCGGCGCCGCGAAGAAGGGGACGACGATCGCGGCGACTATCGTCCATCCCAGGCGGCCCAGCCGCCTGCGGGCACGGAACCACGCGGCCCGGAGCTGATCGGGCCTGCGCTCATGAGTGCTGCTGATAGCTTGTCTAGAGGCCGGCATAACTCACTCTGCTCCTGCTCACCCGAAGCGAGATGTACGTGAGGACGCCGATGATCAGGAAGAGGATCCACGCCATCGCCGACGCGTAGCCCAGGTGGAGATCGCCGAAGGCTGCCTGATACATGTACTGCGAGTACACGAGCGTCGCGTTGACGGGCCCGCCGCCCGTCATCACGTAGGGGAGAGCGAACACCTGGAACGCCCCGATGAGGTTGGTGATGAAGTTGAACAGGATGACGGGGGAGACAAGCGGGACGATGACCCGGGTGATCACCTGCCAGCCGTTGGCCCCGTCCAGCTGCGCGGCCTCACGCAGGGAGACCGGGACGTCCTGCAGGCCGGCGAGGAACACCACGATCGTGGTCCCCGACCCCCACACTGTCACCAGGATCAGCGCCGGCATCGCCCAGGCCGTCGACCCCAGCCAGTTCGGCCCGGGGATGTGGAAGACGTTCAGCGCCAGGTTGACGATGCCTCCCTCGGGGTTGAGCATCGCCGTCCAGAGGACGCCTGCCACGACCGAGGGGACGATGGCAGGGAAGAAGTACAGGGCCCGGAAGAGGCCTCTCAGGTAGAGCTTGGTGTTGAGCAGCATCGCGATCGCGAACGAGACCACCAGCTGCAGTGGCACCGAGGCGATCGTGTAGTAGGACGTGTTCCGGAGCGCCGTGAGGAAGAGCGAGTCGCTGAAGAGAAGATCGGAGTAGTTCCTGATGCCGATGAAGGTCGGCGCCTGGATGAGGTTGAAGTTGGTGAGGCTGTACCAGAAGGACGCCCCCAGCGGATAGGCGTAGAAGGCCAGGAAGCCGATGATGAAGGGGCTGGTGAAGATCAGCCCGGCGATCAGATCCCGACGCTTGAACGACGACCGCCCCTTGGCACGCCCTGACGGGGCCTGCCCCGATCGCGCGAACTGCATCACATCACCTTCCCTGGATGCCGGGCGGTACCGGACCTCGGGCACTCATGTGGGCGCCGGCGATCCACGTCCAGCGGTGTGACAGCGGGCGGGTGAACGTTCAGGCAACGGGTCTGCAACCCCAAACCTCCTCATCCGTCATGGTTCGTCGCGTGGGCCTCTGAGCGCATTGCGCTCAGGCGCTGCCGCAGCGCCGCCTGGCAGCGACACCCCGGAGCATCGCACAGGAATGCGCGGGGGTCTTCCTTGATCTCCCTGTCGGCGATCCGCAGCACGTCCCGGGCCGCGATCAGGCGGGCGCGGCAGCCCCCGATCCGCGCCTCCCGGGTCACCGGGGCGAGGAGCGGCTCCAGCTCGGAGAACCGATGGCTCTCGCCGGGAATGTTGGGGAACTCGGCCCAGCAGCCGTCGCCGACCTTGGCGTAACGGTAGAAGAGCGAGCGGCCGAGCCGCTGCTCGGCGAGATGGATCATCGTGTTGGACGTATGGTCGGTGCCGAGGAGGAGGACCAGGCCGTCCATCCCGGCCAGCACCTCGAGCGGCCCGAGGGGCCGGTCCTTGCGCTGCGCCCGGATGAGCGCGGTGGCCTCCTCACCGACGGCCACGTAGGAGAACAGCGCGTGGTCGCCGCGCTCGCGCGGGAAGAGACGCCGGACGGCCTCGGGCACCGCCCCCAGCTCACCGTCGATGGGAAGGTCCCTGGAGAAGGCCGTCGCCCGCTCCAATGCCTCGTCGAAGGCGGCCCATGAGGGCTCATTGAAGTAGGCGTTGTCGGGGCGGACCAGGCCCGGCGGCGCCGAGAGTCCGGTCAGATCTCCGGGTGAGGCGGGGACCAGGAGCGTTCCGCACGCGCTCACCAGGGCTCCGGCGACGGCGGCCGCACCGCCCTCCACCTGACCGAACGAGCGCAGTGACGTGTGCGCAATCACCACAGAGGAGGGCCCCACGCCCAGGCCGCGGAGCCCATCCACGATCTCGGCCTCGGTCACCGGCATTCCGTGGCCCTACCCGCCCTCCGCCCGATGAGGCGCCCGCCTGCCGGGCGGCGTCATGAGGAGAGACCCCGCATGACCTTCTCCAGCGCGACCGCGATGTCCTCGACGTCCTGACCCTCTCCCAGCAGCATCCGCTGCGAGAACCACAGGATCTCGTTGTCCGCGGCCTCCGCCACCGGGCACGCCGCCGCCTCGTAGCTCCCATCCGGGGACAGCTCCGCGGCCTCTTTACACAGCGCCCGGTTCCGGTTCAGCGGCACGTATCCCTTGCCGCAGGGGACACCCTCCGCAACCATCGCCTCGGCCACCGCCTTCGCGCCGCCCGGGGCGTCCACCCAGACCGCATAGATGTGCCACGCGTGCTTCGTCACACGCGGGTCGCGAGCGAGGACCCTGATGCCGGGGACGCCCTGCAGCGACTCGGTCAGCATCGTCGCGTTCCGCTCCCGACGCTCCATCTGCTCAGGGCAGCGCCGCAGCTGCACCCGCAGGATCGCCGCCTGCCATTCGGTCAGGCGAAGGTTCCAGCCGATGATCTCGTGCTGGTACCAGCCCCCACCTCGAATGCGGCCGACGTTCGCGACCGACCAGGTCATCTCCGCCAGCTCCTCGGTGGAACACAGCACCATGCCCCCCTCGCCGGCGTTCACGTTCTTGCTGCTCTGGAAGCTGAAGGTGCCCAGGTCTCCGATCGTCCCGCAGCCCTGGTCGCGCCACCGCGCCCCGTGCGCCTGCGCCGCGTCCTCGATCAGGTGCAGGCCGTGCCGGCGGCACACCTCCACCAGCGCGTCCATGTCGCAGACCGCACCGCCGATGTGCACCCCGATCACCGCCTTCGTCCGCGGCGTGATCAGCTGCTCCACCTTCTCTGGGTCGATCAGCAGCGTGTCGGACTGGACATCGGCGAAGGCCGGCACCGCCCCCACCTGCAGCACCGACGACGCGGTGGCGATGAAGGTGTATGGGGGGACGATCACCTCGTCGCCGTGCCCGACCCCCACGGCCCTCAGCGCCGCAGCCAGGGCCATGGTCCCATTGCAAACGGCGACCGCGTGCTTGGCGCCCTGGAATTGGGCGAACTCTTCCTCGAAGCTCTTGACCTCTCCGGTCCCGGAGCCAGCCGACCCCCACTGCCCGGAGCGGAGCACCGTGAGGAGGGCCTGCTCCTCCTCGTCCGTCCAGACCGGCCACTCCGGGAAGGGCGCCTGCCGCACCGCATGACCGCCGTGCAATGCCAGTGTCTGTCCGCTCACCCCGACTTCACCTCCATCAAGACAGTGGGCCGCGACGGCCCGATTGATCCGGGCCGTCGCGGTCCGACGGCGCTTTCCGAGGCCCGATCATCGCTCAGGCCCCGGACAGGCCTCACCGGTTGAAGCGCTGCGCCGCCTGTGTCGCCTGCTGCTGCACCTGCTTGGCGCCGGCATTGGCCGTGATGCGCTCCAGGCCCAGCGAGCTCTCCACCGGCGCCAGGTAGCTCGTCTGCACCTGGGACCAGACGGGGCTGGTCGGAGGAGGGATCGCCACGTTCTTGTCCAGCGCCACGAGGGAGGGCGCCTCGGTGGGGACCTCCGTCGCGAACTTCTTGCTGTGTAGCAGAGAGGCGATCGGGGGCATGTTGGACTCCAGCTTGTCCCAGTCGAGGGCCGGGCCCGCACCGTCCAGGTAGACCGCGAGCTGGGCCGCCTGCAGGGGGTGCTGGGAGTCCTCGGGGATGGCGAACACGTCGCCGCCGGTGGCCGGGTCGCTCCCGTACGTCACGCCGGGGCCCACCGGCGGGGACGACTCACCGAAGTTGAGGCCCTTGTCGTACACGTTGTAGTAGGCGTTCGGGTAGTAGTCGCCCACCAGCTCCATGGCGAGCTGGCCAGTGTAGAACGGGTTCGTCTTGCTGGTCTCCGGGGTGACGCCGTTGGGGTTGCCGACGTTGACCGCCGAGCTTCCGATCGCCTTGTCGTAGAACTTCTGCCACGCAGTCGGTCCGCCGAGCATCTTCACGTAGTTGAGCTGAAGCTGCATGGCCTCCTGCATCTGCGGTGAATCCAGGTGGAACTTCCCTTTGGAGAAGATGGTTCCGCCGTAGAGGTCGTCCCACATGTCGAGCGTTCCGGCTCCGATGAACGGGATGAAGCCGGCCTGCTCCAGGGTGCCGTTCTTGACCACGGTCAGCTTCTTTGCATCCGCGTTCATCTGCGCGATGGTATGCGGCGGATCGTTGGGATTGAGGCCGGCCTTCTTGAAGGCGTCCTTGTTCCAGACGAAGAGAAGGTCGTCATAGGCCTGGAGCAAACCGTAGGTCTTGCCCTTGTAGGTGTCCATCTGCTGGGCGATCGGGAAGAAGGACTTGTCCTTGAATCCCAGCTGCTTGAGGTAGGGATTCATGGGCTTCAAGAAGCCGGATGCCGCCCAGGTCGGGATGATCGGGTAGCTGTAGGTCAGCATCAGGTCGGGCGCCTTGTTGCCGGTGATGGCGCTGGTGTACTTGGCGTAATCGTTGGACTGGTCTTCCTGAAGGACATTGACGTGGATGTTCGGGTGCTGCTTCTCGAAGCCGGGCAGCCACTTGTGCCACC
>DATAXV010000232.1:0-2913 GCA_036272915.1 Candidatus Dormiibacterota bacterium
GGACCGCCGCCGAACCGGCGGCGACGACCGCGCCTGCGGAGGTGATGAGGGGCAGCCCGACCAGCGTGGTGGGGACGAGGAAGCCGAGGACCACGTTCAGCGTGTTGCTGTTCATCGCCTCGCTGAGGACGGCGGCACCCCGCCCGCGGCTGGCGAGGTAGAGGGCCGCCACCCCGTTGGGAAGGCTGGTGATCGCCGCCAGTAGGATGCCGCCGGTGAGGATCTGGGGCAGGTGATAGTGGGCCCCCCACGTGGCGGCCGAGCGCTCCATGACCGTGCTCGCGAGCACGACCAGAACGATCATCGCCACGCCCCACCAGATCGCGGAGCCGCCCCCGGCCCGCGGGTGGATCGCCACCTCCAGGTCGGCCTCCTCGTCGGTGACGGCCCGGTGCATGGCCCGGATCCATGACCGCCGGAGGGGGATCCGATCCAGCAGCCGGGGGGCCGCCGAGAGGGCGACGTACGGACCCAGGAGGATGAGGACGGCAAGGAGGCCGACCGGCGGGCGCAGCCAGCCGGTGACCACGGCGAGGGCGACCACAGCCGCCCAGAGGCCGACGATCCCGGCGAGCACGATGACGTCGCGGTGGAGGCGGATCGCGCCGGCCACCAGCGCGCCCGCCCCGAGCAGGGCGGCGAGGTTGAACACGTTGGAGCCGAGGATCACCCCGATCCCGATGTCGTGCTGGCCCTGGGCGAGGGCGGTGACGGCCGAGGTGATCTCGGGCGAGTTGGCGGCGGTCGCCGCGACCAGCCCCAGCGCGGCCTCGGAGATGCGGGCTCGCGAGGCGATCGTCTCCAGGCAGCGGACGAGGACGGCGCTGGCGGTCAGGCTGGCGCCGGTCGCGACCACGAAGACCAAGAGCAGGAGGGGGAGGGGGAGCGTCACGAGACGGCGATCGAGGGTGGCGGGGAAGGGGCCAAGGGAACCTCCGGCATGGGCAGTACAGTGCCGACCAGACTTCCCGGCGCTCCACGGTTATCGTACCGGGTCGGAGGCGGCGCAAGCGGACGGCGGCGGGCCTTCACCCGCCTGCGCTCATCCGGCGACGCGAGCGATGACGTGCACGTCCGCCCGGGGCAGGCCGTCGATGATGCGGTCGACGAGCGTCGGCCGCAGCCGGGCCAACCGGCTCCGCGTGTCGACCTCACCCAGGACCACGTGCTCGGCGCCCGAGTTCCGCGCCGCCTCCACCACCGCCTCGCCGACGTCCCCGCCGCCGAGGGCGGTGAACGAGCAGCCGAGCTGGTCGGCGAGCAGGCGGAACCGATCGAGGTTGGCCTCGCTCTGCGAGTCCTGGGAGACGGTGACGACCATGCAGGCACCACCGGTCCGCCTCGCCAGACGGGCGCCGCGCCGGATCAGATCCTCGGAGGCGTCCTGGCAGGAGACGGCGACCAGCACGTCCTCGGGCGGGGAGAGGACCTTGCTCGTCCTGGCCATGGAATCGGCGACCAGGCGCAGCCCGATCTGGCGCATGGCGGCGAGGTTGGCCGGCCGGAAGAAGTTGGCCAGGGCGGTGTCGACCCGGTTGCGGGGATAGACGTTGCCGTGCCGCATCCGCTTGCGGAGCGCGTCGGGCGTGATGTCGATGAACTGGATCTCATCGGCGCCGTCGAGCTCGCGATCGGGCACGGTCTCGCGGACGACCACCCCGGTGACCTTCTCGACCAGGTCCTTGACGCTCTCGACGTGCTGGACGTTGACCGTCGTCAGCACGTGGATGCCGGCGTGGCGAAGCGTCTCCACGTCTTGCCAGCGTTTGGGGTTCCTCGTCCCCGGGGCGTTGGTGTGCGCCAGCTCGTCGACCAGCGCGATCTCCGGGCGGCGGACCATGACCGCGTCCAGGTCCATCTCCTCCAGGGTCGTGCCGCGGTAGGCGATCGCCAGCCGCGGGAGCACCTCCAGGGATTCCAGCAGCTCGACCGTGCGCGCGCGTCCGTAGGTCTCGACGTACGCCACGACGATGTCGTGTCCGAGGTCCCGCAGTCGTCTCGCCTCGCGCAGCATGGCGAAGGTCTTGCCCGCCCCGGGAGTGGCGCCCAGATAGATCTTCAGCCTCCCCCGCGAGGTCTTCTCGAGAACCTCCCCTGCGGGTGCCGCATGTGGCTTCGGCCGTGCCGTCATCGCCACGAATCTAACCCGCCCTCGACCAGCTCGCTCTCTCCGAGCCGGCCGTCAGCCCTGCACGACGGGGTCGAAGATCAGCCGCTCGCCGTCGTCCGTGAGCTGGGTCACCGAGATGAAGCGCAGGGCGCGCTCGGTTCCCCGTGCCCGGACACCGATCCGGCGCAAGGTGCGGTCGCGCGAAATGCCCACCGCCTCCACCCGGCCAAGGTGGTTCCCGCTGCCGTCGAACACATCCCGGTTCCACATCTGGTGCCGCTGGTAGGACTCGCATGTGGTGGCCATGGCCTTCACCTTAGGAAGCGGAGAGTCAACGAAGCGTCAACGAATCGAGGCCCCGGCGGCCGCGTTGACGTTCTGTTGATTGGGCCCTTCCTAACGTCGATTCCATGGTGTTGGACATAGGAATGCTCGGCCTGCTCGTGGGACTCAGCATCCTCAGCCTGCTGTACGTGGCGGCACTGAGGAGGCTGCCCTGATGGCGGGGTACATAGCGGCCCTCGTCGTCGCCGTCCTGGTGACGGTCTACCTCTTCATCGCCCTTCTCCTTCCGGAGCGCTTCTGACAATGGTTCTTGACATCGTCGGCGTGGTCATAACCATGCTGGCCGTGGCGGTTACCGCCTGGTTCCTGGGCAACTACATGGCCCGGGTGTTCACTGGGGAGAGGGTCTTCGCGAGCCGCGTGATCAGGCCGGTCGAGGTCGGCTTCTATCGCCTGATGGGAATCAAGGAGGACGAGGAGCAGACCTGGTTCGTCTACCTGGTGGCGGTGCTCGCCGT
>DATAXV010000233.1:0-8838 GCA_036272915.1 Candidatus Dormiibacterota bacterium
CCTGGTCGAGGTCGCCGATCACTTTCTTGAGCGCGGCCGTAGGTGCACCTCGGAGCCGGAGCGAGAGCGTGCCGGCGGCCCAGTCTCCGCAGTGCGCCGGTCCGCGAGCGGGCGGAGGTCAGTGGCGGTTGCCGCCGAGCAGGCGGGCCGCCTTCTCCCTCGTCTCCTGCGTGCTGGCGCCGCTCAACACCGACCTGGCGATGCGCAGCGAGGCCTCGAAGGCCGCCTCGTCGATGCTCTTGGCCTTGGGCCGCTCCTCGAGCCTGCCCTCGGCGGTCAGGCTCGCGCCCTGCTCCAACCTGCTCACGGCGACGGCGCGGAGGAGCTGGCGGACGACCTCGGCGTCGACCTCCACCGTCGGCTTATGCCCCTCCTGGAGCGACGCCGCGGCGGCGGCCATGGCCAGGCCCTGCGAGAGCACCCGCTGCGCCTCGGCCGTGCGGGAGACGCCGCTGGGCAGGGCGGCCGGCCTCCGCTTTCGCGAGTAGCCCTCGGTGAAGAGCCCGCTGACCGCGCCCAGGGCCAGCGCCACCACCGAGACGACGATCGTCGGGTGCATGGCGTCGATGAAGCCGTGGGCGAAGACGAGCTTGGCGAGCTCGCCGATCTGGGCGGCGACCTGCGGGGGCAGCTTGCCCAGGCCGGACACGCTGGTGGTGGTGCCGCCGATCGTGAAGCCGCCGCTGGCCATCTTCCTGAAGGCGGCGATGAAGGGCGCCCGCGCCGCCGCCGGCAGCTGCCCGGCGTAGTGGCTGGCCTGGGCGGTGAGCGTCGAGGAGAGCTGGTTCTCGAGCACCGCGCCGGTGACGGCGCTGCCGATGGCGCCACCCAGCTGGCGGATGGTGTTGAGCACGCTCGAGGCGGAGCCCGCGAGCTGAGGCGCGACGTTGCGCATCGCCACCGTCGTCATCGGGGCGAAGGTGCAGCCCATCCCCAGGCCGGCGATCACAGATCCCGGCAGCAGCGACCACCAGTTGGAGTTCAGGTTGGCCTGCCAGTCGATGTAGCCGACGCCGCCGGCGAAGCAGATCAGGCCGAAGGGCAGCGCGAAGCGGCCCCACTCCTTGTCGGCGACGCGCCCCGCGAGCGGGGCGACGACCATCGAGAGCAGGGAGATCGGAACCAGCGTCAGCCCGGCATCGATGGCGCTGAAGTGCAGGGCCGACTGCAGGAAGAGGGTCAGCACCAGAAAGACGCCGATCAGGCCGAAGTTGATGGTGGCGCTGATCCAGTTCATGATCGCGAAGTTCCGGTCTCGGAACAGCGCGGTCGGCACCAGGGGCATGGGCCGGGTCCGGTCCCAGAGCATGAAGACGGCGAGCAGGATCACGCCCACGGCGATGATCTCGGGGATGGTGATGGGCTGGCGGGCGATGGTCTTCACCACGCCCCAGTCGTAGGTCTGGCCCTCGATCAGCCCGTAGACGATGCAGAACAGCCCGGCCGAGGCGAGAACCACGCCCACTGGCTCCACCGGCGGGCGGCGGTTGGGCCGCAGGTCGGGGATCAGGACCAGGCTGAGGATGAAGGTGATGATGCCGATGGGCACGTTGAGGTAGAAGACCCAGCGCCAGTCGACGTAGCTGACCAAGGCCCCGCCCAGGGTCGGTCCGGCGATGGTCGCCAGCCCGGCCACCGCACCCCAGACCCCGAAGGCGGCGCCGCGCCGCTCACGGGGGAAGATCGTGGTGATGATGGCCAGCGTCTGCGGGGTCAATAGCGCCCCACCGATTCCCTGTACGATGCGGGCCAGGATCAGCGCCGTCGGGTCCTGGGCCACGCCGCACACCGCCGACGACGCGGTGAAGATGACCAGCCCGACCGAGAACATGTTGCGCTGGCCGAACCGGTCGCCCAGCCGTCCGGCGGTGATCAGGAGGACGGCGTAGGTCAGCGTGTAGGCGTTGATCACCCACAGGATCTGGTCCAGGCTCGCCTTCAGGCCGCCGATGATGGCGGGGATCGCGATATTGACGATGGTCAGGTCGAGAAGAACCATGAAGAAGCCCAGGCACAGCACCACCAGGACAACCCATGGATTGCCTCGCATTCGGGTCATGGCTCGCCTCCATCGTGCCATTTCTCAACAGCCGAGGTATCGATAAGGATGAGCGCGCAAGCGGGCGTATGTGCTGATGGAGGCGTTCGGTGATCCGGCGTGAGGGCTCCGGCGTCGTCGTCGAGCGCATCGAGTGGAGGGCGCGGGCTAACGCGGGGGCGGTGCTGGTGGTGGGAGCCCTGCTCGTCGGCTACGCCTCCTTCCGCGTCCACGGCCTCGTCGAGCACCTGCTGGTCGGGGTCCTCGCCCTGGTCCTGCTCGCCGCGTCCGGCTGGGTCTACCTCCAGCGTCAGACGGTGTCGATCACGCCGCGCGAGCTGCGCGTCCGTGCCGGCCGCCAGGAGTGGACGCAGCCGCGCCGCGACATCGCCATGGCCCTCGTCGTCGACGGCATGTGGGTCCAGCTGGTCCTGCGCGGCCGTGACGGCCGCCGGCTGCAGTCGGCGGGCCTCGCCTATTTCTCGGCCCGCGAGCTGCGTCAGGCGCTGGCCCGCCAGGGGGTGTCGCTTGGTAACGTATCGCGCCGATAGGTGGTAGTCTCCCTAGCAGATTTGCTACCCTGCGCCCAGCAACTCAACGCCATAAGGGAGGGAGGGAGATGCGATACATCGTAGCGCTCATGGGCGCGGCGCTGGCGGCGTTACTGTTCATGGCGCCGACGTCCGCAAGCGCAGGGCACGCGACGATCCGGAACCTGCCCAGGGTGGTTCCGGCGCACTCGCTGCAGGCCGCCCGGAACGCCGGCTGGCAGTCGGAGAACTGGTCCGGCTACGCGATCACCGGCAGCACCTACACGAGCGTGACCGGCACCTGGACGGTGCCGACGGTCCAGCCCTCCTCGAGCGACGCGTACTCCTCGAGCTGGGTCGGGATCGACGGTTACAACGACGGCGACCTGATCCAGACCGGCACCGAGCAGGACTCGATCGGCGGCCAGGCGGAGTACCAGGCGTGGTGGGAGATCCTGCCCGCGGCGGAGACCCCGATCAGCTCGATCACGGTCAGCCCCGGCGACACCATCCGGGCGTCGATCACCCAGGGGACCGGCGGCGAGTGGACGATCTCGATCGAGGATCTCACCAGCGGCCAGACCTTCAGCACGCAGCAGAGCTACAGCGGCCCGCTCAGCTCGGCGGAGTGGATCGAGGAGGCGCCGCAGGTCAACGGCTCGATCGCGCCGATGGCCAACTACGGCGAGTCGTCCTTCGTCCCCGAGACCGTGAACAGCGGAAGCCCGGGCTTCACCTCGTCGGACGCCGGCGTGCTGGTCCAGAACGGGGTCCAGGTCTCGACGCCGTCCGACCCCAACGCCGAGACCAACGGCTTCAACGTCGCCTACGGGGCGACGCCACCTTCGCCGCCGGCCTGATCCGGCGGCCGGGCCGGGCTCGCTCCGATGGAGCCGGGCCCGGCCCCACCGCTACTGCTTGGTGCCGCTGAAGGCGGGGTAGAGGGGCATCTGTGCCTCCTTCCCCCAGCGCTTGCGGAGCTCGTCGGCGAGCTGCTCGGCGAGGTCGGCCCAGAGCCGCATGTGCCGGTGGCGGCGGCAGATCCGGGCCGTGTTCTCGGCCCGGAGCGGGAGCCGTTGGCGGTGCGAGGAGGTGCCCCAGTGGACGCGCTCGCGCAGCGCCTCGGTCAGGGACCAGTGCGTCGTCGCGATGAACCAGGCGACCATCGCCTCGCTCAGTGCCCGTCCGAAGGCCTCGCCCTCGGCGGCGATCAGCCCCTCCTCGACGAGGGTCGCCCGGTACGCCGACTCCAGCCGGTTGGGGAGGTCGTCGGGCAGCCGGTTGACGCACCAGCAGGTGGGGAAGGGAAGGAGCATGTAGGCGGCGTCGAGCATGGCGTTGCGGTAGCCGCCGCTCTCCAGGTCGAAGAACTGGATCTTCGCCGGCTCGCCCTCCGGCACCGGGACGAAGCGGTGGTTGTCAGGGCAGATGTCACCGAGGCTGAAGGCGAAGAAGGGACCGGGCTCGTGCAGGTGACGGACGATCTGGTCGGTCTCCGTCTCGAGCCTGGAGGGGAACCTGATGCCGAGCGTGTCGCAGGCGTCCCGGATCCCGGGCAGGTACTCGCGCAGCCGCTCGCCGTAGACGATCCCCTCGACCTCGGCGCTGGCGCCGGCCAGCGCGCCGCGCAGCTCCTCGTAGGCCTCGTGCCCCCCCGCCGTGGCGGCGTGGAGCCGGGCCAGCGTGGTGGCGTAGGTGAGCAGGCCCTCCTCGGCGCGCCGGGGGTCGTCGTCCTGGAGCATATCGGCCAGGCAGACGCTGTCCCCGAGGTCCTCGAAGAGGACCACGCCGGCGTCGGCGTCGCCGCCGTAGCAGGTGGGGACCAGGCCCTTCCGCCGAGACTGCACGAACACGGCGCCCGACCACTCGTTGACCAGCCGCGCCCTGGCGCTGCTGCTGGCCTCCTCCCCGTGGTCGCCGGGGAACGCCTTGACGATGACGGTGCGGGGGGCGCCCCTGGGGCCGCCCGTCACGCGGCAGCGAAGGACCACCGCCTCGGCGCCATCACCCCGAAAGATCGTCTCCAGCTCGAGATAGGCCTCGATGCCGAGCTCCCGGCTGAGCAGCTCCCGGGCGCTTCGGATCGTGGTCAGGAGACGGTCGTCCCAACCCGTGTCTCCTCCCATGGCGGCGAGCATACGTCCGATGTCCGTTCCGGTCCACCGGCCAACGTGATGGCCCCCGGCTCCGGGCATGTGCAGCGGCGTCCCGGCCGGGGCTACGGTAGATGGCGCGGTTCAACTACAAGGAGAGGTGCCACTTATGCGTATAGGACTGGTCGGCCCCGGCAACATGGGCTCGCACCACGCGCGATGCTGGCTGCGCCTGGGACACGAGGTCGAGGTGCACACCCCGATCGAGGAGGACCTGGCCGAGGCCGGTGAGAAGCTGCAGGTGCCCACCCATAAGTCTCTCGAGGCGCTTCTGGGACGGGCCGACGTGGTCGACGTCTGCACCCCCACCGACGTCCACCGGGAGGTGGTCGAGGCGGCGGCGCGGGCGAAAAAGCCGGTCATCTGCGAGAAGCCCCTGGGCCGGACCGTGGCCGACGCCGAGGCCATGGTCGCCGCCTGCCGGGAGGCCGGGGTGCCCCTCCACTGCGCCCAGGTCGTGCGCTTCTTCCCCCAGTACGGAGCGGCCCGGGCCGCCATCGAGGGCGGGCGGATCGGCCGCCCCGCCGTCCTTCGCCTCAGCCGCCAGGGCCAGCGCCCGACGCAGCGGTCCTGGTACCTCGACGAGCGGCGCTCGGGCGGCGTTCTCCTCGATCTGATGATCCACGACCTCGACTTCGCCCGCTGGATCGGCGGCCACGTCGAGCGCGTCTTCGCCCGCATCCGGGCCAGCGACGACGGCGTCCCGACCCGGGCCTTCGTCATCCTCACCCACGCGTCCGGCGCCATCAGCCACGTGCAGGCGACCTGGGGGCCGGTGGGGACCCCGTTCGGCACCACCTTCGAGTTCGCCGGCGACGGGGGACTCCTCTCCTACGACGGCTTCGCCACCGAGCCCCTGCAGGTCCGGCTCACCGAGCAGGAGGTGACCACCGGCTACCTGCCTCGGATATCACCGCTGGAGGATCCCTACGCGATGGAGCTGGCCGAGTTCGCCGCGGCGATCGGGGGCGGACCCCAGCCGCGGGTCACCGCCGAGGACGGGGTCGAGGCGGTCCGGCTGGCGATGGCGGCGATGGAGTCCAACCGCAGCGGCCGGACGGTGCGCCCGCAGGAGGTGACGGCGTGAAGATCGGTGTCCTCTCCTTCGCCCACATGCACGCCTACTCCTACGCCAGCCAGCTGGCCACCCTGCCCGGCGTCGAGCTCGTCGTCGCCGATGAGGAGCCGGGCCGCGCCGAGGAGATCGCCGGCCGGATCGCGGTCCGCGTCCTGGGCACCTACGACGACGTCTTCGAGTGGGGCCCCGACGCGGTCGTGGTGACCAACGAGAACGCCCATCACCGGCAGCTGGTGGAGCGGGCGGCGGCGGCCGGCTGCCACGTTCTCTGCGAGAAGCCGATCGCGACCAACCTGGCCGATGCGCGGGCGATGATCGAGGCCTGCGAGCGGGCCGGGGTCAGGCTCATGACCGCCTTCCCGATCCGGTTCAGCCCGGCGATGCGCTCGCTCGACGAGATGGTCAAGGGCGGGACCCTGGGTCAGGTCCTCGCCTGCACCGGCACCAACCAGGGCTCGATGCCGGGGCTGAACCGGCCCTGGTTCGTCGATCCCGCGCTGTCCGGCGGCGGCGCCATGATCGATCACACCGTCCATGTCGCCGACCTTCTCGGCTGGATGCTGGCGGTGCCGGCGGTCGAGGTCTACGCGCAGTCCAACCGGATCTGCTACGCCGACGAGGTCGAGGTCGAGACCGGCGGTCTGGTCGCCGTCACCTTCGAGGACGGCACCGTTGCCACCATCGACTGCAGCTGGAACCGGCCCACCTCCTATCCGACCTGGGGCGGGCTCACGCTGGAGATGGTGGGGACCGGGGGCACCGCCTCGGCCGACGCCTTCAAGCAGATCGTCGCCGAGTACAGCGACGTCGTCGGCAGGGCCAGCTGGCTGCCCTGGGGGGCGGACATGGATCGGGCCATGGTCGACGAGTTCCGCGCCGCGATCGTCGAGGGCCGCCAGCCCCAGCCCGACGGCGAGGCCGGCTACCGGGCGCTGGAGATCGCGCTGGGCGCCCTCCGCTCGGCCGCGACCGGACAGCCGGTGAAGCTGCCGCTCATGCCGGACTGACCGGCATCGCCTCCCGGCGAAGCTCCTCCAGGGCGCCGGCCGAGATCGCCTCGCGGATCCGCTCCATGAGACGGGCGGTGAAGCAGAGGTTGTGCTCGACGGTGAGCGAGATGCCGAGCATCTCGCCCGCCCGGTGGAGGTGGCGGAGGTAGGCCCGGCCGACCTGCCGGCAGGCGGTGCACGGACACCCCTCCTCGATCGGCCCGTCCTCACCCGCCCGCCCCGCCGTGGTCAGGTCGAGCCGGAAGCGCGGGCGGCCGAAGACCAGCGCGTGGCCGTGGCGGGCGATGCGGGTGGGCATGGCGCAGTCGAAGGTGTCGATCCCGCGAAGGGCCCCCTCGATCAGGTCGTCGGGCTCGCCCACCCCGAGCAGGTGGCGGGGACGGTCACGGGGCAGCAGCGGCACCACCATGTCGACGACCCCGTACCAGTCCTGCTTGGTCTCGCCCAGGCAGTCGCCGATCCCGAAGCCGGGGAAGAGCATGGCCGCCATCCCGGTCGCGCTGCGGTGCCGCAGCTCGGGGTGGATGCCGCCGTGGACGATGCCGTAGAGAGCCTGGGTCGAGGCCATCTCCAGCTCCTGGTAGCGGTCGAGGCAGCGCCGGGCCCAGCGGAGGTTCCGCTCGGTGGCGCTGGCGGTGTACTCGCGGGTCACGTGCAGCGGCGTGCACTCGTCGAGGCAGAAGAGGATGTCCGCCGCCAGCCGCCGCTGCATCTCCACCGCCGATTCAGGCGTGAAGCGGCGCCTGCTGCCGTCGAGGTAGGAGCGGAAGTCGGCGCCCTGCTCGTCGAGACGCACCGCCTCCAGCGGCTCCTCGGCGAGTGCGGGCAGGCGCCGCCGGCCCTTGATCTCGTCGGCGACCTGCCCGTGGCGGAGGCTGAAGACCTGGAAGCCACCGGAGTCGGTGGCGGCCACGCCGTCCCAGCCCATGAACCGGTGCAGGCCGCCGCGCTCGGCCACGGCCTCCGTGCCCGGCATCAGCTCCAGGTGGTAGGTGTTGCAGATCAGCGCCTGGATGCCGACCCGGCGGGCGGAGGCCGCGTCCAGGCCCTTCAGGGCGGCCCGCGTGGCCACGGCGAAGAACCCTGGCGTCTCGAGCACGCCGTGGTCGGTGTGGATCCTCCCTCGCCGGGCGGCGCCCTGCTCGGCCAGGATCTCGAAGCGGAGCATCCTCTCGGTCAGTCGCGCGGCGGCCAGTCGAGCAGGCGCCTGGCCAGCTCCTCGTCGCCGCCCACCGACACCGTCTCCAGGGGCAGGCGCCCGTAGAGGACGAGGACCAGGTCGCTGGCGCTCCCGGTCAGGGTGACGTCGGCGGCGGGCGAGCCGGCGACGCCGCCGTCGGTCGGTCTGGCCACGGATCCGCGCTCGCCCAGCTCGACCAGCCAGGCGGCCTCGTCGCCGGCCCGGAGCAGGACCTTGGCCGGCGGGTGCGGCCAGGCGCCTGAGGCCTCCAGCAGGACGGTCAGGAACTCGTCGACGCCGTCCATCGCGATCGCCTCGGGCAGCGGCCGCGGCCGCCCCGCCGCCTCCTCGGCGTCGCGAGCGTGCACCGCCACCTCCTGGACCTGGTGGCGCGCCACCGCGCCGGCGTTGGCCGGCGCCTCGGTGCCCGCCCACCAGGTCCAGCAGCCCCGCCCCTCGCCGCCGGCCCGCAGCGCGCCGAGCAGCTGCCCGGTCGAGGCCGCCGACCACTCGATCACGCCGGTCTTTGGCGCCTCGGTGTCGAGGCGCTCCTCCGAGGGCGGCACCGAGGCCGGGCCGGCGGCGACGACCGCGCCCCAGAAGCGCTGCACCTCACCCAGATGGGCGATCAGGTCGCGCAGCGACCAGTCAGGGCAGCCGGGAACGCGGGTCTCCGGCGCCGCCCTGGAGGCCGCCTCGCGAAACGCGGCCGAGCGGTCCTCGATCAGGTCCAGCAGCTCCGGATAGGAAAGTGTGGACATGCGCCATTTCTAACAGCGCCGCCACCCGCGCTGCCGTGCGCGGGGCCGCGTTTACATCCTTCTGACATCTCCAGGACCCGGGGATGAC
>DATAXV010000234.1:0-32625 GCA_036272915.1 Candidatus Dormiibacterota bacterium
GGCGGAGGCTGTGGCGGACATCTTCCTGTTGGAAGGTTATCACCACCGCTCCCGGTGTGCTAATCTCGGGTCGCCATGAAAAACGCCGTTAGCGTGTCCATTCGAACTGAGATTAGCTTGGTGGGCCGCGCAAGACTCGAACTTGCTACCTCGGCGTTATCAGCACCGCGCTCTGCCTGTTGAGCTAGCGGCCCACGTCGTTTTTTGCCTGGCAGGGGCGGAAGGACTCGAACCCTCAACCCTCGGTTTTGGAGACCGATGCTCTGCCAAATTGAGCTACGCCCCTGGGGCACCGGCTAGTTTACCCGGATTAAGCGGCGGCATACGCCTCGACCGCCCGGCAGGCTCCGGCGGGTCCAGGGGCTCGCGCCGGGTGGGTGGGGTGGCAACATCGTGTCGTGGCCTCGTCCGACCTCCCCGTCCTCATCGTCGGTGACGTGCACGGCGACCTTCCTCGCCTCTTCGGCGCGCTCAAGCCGTACCCGCCCGAGAGCTGGCACACGGTCTTCCTCGGGGACTTGGTCAACGGCCAGCCGTTCGGCGTCGGCACCCTCCGCTACGCGCGCGACCGTCCCAACTCCACGGTGCTGATCGGCAACCACGAGGTGATCACGCTGGCCGGCCTCCGTGACTTTCGCGAGCGGGGTCCCCGCTTCAAGTCCTGGATGCAGTCCGGCGGCGAGATGCACGACATGGAGGAGCTGGCCAGGGACACCGGGTTGCAGCGCTGGATGCGCCAGCTCCCTGCGATGCAGCTCCTCCCCGACGGCACGCTCTGCCAGCACTCCGACAACGACGGCCTAGGCCGGCTGGTCGGCGTCGCCACCGACCCGGCGGAGGTGGTCTCGGCCATCAACCAGGCGGTGACGGCCGCGATCGAGGCGGGCGACCACGACACGCTCTGGGACCTGCTCACCCCGCAGCGGATCTTCCAGCGGCAGCCGATGCGGCTCGCCTCATGGCTGCAGCGGACCGGAGCGACCCGGGTCGTCCACGGCCACACGCCGCACGGCAAGAAGGAGCCCCTCACCTACGCCCAGGGCCGCGCCCTCAACTTCGACGGCAGCCTCGGGCGGCGCGTCCGCTACCGGGGAAGCTCCCCGTACCGGGCCAGTGTGGCGCCGCTTCCCGCCAATCCCTTCGAGCTGCCGCCGGCCCCGATGCTGGACGGCTCCGTCGGAGGCGGGGAAGCCGATCGCTGACAGGGGACGGGTCCATCCTTCGAATCCCGACCCGGGTCGAGCCAGGGCCGCGCGACCTCGAAGGTTAGACTGAGGGCGAACCCATGCAGCCGGCTCCCGCCAACTCCCAGGCCCCCGTGCTCGGCACGGGCAAGCCTCTGATCTCGGCGCGTCGCATCGCCCGCCGAGTCCGCCAGATGGGTCAGGAGGTCTCCACCCTCTACGCCGCCATCGATCAGCCCCTGGTGCTGGTCGTAGTCCTCAAGGGGGCGGCCGTCTTCGCCGCCGACCTGCTGCGCAGCCTCAGCATTCCTGCCGAGCTCGAGTTCGTCCGCGCCTCCAGCTACGGCGGCGGCACCGCCAGCTCGGGCAAGGTCAAGTTCGCCCACCTGGTCGAGGGGCCGCTTACGGGCCGCCACGTGCTCCTGATCGAGGACATCGTCGACTCCGGACGGACGATCAGCGTCATCGCCCAGCAGCTGCGACGGAGCAAGCCCGCCTCGATCCGCATCGCCGCCCTCCTCGACCGGCCCGCGCGCCGCACCGAGGAGGTCAGTATCGACTTCACCGGGTTCTCGATCCCCGACCGGTTCGTGATCGGGTACGGGCTCGACTACGCCGGTCTCTACCGGGAGCTGCCCGACATCCGCACCCTGGGCTGAGGCTCAGGAGGCGAGACGGAGGTCGACCTCCTCGGCGATGCCGTGGAAGGCGGCCGCCTGGTCGGACTCCGGCCGCTCCAGCAGCAGCGGCAGGCCGCGGTCGGCGGCGGCGGCGAAGCCGGGGTCGAGCGGGACCGATCCCAGGCGGTCGACCCCCATCTCCCAGACCGAGCGCTCGGTCGGCACCGGCGGGTAGACCTGGATCGACTCCCCGCAGTGGGGGCAGGTGAGAGAGGCCATGTTCTCGACCGCGCCCAGCACCGGCACCTCCGCGCGACGGTACATGCTCACCGCCTTCCTGGCGTCGAGGTGGGCGACGTACTGCGGGGTGACCACGACCAGCGCGTGGCCGAGCCGGAGCTGGCCGAGCAGCGCCTGCTGCACGTCGCCGGTGCCCGGCGGCAGATCGACGATCAGGTAGTCGAGGCTGCTCCAGCGCGTCTGGCCGAGGAACTGGGAGACCAGCATGCGGAGGATCTGGCCCTCGGCGAGCATGGGCTCGTCCTCGCCGATGATGAAACCGGTGGAGACCACCTCCAGCCCGTAGCGGCGGACCGGCTCGATGGCCATGCCTCCCTTCCGGGCCAGCGTCCAGGGCTCGCTCCAGCGGTGCCGGGTGATGCCGAGCATGAGCGGCAGGTTGGGCCCGTTGAGGTCGGCGTCGACGACGCCGACGGCGCGGCCCCTGGCCCGCAGCGCAAGCGCCAGGTTGACGGCGACGGTGGTCTTGCCGACGCCGCCCTTGCCGCTGCCGACCCCGATGATGTGACGTGCGGGACTCTCCTCCACCGCCGCGAGTCTAAGACGCCGGGCCTCGGGTAGCCTTGGCGGGTGCCGCCGACGAGATCGCCCAGAGACGTCTTCATCACCGTCTACGGCCGGATGCCGGTGCTCCAAGCGCTCCGCGATCCGGGCGTGCGGGTCGACAAGGTGATCGTCGCCCACAACGCTGAGGGAGGCAGTCTGGACGCGATCCTGGAGGCGGCCGCGGCGGCGGGGGTCAGGGTCCATCACGCCTCGCCGCAGCGGATCAAGATGCTCGCCGGCAACGGCCGCCAGGACCAGGGCGTGGTCGCCGACATCGCCGCCCCGCGGATGCTCCCGCTCGAGGAGTTCCTGGCCTCGCCGCCGCCGCCGCCGGCGCACCTGCTCGCCCTCGACGGCGTGCACACGCCGGGGAACGTCGGCATGATCGTCCGCACCGTCGCCGCCGCCGGGCTGGAGGGATTGATCCTGCCCCGCCAGGGCGCCCCCGAGGTGGATCCGCTCGTGATCAAGGCGTCGGCCGGAACCGTCTTCCGGGCGCCGCTGCTGCGCTGCCGCACGCCGCAGGAGGCGCTGGAGCGCTCGCGGACGGCGGGGTTCGAGGTGGTCGGCCTGGACGCCGGCGCGGAGGGCTCCCTCTACGCCGCCGAGATGGCCGAGCGGGCGGTCTTCGTCCTCGGTAACGAGACCGCCGGGGTCTCCCCGGACTGCCGCCCGCTGGTCGACCGCTGGGTGTCGATCCCGCTCAGCGCCGAGGTGGATTCGCTCAACGTCGCCTGCGCCGCCGCCGTCCTCGCCTTCGAGCTCGTGCGCCGGCGCCAGCCCTGACGGCATCGTTGCTATCGTCGGTGGAGGAAATGGAGGTGCCCACGCTCGACCCGGGTGGGGCCGCCGGCTATCTGGTCGAGCGCGGCCTGGCCGTGGCCGCTGACGAGATCGTCGCCCGATCCCTTGGCGGCGGCGTCTCCAACGTGGTCCTCGACGTCGACACCGGGTCCCGCCGCCTCGTCGTCAAGCAGTCGCTGCCCCGGCTTCGGGTCGAGGACGAGTGGCTGGCCAAGCGGGAGCGGGTGGTCACCGAGGCGGACGCCCTGCGCGCCTACCGCGAGCTCACGCCGGAGAGCGTCCCCCGCGTCCTCGACGTCGCCCCTGACCGCTTCACGATCGTCATCGAGCACGCCCCACCGGGCTGGCTGGACTGGAAGTCGCTGCTCCTCGAGGGCGACGCCGACCCCGGCATCGCCGCCGCCCTCGGCCGCGTCCTCGGAACCTGGCACGGCGGGACCTGGGACCGCGAGGAGTTCCGCTCCCGCTTCGCCGACCTGGAGGCCTTCGAGCAGCTGCGGGTCGATCCCTACTACCGCACGCTGATGCGGCGCCGGCCGGACCTGGCCGGGCCGGTGGCGGCCCGGATCGAGAGCATGGCCACCCAGCGTCGCTGCCTCTGCCACGGCGACTTCTCGCCCAAGAACGTGCTCTGCGGCGGCAACGGACTCTGGGTGCTGGACGCCGAGGTCGCCCACTTTGGCGATCCCGGGTTCGACACTGGCTTCATGCTCAACCACCTCTTCCTCAAGGCGGTGCACCGGCCCGCGGCCCTGCCCGGGTACGCGGCATGCGCCCGCGCCTTCTGGAGCGCCTACGCCGGGCCCGGGCCCAGGGTCGGGGAGGCGGAGACGCTCGGGCATCTCGCCTGCCTGATGCTGAGCCGGGTCCACGGGAAGTCGCCCGCCGAGTACCTGGACGAGGATCAGCGTGGGGTGGCGGACGGCCTCGGCGTCGACCTCCTGCTGCGGCCGCCGGCGTCGCTGGCGGAGGCGCTCGAGCGCCTGGAGGCGGCCCTTTGAGCGCGACTCGGATCGAATCCGTCCTCGCCTGGGAGGCGCTCGACTCCAGGGGCAACCCGACCGTCGCCTGCGAGGTCCGCCTGGCCGGCGGCGCCAACGGAACCGCGACCGTGCCCTCCGGGGCCTCCACCGGGAGCCACGAGGCGCACGAGCTGCGGGACGGCGGGGAGCGCTACGGGGGGCGCGGCGTCCACCGGGCGGTGGCCGCGGCCGCCGGCGAGCTGGCCGACGCCGTGCGCGGGATGGACGCCGCCGACACCGCCGCCCTCGACGCCGCCCTGCGCCGGGCCGACGGAAGCCCGCACCTGAGCCGGCTCGGGGCCAACGCCGTCCTCGCCATCTCCGTCGCCGCGGCGGTGGCGGCAGCGTCGGCGGAGGGGATGCCGCTCCACCGCTGGCTCCTCGGCGGCGCGGCGCCGCTGCTGCCGATGCCGATGGTGAACATCGTCTCCGGCGGCGCCCACGCCGGTCGCGCCGTCGACCTCCAGGACGTCCTCGCCGTCCCCCTCGGCGCCGGCTGCTTCGCCGAGGCGATCGAGTGGGCGTGGCGGGTCCGGCGGGCGACGGCGGAGCTGGTCACGGCCCGCGGGCTCAACGCCGCCCTGGTCGCCGACGAGGGCGGTCTGGGACCGGCGCTGGCCAGCAACGAGGACGCGCTGGAGCTGGTCGCCATGGGCATCGAGCGCGCCGGGCTCCGTCCTCTCGAGGACTGCGCCATCGCCGTCGACATCGCCGCCACCCAGTTCCAGGCCGGCGAGGGCTACCGGCTGGCGGTGGAGGACCGGTCGCTGGACGCGGCCTCGCTGGTCGAGCTGCTCGGGGGCTGGGCGCGGCGATACCCGATCGTCTCGATCGAGGACCCCCTGGGCGAGGACGACTGGGAGGGATGGCGGCTCGCCGCGACGCGGCTCGGCTACCTCCAGCTGCTCGGCGACGACCTCCTCGTCACCGACCGTGAGCGGGTCGAGCGGGCTCTGGACGAGGGCTGCGCCAACGCCGTGCTGGTCAAGCCCAACCAGACGGGGACCCTGAGCTCCGCGGCGGAGGTGGTCGACCTGGCGCGGCGGAGCGGCTGGGCGACGGTGCTCTCGGCGCGCTCCGGCGAGACCGAGGACGGCTGGCTGGCCGATCTCGCCGTCGGCTGGCGGACCGGGCAGATCAAGGTCGGGTCGACGATGCGGTCGGAGCGGACGGCCAAGTGGAACCGGCTGCTCCGCATCGAGGCGGAGCTCGGTGCGGCGGCGGAGTTCGCGGGCAGGAGGACTCTGGCGGGGAGGCGCGCCGCGGGGGGATGACCCGACGCGCCTGGGTGCTCTTCGTGGGCATGTGCGTCTTCTGGGGGATCCCCTACCTGCTCATCCGCGTGGCCGACGCCTCGCTCCCACCGGTGGTGCTGGTCTTCGGCCGCTGTGCCGTCGGCGGCCTGGTCCTGATCCCGCCGGCGGTCCGCGGCGGCGCCTTCCGGGATCTCCGGCCGAGGCTGGGCTGGGTCATTCTCCTCGGCTTCTTCGAGGTCGTCTTCCCCTTCCTCCTGATCGCCTTCGGCGAGCAGCGCATCCCCTCCTCGCTCTCCGGCCTGCTCGTCGCCTCGCTGCCGATCATGGTCTTCCTGCTCGGCCTGCGCCTGGACCCGGCGGAGCGGGCGAGCGGGATCAGGGTCCTCGGGCTGCTCATCGGCCTGGCCGGCGTGGCGCTCCTGCTCGGGTTCGACGTGGGCGGGAGCGAGAGCGAGCTGCTCGGTGCCGGGATGGTGGCCCTGGCGACGCTCTGCTACGCGATCGGCGTGCTCCTGATCCGCTTCAAGCTGGCCGGCGTCTCCCAGCTTGGCGTCTCCGCCGGGACCATGATCTGTGCCTGCGTCGTGCTCGCCGTGCCGGCGGCGATCCTCGCCCCCCACCAGGTGCCGCCGCTGCCGGCGCTGGCCGCCGTCCTCGTGCTCGGCGTCGTCTGCACCGCCCTCGCCTTCGTCGCCTATTTCAACCTGGTCCAGATCGCCGGACCCAGCCGGGCCGTGCTGATCACCTACGTCAACCCGGCCGTGGCGGTGCTGCTCGGCATCGTCGTCCTCGGCGAGCGGGCGAACCTGGTCACCGCCGCCGGCTTCTGCCTGATCGTCCTCGGGTCGTGGTTCGCGACCCGTGGCGCCGCCGCCGCGTAGAAAGGAAGCAACGGAGTTTCAAGGGAGGTCGACCATGACCGCGCCGCGCTTCAACCACGTCAGCGTCTCCGCACCCGATCTGGAGGCGTCCGTGCGCTTCTACACCGAGGTCTTCGGGATGACCCGGATCCCCTCGCCCAACTTCGGCTACCCGGTGGCCTGGATGCAGTCGGGGAACCTCCAGCTCCACCTCTTCCAGCAGCAGGTGCAGGCGCCGGCCCAGCACCACTTCGCGCTGACTCTGGGCCCGGAGCAGCTGAGCGACATCTACCTCAGGGCCAAGGAGCACGGCTGGATCGAGCCGGAGACGCAGGGCGCTGCGATCCGGGAGCTGGCCGACGGTGCCGCCCAGTCCTACCTCCGCGACCCGGCGGGCAACCTCGTCGAGATGGACACGCCCTCGTTCGCCGCTCTCGCCGCCGAGGTGCGTGCCGACGCCAAGCGCCTGGTCGAGGAGCACCCCCAGAGCGAGGAGAATCTGCGGGCGACGCTCTTCCCCGGCTGACCGGGCCCGTCGGCCGGGGCGGCCCCCTCAGAGGTCCACGAGTGCCAGCAACCGGTCGAGCAGACCGCGGTCCGCGGATGCCCGCTCGCTGGCCCAGGCGATCGCGTTCGCCAGCCTGAGGAGGTCGTTCGCGTCGACCTCGGCCGGTGTGCCGCCAGCCGTCCGGGCGCGAGCCGGAGAGGCGAGGTCACGTCCCGAATCGCGTGCGCGTCGACGATCAGTTCGGCGTCGTCGGCCGGGTTCCGGAGTACCGCGCCGCCCTCGACCGCGAGGGGGCGCGGTGGTCCCGGCGATGTCGTGCTGGTCGGCGACGAGGCCGCGGTCCGCGCCGGCATCGAGCGGATGGCGGGGACCGGGGTCACCGACCTCGCCGCCGCGCCCTTCGGTGAGCCCGAGGATCAGGAGCGGACGCTCCGGCTACTCGCCGACGTGGTCCGGACCGGGGCGTCGCGCTGAAGCTCCCCACTCAGGCCGCCTCGGACCTCCCCCTCGGCCGGGGTGCGACCGAGTCGCCGCGGGTGACCAGCTCGATCGCCGCCCAGGCCGCCGACTCCTCGGGGTGGTCGGTCCGGACGTGGGCGCCGCGCGACTCGACCCGGAGCAGCGCCGCCTCCAGGACCAGCCGGGCCAGGCGCCTCGCGCTCTCCGCCTCCACCGTCGCCCCGCGAACGCCGGCGAGCCGGGTCAGCGAGTCGCGAATGCCGTCGGCGTCCCGCAGCGGTCCCGCGCCGCGACTCAGCTCACCTCGGACCCCGTCCTCGGTCAGAGCGCCGCCCGCGTCGGGCCCGACCGCATGGACCGGGCCTCGCCCGGCGACCTCGCCCAGGGCGCTGGCGCCGGCCCGGCGGCCGAACACGACCGCCTCCAACAGCGAGTTGCTGGCCAGGCGGTTGGCTCCGTGCACCCCGGTGCGGGCGCACTCGCCGGCGGCGAGGAGGCCGGGGACGGTGGTGCGGCCCCAGCCGTCGGTGTCGATGCCGCCCATCGTGTAGTGGGCCGCGGGCGCAATTGGGACGGTGTCGGCGAGAGGGTCGATGCCGGACCGCCGGCAGTTGGCCAGGAAGCCCTGGAAGTGGGCGCGCAGCACCTCCGCGCCGAGGTGGCGGGCGTCGAGGAAGACGGACCGCTCGCCCGTTGATCGCAGGTGCTCGGCGATGGCGCGGGTGACCACCGCCCTCGGCGCCAGCTCGCCGCGAGGATCGCTGTCGAAGAGGAAGCGGCGGCCCCGCGAGTCGCCGACCCAGGCGCCGGCGCCTCGCAGTGCCTCGGTCAGCAGGAAGGGGTCGCCCGCGCCGGCGTAGACGGTGGGGTGGAACTGCACGAACTCGAGGTCGGCCAGCTCGGCCCCGGCGAGGTGGGCCATGACCATGCCGGTGCCGTCGCAGAGATGCGAGGTCGTGGTCGGGTCGAAGAGGCCGGCGTAGCCGCCGGTGGCGAGCACGGTGGCTGAGGCCCTGAGCTCGCGCTCACCCTCGGGGCCCCGCACCACGGCGCCCCTCACCCGGTCGCGGTCGACGAGCAGGCCGCGGAGGCTGTGCCCGAGCAGCACCGTGACCCGGCCCTCGAGGCGGGGGCGCAGCCCGGCGACGATGGCGGCGCCGCTCCGGTCGCCGTCGGCGTGGACGATGCGGGGCCTGGAGTGGGCCGCCTCCAACCCGAGCAGGGGCCGGCCGTCGGCGTCCCGGTCGAAGGCGACGCCGTGGGCGGTGAGCCAGGCGATGGCGTCGGGGGCCTCGCGGGTGAGCAGGCGGATCGCCCCCGGCTCGCCCAGCGACGCCGCCGCGGCGATGGTGTCGTGCTCGTGCAGCTCAGGGCCGTCGTCGGGCCCGATCGCCGCCGCCACGCCGCCCTGGGCGCGGTCGCTGGAGCCGTCGCCGAAGGCGGCCAGGGTCACCGAGGCGCCCCGCTCGGCCGCCTCCAGGGCGGCGCTCATGCCGGCCAGGCCGGCGCCGATGACGAGGACGTCGATGTGCTCAGCCAAGATTCACCATCCGCTCCAGGGCGCCCCGCGCCCGCTCCGCCGTCTCCTCCGGCACCGTCACCTGGTGGACGTCCTCCTGCAGCGAGCGCAGCAGCTTGGGCAGGGTGATCCGCTTCATGTAGCGGCAGATCGCGCGCTCGCTGACGGCGTGGAAGCGCTTGTCCGGATCCTCGACCTCCTTGCCCAGGCGGTGGAGGATGCCCAGCTCGGTGGCGACCACGAACTCCTTGCGGGGCGAGCGCTGGGCGTGGGCCACCATCCCCTCGGTGGAGAGCACGTGGACACGGGAGGCGTCGAGGGCGCCGCTCGCCGCCCAGTACATGCAGGAGCTGGCGCAGCCGCACTCCGGGTGGACGAGCAGGTCGGCGTCGCCGTGCTCGTCGCGGGCTCGCTCCAGGTCCTCGGGGCGGATCCCGGCGTGAACGTGGCACTCGCCGGGCCAGACCACCATCGACCGCCCGGTGACCCGCTCCAGGTAGCTGCCCAGGAACATGTCGGGGGCGAAGAGGATCTCGCGGTCCTCAGGGATCGCCTCGATCACCGCCCGGGCGTTGCCAGAGGTGCAGCAGTAGTCGCTCTCCGCCTTGACCTCGGCCGTGGTGTTGACGTAGGTGACGACGACCGCGCCCGGATGCTTCGCCTTCCAGGCCCGCATCTGGTCGGCGTCGATGGTGTCGGCAAGCGAGCACCCCGCCTCCAGGTCGGGGAGGAGGACGCGCTTGGAGGGGTTGAGGATGACCGCCGTCTCGGCCATGAAGTGGACGCCGCAGAAGATGATGACGTCGGCCTCGGTCTCGGTCGCGGCCCGGGAGAGGTTGAGCGAGTCGCCGACGATGTCGGCGACGTCCTGGATCTCCGGCACCTGGTAGTTGTGGGCGAGGATGACGGCGTTGCGCTTCCTGGCCAGGGCCCGGATCTGCCGCTGCATCTCGGCCGTGTCCGACGGCACCGACCGGGCGCGGTAGATCGCCGCGTCCGATTCCAGCTCCGCCGTCAGCGCCTGCGGGGCGAGCTTCACTGCCACGTCGTGGTGACCTCCATGGAGATGTCGAGAGCCGGCGCCGAGTGGGTCAGCGCGCCGACCGAGATGCGGTCCGCACCGGTTGCCGCGTAGGCGGCGATGGTGGCCAGGCTGACGCCGCCGGAGACCTCGGTGGCTGCACGCCCGCGCGTCAGGCGGACGGCCTCCCCGACCTCCTCCGGCGACATGTTGTCGAGGAGCACGGTCTCCGCGCCCTCGGCCAGGGCGAGCTGGAGCTGCTTCAGGTCCTCGACCTCGACCTCGACCGGCAGCCCGGTCCGGCGGGCGGCGCGCACGGCGGCGCCGACGCCACCGGCGGCGTCGATGTGGTTGTCCTTGATCAGGACCGCGTCGGCCAGGTTGTAGCGGTGGCTGACGCCGCCGCCGCAGCGCACCGCGTAGCGCTGCAGGGGGCGGAGGCCGGGCACCGTCTTGCGCGTGTCGAGCACCTCGACGCCCGGCGCGAGATCGACGTGGCGCCGGGTCAGGGTGGCCACTCCGGAGAGCTGCTGCATGAAGTTGAGCAGCGTCCGCTCGGCCCGGAGCAGGCTGCGCAGCGAGCCCCGCGGCCGGGCGATGACGGTCCCGGCCTGGAGCGGAGAGCCGTCCTCGAGCTCGGCGCCAAGGATCAGCGCGGCGTCGATCTGGCGGCAGACCTCCTCGGCGACGAGAAGGCCGGCGAGGACGCCGGGGCTCTTGGCGTGGATCTCGGCGGTGGCCTGGAGGCGCTCGGGAACGACGGCGTCGGTGGTCACGTCGCTGCCCTCCTCGCCGAGGTCCTCGAGCAGGGCCTCCCGCACCCTCGCCTCCAGGTAGGCGCGGGTCAACTGTGGTGGCAGCGTCGTCTGCTGGGTCAACACGTCCCTCCTTCGGCGAGCGCCTCCTGCCAGGGCAGCTCGCGGTTCCAGGTCCCCATCACCGGGCCGGTGAAGCGGTAGAGATCGCCCGGTCTTCCCACCCTGCCCGCGGAGGCGCGCTTGCCCGTGGACACGAGGACGCCGGAGGCGAAGAGCGGACTGAACGCCTTCTTGAAGTTGCCGGTGTTGAGCCGGAGCAGGGCCGGATCCAGGATCGCCGCGTACACCGACCTGAGCTCAGGCAGGGTGAAGGGCTCGGGCAGGAGCTGGAAGGCCAGCCAGGAGTAGCGCAGCTTGGACTGGACCCGGTTCATGGCCACGCGGAGCATGTCGGCATGGTCGAAGGCCAGCGACTCGGCGGGCAGCCCGCGGACCGGGACCCACTCGGCCAGGCTGACGCCGCCGCCGGGGATCAGCTCCAGCTCGTCGCTCCGCTCGAGGGCGACGTGCGCCACCGAGACGACGCGACCGCGGCTGTCGCGCGAGGGGGCGCCGAAGGTGCCAAGCTGCTCCAGGTACCAGGTGGCGGCGTCGAGGCTGGCCTTGCGCGCCAGGGCGCGGCGGGCGGCGGCGTCGAAGGTCTCCTCCCGCCGGACGAGCACGCCGGGGAGCGACCACTTGCCGGCGAAGGCAGGCTCCTCCTGCTTGACCAGGAGCACCTGCCAGGCACGCTGAATGGGCTCCTCCAGACGCACCGTGAAGAGCACCACGTCGACGGCGACGACCGCATTCAGCTCGAGGGCCACGGATTTGGACTATACGAGATTCAAATCGGTGGGAAAGGAATTGCCGTTCGCCTGCTCTTAGCCGTCCTCTCAAACGGGGACGCCGGGTCAGCTCAGGGCCAGCCGGACCACCGCCCGTCGTTGGCCGCGGCGCTCGGCGATCTCGAATCCGGCCGAGATGAACATGCCCAGCGTGCCGTGATAGAGCTCGCCCGAGCCGACGCGCGAGGTCCGCGGCACGGAGGTATCGACCGGATAGCCCTCGACGACGCGGGCGCCGCCGCGCCCGGCCCGGTCGACCGCGGCGTCCAGCAGCCGGCGGGAGAGCCCGATCCGGCGATGGGTGCGGTGCACGAAGAAGCAGGTCACCGACCAGATCCCGTCCTCGCCCGGTTCCACCGCCCTGGTCACCGGGGACCGGTCCAGGCGCGGGTAGCTGCTCCTGGGGCCGACCGCGACCCATCCCAGCGGGCGCTCGCCGCTCATGGCCAGGATCCCGATCGGGTCGCCGGCGCGGACACGAGAGCGCAGGAGATCGCGATTGCCGGAGCTGCCGTTGGCCTGGAGGCGCTCGTTCGTCTGCCAGAACCAGGTGCACCAGCACCCGGCGACGGCGCCGTTGCCGCCGAACAGCTCCTCGAGCGCCGGGAGCGTGGAGGTGTCGAGCTCCAGCGTCCTGACCTCCTCCGTCACCCGCACATCCTCGCAGTTCCTCTCCGCCGCCCACTCGGGCGCCGAGGAAGAAGCGCCGGAAGTACTCGACCGCCGGTGGCGCCTCGCGGCGGAGTGGCCAGACGGCGCCGAGCTCGCGCCTGGCCTCGGCGTCGGCTGCATCGACCGTTCGGATGTCGATGCGCTGAGGGGATCGGATCGATGACGACCGCTTTCATGGCGGAGCCCCCCTCCTTCCCAATAATTAGTGGTTCACCACCAATATATAGCACCACCAATTCCTGGTAAGGTCGCGGGCGATGGCCTCGTATCCGGACATGCCGGCACCGACCGACGGGTACCTGGCGCTGGTGCTCGACGTCGACCTTCGACTGCTCGCCATCACCGAGCGGCTCCGCCAGCACTGGGCCGCGCATGCCAGCGCCCTCGGCCTGACCGCCGTCCAGGTCAAGGTCCTGCTCCGCCTCACCCCTGGTGAGGCGACCCCGATGCGCAGGCTCGCGGAGCAGCTGGACTACGACGCCTCGAACCTCACCACCCTCGTCGACCGGCTCGCCGCCCGCGGCGCGCTCGAACGTCGGGCCGACCCGACCGACCGCCGCGTCAAGGCCCTCGCGCTCACTCGCGAAGGCGAACGCCTGCGCGACCAGTTCTGGCACGGCCTCGTCGCCGACCCCGGCCCGCTCTCGCCGCTCGACCAGGGCGACCTGGTCACCCTCAGACGTCTCCTCGCCAAGCTCGACCGGCCGGTCGACCCATGACCAACCCGGGCGGGCCCACGCCTCCCGCGCCCTCCTCGCGTCGCCTTCCGATTGCGTAGTGTCTGCCGGTGATGGCCAGGGTCATCGGCGTCCGCGGAGCCGCGCAGAACAACCTGCGCGATCTGGATGTGGCGATCGGCCCCGGCCTCACCGCCGTGGTCGGGGTGTCCGGTTCGGGCAAGTCCTCGCTCGCCTTCGACACCGTCTACCACGAGGCCAGGCGGCGCTTCCTGGAGACGCTGTCGCTGGGCTCTCCCTGGGGCAGGATGCGACCGGCGGCGGTCCGGTCGATCACCGGGCTGGGACCGGCGGTGTCGATCGCGCAGAACGTCCTCAACCGCAACCCCAACTCCACCGTCGCGACCGCGATCGGCGTCCATCCGTACCTCAGGATCCTCTTCGCCGGCTACGCCGCGGTCCGCTGTCCGGAGTGCGGCACCGGCGTCAGGGTTCTGGCCGAGGAGGAGCGGGTACGGCTCGCCCGCGAACGCTCGGGGGTGATCGAGGTGCCGCTGGTGCGCGGCGTGCGCGGCGGCCACCGGCGTCTGCTCGCCCTGCTCGGCGAGCAGATCCCCGGCGGTGCGATCCGGGTCGACGGCAGGCCCTGGGCGGGCGGAGAGCTGGACGGCTCCCTGCCCCACGACATCGTCATCACCACCGGAGATCTGCCGGAGGGCGCCGCCCCGGCGCTGGTCCGCTCGGAGCTCGCGGCGGCCGACGCCTGGGGTTCGAGCGAGGTCGTGGTCGGCGGCCTGTCGCTCCTGCGCTCCCCGATCTGCCCCGGCTGCGGCGCCTGGGTGCCGCCGCTCCCCTCCACCGCCTTCCGGACCGAGGGGTCCGACGACACCGCCTCCCACACGATCGGCGGCCGGACCATCGACGGTGCGCTGGCGCTGGCCCCTCGAGGCCTCGCCACCTTCCTCGACGCCGCCGGGCTGCCCCCGCCGAGCCGCCGGCTGACCGGCGAGATCAGACGCCGGCTGGAGCCGCTCGCCGAGCTCGGCCTCGACCATCTCACCCTCGACCGTCCGATGCCGACCCTCTCCCGCGGTGAATCCCAGCGGGTGCGGTTGGCCGTGGTCCTGGCCGGTCGCCTGGAGGACCTCCTGCACGTCCTCGACGAGCCCTCGATCGGGCTCCACCGCCGTGACCTGGAGCGGCTGACCCGGGCGCTGGCCGGCCTGCCCGGGCCGGTGCTCATGGTCGAGCACGACGCCGCCGCCGTGGCCGGGGCCGACGACGTCATCGAGATCGGTCCCGGTGCCGGATCCGGCGGTGGCGAGCTCGTCCACCAGGGCACGCCGGCCCAGCTCTGGGCGCAGGACTCGGCGTCGGGCCGCTTCTTCTCGGGCCGCTCCCGGCCGCTCAGGAGGAGGCCGCGCCCGCCGGGGAGAGCCTTCATCACGGTCAGGGGCGCGAGCGCGCGAAACCTCGACGGCTTCGACTGCCGGTTCCCGATGGGCCGGCTCACCGTCGTCACCGGGCCCTCGGGCGCCGGCAAGTCGACGCTGGTGCGGGACGTGTTGCTGGCCTCGGCGGCGGAGGGGCGGCCGGTCGGCTGCGAGGCGATGGAGGGTCCGGTGTCCCGCGCCCTCGCCGTCGACCAGTCGCCGCTGGGCAACAACCCCCGCTCCAACCCGGCCACCTACACCAAGGTCTTCGACCGCATCCGCGACCTCTTCGCCACCGCCATCGGCGCCTCACCCTCCCTCTTCACGTTCAACCGCGCCGAGGGTGCCTGCCCCACCTGCGAGGGCATGGGCGCGGTCGAGGTCTCGCTCCGCTACCTGGCCCCGATCTGGGTCGAGTGCGAGGCCTGCCGGGGCGGCCGCTACCGCCCCGAGGCGCTCCGGCACCGTGTCCGCGTCGGCGACCGCGAGCTCTCCATCGCCGACGCGCTCGCCCTCTCCGTCGACGAGGCGCGGTCGGTCTTCGCCGGGCAGCCCGCGATCCGCCGCGTGCTCGAGGCGCTGCAGGCGATCGGTCTCGGCTACCTCAGCCTGGGCCAGCCCTCGCCGACGCTGTCCGGCGGCGAGGCCCAGCGCGTGCGCCTGGCGCGGCAGCTGGCCCGCGCCCGCCCCGCCGACCTGGTCGTCCTCGACGAGCCCACCACCGGCCTCCATCCCGCCGACCTCTCCCGCCTACTCTCCGTGCTCGACGGGCTGGCCGACGCCGGCTGCACCGTGATCGTGGTCGAGCACCAGCCCGACGTGGTGGCGGCGGTGGACTGGGTCGTCGACCTGGGCCCGGGCGGCGGTCCCGCCGGCGGAAGGCTGCTGCACTGCGGCCCGCCCGCCTCCGGTCCGCCGGATCCTCCGGGCCCGAGACTGCGTCCGCGCCGGCGGCCCCGCGCCTCCGAGGCGATCCGGATCCGGGGTGCCTCGGCCAACAACCTGCGCTCGATCGACGTCGATATCCCCAAGGGTCGCTTCACCGCCGTCACCGGGGTCTCCGGCTCCGGCAAGTCGTCGCTGGTCAGGGACGTGATCGAGGTCGAGGCCAACCGGCGCCTGCTCGAATGCCTCTCCATGTACGAGCGGCAGGGGACCCGTGAGGGGCCGGAGGCGCCCGTCCTGTCGGTGGAGGGCCTGGGTCCCACCCTGGCCCTGGGTGCCGAGCGGCGCTGGTCGAGCACCTACCAGCAGGGCATGCAGGCGCCGCGGGCCACCGTCGGCTCGGCCAGCGAGGTCGAGCGGCTGCTGGCGATCGTCCTGGCCCGGGTCGGAAGCCGCTCCTGCCTCGACTGCGGCGGCGAGGTGCTGCGTGTCGGCGCCGCCCCGGAATCGTCCTGGCGCTGCGCCGGCTGCGGGCGGGAGGCGGTGCCGCTCGAGCCGCGCCATCTGAACCCCGGCCTGCCCGCCTCCGCCTGCCCCACCTGCGGCGGCCTCGGCATCATCCGGCGCGGCGACGTGTCCCGGCTCATCGTCCGCCCCGACCTGCCGATCTGCGGCGGGGCCATGCTCTCCCCCGGCTACTACCCGCGCGGCTATCTCTGCAGCCCGGGCACGGGCGGCCACAGCCAGCTCAGCGCGATCGCCGATCGATACCGCTTCGATCCGGCCACGACACCCTGGGAGCAGCTTGGCCCGGACGCGCGACGGGCGTTCCTGCACGGTGACCCGAGGCCGGTCGTGGTCGAGCACCGGCACGCGGCGGGTGGCCGTCGCGAGGTCCGTTGGAGGGGTGTCCTGACCGAGCTCACGCACTGGGACCAGGGCGGGCTGTACACGTCGACCGACCCCTGCCCCTCCTGCCAGGGAGGCCGGCTGCGCCCCGAGTACCTCTCGATCCGGCTGGAGGGCCGCGACCGGTCCGCCCTGCACACCATGCCCATGTCCGAGCTGGAGACGGTCCTGGGGCGGATCCCGCCGCCCGGGGAGGAGGTGGTCGCCGAGGCGCACGCCGCAGCGATCCGCGGGGTCCGGTTCCTGGGCCGGGTCGGCCTTGGCCACCTCCACCTCGACCGCCGCTCGGCCTCCCTCTCCGCAGGCGAGGCGCAGCGGGTCAAGCTGGCGTCGGTGCTGGGCGGCGGCCTCCTCGGGATGACCATCCTCCTCGACGAGCCCTCCCGCGGCCTCCACCCCACGGAGGTGCGGGCGGTCGCCGAGGCGGTGGAGGAACTGCGGGACGCCGGCAACACGGTCGTCGCCGTCGAGCACGACGCCGTTCTCCTGGCCCGGGCGGACCACATCGTCGAGATCGGTCCCGGCGCCGGCGCCCGCGGCGGTCGCCTCGTCTATCAGGGACCGCGTGAGGGGATCATCTCGGGGGCGACGGCGGACGCGCTGGCGGGCAGGATCGAGGTCGGCGCCGGCCGCTCGCGGCGCCGGCCGTCGGGCTGGATGGAGGTGCGCGGCGCCCGTGAGCACAACCTCTCGATCGAGCGGGTGCGCCTGCCGCTGGGCGTGCTGGTCGGCGTCTGCGGGGTCTCCGGGTCGGGCAAGTCCACGCTCGTCGTCGACACCCTGGGTCTCGCCCTGGCCCCGCCGCGCCTGACCACCTCGGTCGCCATGGAGCGCTACCGGCCCGGCCGGTACGACGCGATCGAGGGGGCGCCGCCACGGACCGTCAGCGTCGACCAGTCGCGGGCGGGGATCACCTCTCCCGGTCACTTCCTGGGCGTGATCCCGGCCCTGCGCCGGGCGTTCGCCGCCTCCGACGAGGCCCTGGCCGCCGGGCTCGGCGAGGCCGACTTCTCCGCCCGCTGCGACGCCTGCAGCGGCGGCCAGGTGGTGGAGTCGATGGGCTTCCTGCCCGCGGTCACCCACCCCTGCGACGTGTGCGAGGGCAGCGGCTACCGGGCCGAGGTCCGCGCCGTCTCGGCACGGGGCCGGACGCTGCCCGAGTTCGAGGCGTCGACGCTGGAGGAGCTGGCCGAGGTCTGGGCCGATGTCGGCGGCGTCGCCCGCCCCTGCGCCGCGGCCTGCCGGCTCGGTCTCGGCTACCTGGCCGCGCGGCAGCCGGCCTGGGCGCTGTCCGGGGGCGAGGCGCAGCGGCTCAAGCTCGCGTCGGAGCTGGGCAGGCGAGCGCCCAGACCGACGCTCTACATCCTCGACGAGCCGACGCTCGGGCTCCACGTCCGCGACGTGGGCGTCCTCCTCAGCGCCCTCGACGAGGTGGTCGCCGCCCATCACAGCGTGATCGTGGTCGAGCACGATCCCGACCTACTTGCCCGCTGCGACTGGCTGGTCGAGCTCGGCCCGGGGGCGGGGCCGGAGGGCGGCCGGGTCGTCGCCGAGGGCGTGCCCGAGGAGGTGGGGGCGACGGCGACGCCGACCGCCCCCTTCCTCAGGAAGGCGCTGTCGTGATCGACACCGTCGCCCTCCTGCTCGCCGACCGCTCCCCCGCGCTCCGGCGCCTGGCCCTTCTCGAGGTCGACGGCGCGCCGGCGGACGATCCCGAGGTGGCCGCCCTCGCCGCGGAGGTCCCGGCGTCGCCCGAGGTCGCCGCGGCACTGGCGGCGCCCGCCGAGAACCTGACGCAGCTGTCGTTCACACTCTGCCGGCTCGCCCACCTCGGTCTGGGCAGGGGCCATCCGGCCGTCGAGGAGCGCGCCGAGCGGCTCTTCTCCGCCCAGCGTGGGGACGGGTCGTGGCCCTTCGAGCGGGCATGGGGAGGTGCGCCTCGGGTCGGCGGAAGGGTCCCGGCGGGGGAGGGCTACGAGTGGCGGCCGCTGCAGACGGCCCTGCCCCTCCGAGGGCTGGCAGCGGCCGGATTCGCCACCGATCCTCGGGCGGAGGGGGCCTACGAGTGGCTGCTCGATCACCGCATGGAGGACGGCTCCTGGCCCTATGGCAAGGCCGCCGGCCAGCGCCCCGGCGCGGTCGTCGGCTACCGGCGGCTGCCTCGCTCGGAGGGGTGCCGCAACACGACCACCGGGGCTCTGGCCTGCTTCGCCCATCATCCGGAGCGCCGCCTCTCGGTCGAGGCGCGCGGGGCCCTCGACCTCCTCCTGCAGCGCGAGACCCGCGAGGAGGCGACGCTCGGGCATGAGGTGGCGCGCCTGCTCGGTGCCGAGCCGCCTCGCGGCTTCGCCACCTTCTACGCGCGCTTCGATCTCGCCTTCATCCTCGAGCTCGCATCGCGGATGGGGGCGGCGCCGACCGATCCGCGCCTGGCCGACCTCATCTCCTTCCTGGAGACGCTGCGGGGGCCGCACGGGCTCTGGGAGCATCCCTCACACCCTCACCTGTCGCGATGGCTGACGCTGGATCTGCTGGCCAGCCTTGAGCGACTGCACCAGGGCGACTGGACCGGCAGCGACCTGCGCTCCGGTTTCCGGCCCTACCCAGGGCGGCGCCGCCGCTATTGACCCGGCCGCCATCGGCGGCGTGCCCGCGGCGCCGCCCCTGGACTACGCTGCGGTGGTGGTAGCCGCACTCTTCGCCGACGCGCTCTACGACCCGGACAGCGGGGACACGACCCGCGACGCCGTCGTCCTCGTCGACGGCGAGCGCGTCGTCGCCGCCGGACCCGCGGCCCGCGTGCACGTGCCCGCCGACGCCGAGCGGATCGACGGCTCCGGGCTGACGCTGCTCCCCGGCCTGATCGACCTCCACGTGCACCTCTGCTCCCACGGCCGGGGCATGGATCCCGGCGAGATGCTGGCGACCTCGCCGACCGAGACCATCCTCGGCGCCGTCGGTGCCTGCCGCCGGACCCTGGAGGCGGGCTTCACCACCGTCCGCGACGCCGGCGGCACCCCGGTGGGGGTGCGGATGGCGGTGGAGCAGGGACTCTTCCCCGGCCCGCGGATGCAGCTCGCGGTCCAGATCCTCAGCCAGACCGGCGGCCACGCCGACAACCACTTTCCCTGCGGCGTCTCGCTGCAGCATGCCCCGGTCTCGGATCTGCCCTCCTCGATCGTCGACGGCGAGGAGGCGATGAGGCAGCGGGTGCGCGAGCTGATTCGCTGCCGGGCGGACTGGATCAAGCTCTGCACCTCGGGCGGCGTGCTCTCGCCCGGCGACGCCCCCCACCACGCGACCTTCACCCTGGGCGAGATACGGATGGCGGTCGCCGAGGCGGCGACGCAGGGTCGCCCGGTGATGGCGCACGCGCAGGCGGCGGCGGGGGTCAAGAACGCGCTGCGCGGCGGCGTGACCACGATCGAGCATGGGATCTGGCTCGACGACGAGGCTCTGGAGCTGTTCGGCGACGACCGGATCCTGGTCCCCACCCTGGTCGCGCCCGCCTGGGTGATCCGCCACGCCGAGCAGGGCCGCATGCCGGAATGGGCGGCGGCGAAGTCGAGGGCGGTGGTCGAGGACCATCGCCGCAGCTTCCGGCGGGCGGTCGAGGCGGGGGTGCGGGTCGCCTTCGGCACCGACACCGGCGTCGGACCCCACGGCTCGAACGGCGAGGAGCTTCTGCTGATGAGGGACGGCGGCGTCCATCCGGCCGACTGCATCCGAGCCGCGACCGTCGACGCCGCCCGGGTGCTCCGCTGGGAGGGCCGGGTGGGCAGCCTCACCGCCGGGGCCTTCGGCGACGTGATCGGCGTGCCCGGTGACCCGGTCGCGAACCTGGAGCTCCTGGCCAGGCCGGAGGGTATCGAGCTGGTGGTCAAGGGAGGAGCGGTGGTGAAGGCGCGCGGCATTCGACGGGAGCCGGCCCATGTCTGAGACGGTCGCGATCTTCGGCGACGCCCTGCTCGATCCGGCCAGCGGCGAGATGGTGGGACCGGCGGCCGTCGTCATCGAGGACGGGCGGGTGGTGCGGAGCGGGCGGCGCGACACCGTCTCGGTCCCGGCCGGCGCCCGGAGGGTCGACGCCACCGGGCTGACCCTGATGCCCGGCCTCACCGACTGCCACGTCCACCTGCGCTCGCGGGGCAACGGCCGGGACCTGGCCGAGACCCTGAACACACCCCCGAGCCTCTACGTCCTCAACGCGGTCCCTTCGGCGCGGAGCACGCTCGACGCCGGGTTCACCTCGGTCCGCGATGCGGGGGGCACGCCGGCCGGGGTCAAGGTCGCCATCGAGCGCGGCCTGATCGAGGGGCCGCGCATGAAGGTGGCGGTGACGGCGCTCAGCCAGACCGGCGGCCACACCGACAACCACTTTCTCTGCGGGGCCTCGCTGTCACCCCACCTCCCCGACCTGCCCTCCTCGGTCGTCGACGGGGTCGAGCCGATGCGGCAGCGGGTGCGCGAGGTGATCCGGGCCGGCGCCGACTGGATCAAGCTCTGCACCTCGGGTGGCGTCCTCTCCCCGAACGACGACCCCCACCATCCGACCCTGAGCATCGAGGAGATCACCGCCGCCTGCGAGGAGGCGGCGGCGCAGGGGCGGAAGGTGATGGCCCACGCCCAGGCGGCGGAGGGGATCAAGAACGCGCTGCGCGGCGGAGTGTCGACCATCGAGCACGGCATCTGGCTCGACGACGACGCGCTGGAGATGATGCTGGACGGCGGCAACGCCCTGATCCCGACCCTGATCGCGCCGCTCTGGGTGATCCGTCACTCGGAGGCGGGGCGCATGCCGGCCTGGGCCACGGAGAAGGCCAGGGTCGTCTTCGAGGACCACAAGCGGAGCATCCAGCGGGCTATCGAGGCGGGCGTCACCATCGCCTTCGGCACCGACATGGGGGTCGGCCCGCATGGACAGAACGGAGAGGAGTTCCTGATCCTCCACGAGCTCGGGCTGGATCCGCTCGGGTGCATCCGCAGCGCGACGTCGGTGGCTGCCCGGACGGTGGGCTGGGAAGGCGAGGTCGGGACCGTCGCGCCCGGGGCCTACGGCGACGTGATCGGCGTTCCCGGCGATCCCCGGGAGGACCTGCGGCTGCTGGCCCGTGCCGAGTCGGTGCAGCTGGTGGTCAAGGCAGGCCGGCTGATCAAGGACGCTCGGGGGGCGGCAGGCGCCGTCTGAATCGTCGCCGGGCCGCGGGCTCGGGACCTGGCCGCCGGCGCACCAGCTGAGGAGGGAGAGCGCCGGCGATCCGGGTGTTCAGCGGTCGCCGGCCTGCCGCCGGACCAGTGCCTTCGGCGCGTGCGCCGCCCACGCCTCCCGCACCAGCGCCTCGGCCCGCTCCGGCGACATGCCGGCGAGACGGACCTCGAGCCCGAGGAAGCTGCGCCGCGAGTCCATCCGCCGCACGGAGGCGGCATGCTCTGGATCCGCCGCGGCCGCAGCGCCGGCGGACTCCTCGGTGATGCAGAAGACCGCGGTGGTCTCGTCGCGACCCATTCCCAGGAAGGTCCTGCCCCGCACCTGCCAGATCGGCACCCTGAACCGGAAGTGCTGCTTCTCGGTCACCTCCGGCAGGGCCGTGGCCCAGGCCCGGATCTCTTCGGTCGTCGTCATCGCGTCACCGATGGTGACGATCCTACGACTCGCCGGGCTCGGCCTGACCTGGCCGTCCGGACCCGCCGCGGTCGACGATCAGGTCGAGGATGCGGTCCAGCTGGCGGAGGTCGTCGACCGTGAGGCCGGTGGAGACCTCGCGGGCGGCGTCGGCGAGGGGCTCGCGCAGCTCCTCCAGACGCACCGCCCCGGCCTCGGTCAGCTCCACCCGCACGGCGCGGCGGTCGTCCCCGGCCGGGGTCCGCGCGATGAGGCCCTCGGCCTCGAGCCGGTCGAGCTGGCGTGTCAGTGTCGGCCCCTCGACACCCAGCACCCGGGCCAGCCGGCGCTGGATCAAGGGTCCCTTCCAGCGCAGCGCGCTCAGGGTGATGTAGCCGGAGAAGGTGGTGCCGCGCGCGGCCAGGTGGCGGTCCAGGACCTGCCGTGCCGAGCGGGCCGCCCAGTTCAGCTTGCGTCCGACGCAATCGACCGCGAGCAGCGTGGCGGGTGTGGGATCGTCGCTCATGATACAGTTAGATAGCTACCTATTAATTAGGGTAGTTCCATTCTACGCGGTGGGACGGCCCGCCCGGAGGAGAGATCGGAGCCATGGCCAAGACCCATCCCTTCCGCTTCGCGGTGACCATCGCCAGGGCCGAGTCGGGGAGCGCCTGGCGGGAGCGGGCACGCCGGCTGGAGGACCTCGGCTACTCCACCATGTTCATCCCGGACACGCTGGGTGGAACCCTCTCGCCACTGCCGGCCCTCTCCGTCGCCGCCGGTAGCACGAGCCGGCTCCGCGTCGGCGGCTACGTGCTCGTCAACGACTTCCGCCACCCGCTGCAGCTGGCCAGGGAGGCGGCGACGCTGGACATGCTCAGCGACGGACGGGTCGAGCTGGGCATGGGCGCGGGCAGGCCCGGCGTCGAGCCGGAGCTGGAGCAGCTCGGGCTGGCCGTCGACAGCGTCGGCGTCAGGGGCGACCGCCTGGGCGAGGCGGTCGACATCATCAAGCGGCTCTTCGCGGGCGAGAAGGTGACCACCGAGGGCGGCTTCTACCGGTTGACCGAGGCCGAGCTCTACCCCCGGCCGGTGCAGGCCCAGGGACCGCCGGTCCTGATCGCCGCCGGCGGGCGCCGGGCCCTCCGGCGCGCCGGCCGCCAGGCCGACATCATCGCCATCGCCGCCCGACCCGACGCCACCGAAGAATTCCTGACCGAGCGCATCGGCTGGGTACGCGAGGGGGCGGGCGCTCGCTTCGACGAGATCGAGCTCAATACCGGGCTCCTCTTCCTTCCCGAGGGCGCGGACCTGCAGGTGGCGCGTCGGGTCGCGCGCGTCGACCTCGACCAGGTGCTGGCCTCGCCCCAATCCCATCCGACCCTGATCACAGGCTCGCCGGACGGCATGGTCGAGCAGGTGGAGGCGCTTCGGGAGCGGTTCGGCCTGAGCTACTTCAACGTAGGCGACCACGCCGCCGACGTGGTGGCCCCCCTGGTCGCCCGCCTGGCCGGGTCCTGATCCCGCCCACCGGTCGAGCTCGGCCCGGGTGATCGCCCGCTGCGAAGGGTGAGGGCATTCGAGGCCGGCGACGGTCCGGCTCGCCCAGACCGGTCGTCGCGCCTGTCCGGTGCCGGTCATCGGACCGGCGCGCACGCTTGGGTGAGGTCCGAGACGGTCACGTCCGCGCGTTGCCGGTCCTCGCCGGCGCGCCGACGGCGATCCGGCCTCTGGTCATCACCAACCGCGGAGACCTGAGGTTGCCGATGTCGGTCAGCGGGTTGCCCTCCACGGCGATGACGTCGGCCTCCTTGCCCGCCTCGAGGCTGCCGGTGACGGTCTCCAGGTCGAGCGCCCGAGCCGCCCGGAGCGTCGCCGCCTCCAGCACCTCGGCCGTGGACATACCGCTGGCGACCAGGGCCTCCAGCCCGCCGACGTAGGCGCCGTGGGGGTTGAGGTTGATGCCGGCGTCGGTGCCGGCGACGATCTGCACGCCGGCCTCCCGCATCCAGGTCAGGCGCTCCGCCCGACGCTCCCAGCGCTCCTTGCCCAGGGTCATCGACCGGCAGCTGACGGTGGGGCAGACGTGGATGTCGGCCTCGGCGATGGCGTCGGCGACGGTGGGCTCGTACTCCTGCACGCCGCCCCTCGCCAGCCACGAGCAGTGCTCGATGGTGTCGACCCCCGCGCCGACGGCGAGGACGATGCCCGGAGTGCCATGGCAGTGGGCGGCGACCCGCTTGTCGAGCCGGTGGGACTCCTCCACGATCGCGGCCAGCTCCTCGGCGCTGAACTGGGCGTGCCAGTGCGCCGACCCCGGGGTCATGACGCCGCCGGTGGCCATGACCTTGATCAGGTCGGCGCCCTCGCGGTGGTGCAGGCGGACGGCGTACCTGACCGCGTCGAGGCCGTCGAACTCACCACCCATGAACCAGCAGTGGCCGCCGGTGACCGTGATCGGCCGGGTGACGGTGAGCAGGCGTGGCCCCTCGGCCAGGCCTTCGTTGATCGCCCGTTTGACGCCGATGTCGAGGAACCCCCTCGCCCCCAGATCCCGCGCCGTGGTGACCCCCGCCATCAGAAGCTCTCTGGCGCTGTGCAACATCAGGATCACGAGCTCGGTGTCGGTCGATCGCCGCATGTGCGCGACCGGGTCGGCGCTGGCGTCGAAGGCGAGGTGGACGTGGCAGTCGATCAGGCCGGGGAGGAGGCTGGAGCCGGGAAGATCGATGACCTCCGCATCGGCGCGGCGCTCGGCGGTGAGCCCGTCCAGCGTTCCGACCCAGGCGATGCCGGTCCCGTCGACCAGAACCCCCGCCCGCTCCAGCACCTCCCCTGGTCGGCCCGTGATCACCCGATCCGCTGTCAGCAGTTTCACCTGGCACCTCCTGTCTCCGTTACACCGGGCTCATCCCGCCGCCTCCGGCGGCATCGCGGTCGCCGACCCCTGCCATGCCCCGGGCCCCAGAAGTCCGCGGAGGGGCGGGGAGAGGAGGCCGAAGATGCTCATCGCGATCACGAAGGCGAGGCCGCTGACCAGCATCACCGGGCGCGGTTCGACGACGTCGGCGAGGCCTCCCATGCCCCAGCCGATGAGGGCCATCGGCGTCAGCGTGATCAGCTGGTAGACGCTGGTCGCCCTCCCCCGATAGCGGTTGTCGACGGCGGACTGGATCAGGGCCAGGGCCATCGACATGAACACCGCCTGGGTGGCCCCGGTGAGGAAGCCCATGGCCATGGCCACCGGGCCAGAGGAGGAGATGGCGAGGGTGGTCAGGGAGAGGCCGCTGCCGAGCAGGCTGACGATGAAGATCGGGGGCCGGTACCGGGGCGCTGAGAATCGGGCCAGGAGCAGGCTGCCGACCACGGCACCGAGCCCGATCGAGGTGAGGAGGGCGCCGTAGACGGAGCTGGTCGCGTTCAAGTCGTTGCTCACGAACATCGGCAGCATGCCCTGATACGACATCGTCAGCGAGCAGTGCAGGGCGACCGCGCAGATCGTGGCCAGGACCAGCGGCCGGACCAGGAAGTAACGGAAGGACTGTCGCATCCCACCCTCCTGGGCGAGGCCGCCGCGCTCCGCCCGGGCCGGGCCGATGGGCAGGACCAGGATCGCCGCGGAGACGTAGAGCACCGTGCACACGATCCAGGCCACGGCTGGTCCGCCGGCCACCAGGAAGGGCGTGGTCAGGGCGGGCCCCAGAAACTCGGCGCCCTGGGTCCCGACCTGGGAGAGCGAGACCGCGTTAAGGAGGTCCCCGGGCGCGACCAGGCTCGGTACCAGAGTGCTCCGCAGGGTCATCTGCAGCACGAACGACACCCCGTAGAGGACGGCGAGGCACATTGCCAGGAGGAGGTTCAGCCGGCCGGTGGCGCTGAGCGCGGCGAAGAGGCCGGTGGCGACCGCCGACAGCGCGGCCGAGGCGGCGTTGAGCATCCTCCGGTCGAACCGGTCCGCCATCCACCCCGACAGCGGGGCGAGCAGGATCACCGGTCCCTGGGTGGCGAACAGGGCGGCGCCGACCCAGAACGAGGAGTGGGTGAGGGCGAGGATCTGTGCGCTGAGGACGAGGACCAGGGACCAGCGTCCCGCCGACCCGGCGAGGTTGCTCAGCCAGAGCCAGCGGTAGGCGGGATAGCGCAGCGAGGTCAGCATTCCGCCGGATCCCGTCACCGCGACGCGTCCGGTCATGCGCTCAGCAGTGACACCGCTCGGTCGACCTCCTCATCCGTGTCGTGGAAGCCGCGGGACACACGCCGGACCCCGTCGCCGGGCACCGATCGGACCAGGACGTCGGCATCGCTCATGCGCTTCATCCGGCGAACCGCGTCGCAGTCCAGAGTTCCGTCTCGCCCATCCGCTCCTACCTCCGCGCAAACGACCGATCCAGCTCGGTTCCGGTCCCTCTGCCGCGGGGCCCGGCCGAGCGGCTCTCATCCCATCTTCGGCGAGATCGAGGCAGAGCGAGCGATCACCGCCGTCGAGTGGTCGACGTGCGGTGGGCAAGGTGGTTCCAAGGGATCATTGGACCTCGGGATGATCTGGTGACGGGATCATCTGGGTATGATCCGGATATGGCCACCACAACCAGGGCCGAGGTGCGACCCGATCTGTTCTTTCTCCTCTCCCAGGCGAGCTACGCGCTCATGACCGAGCTGACGGCGGCGCTGGAGCGCCTGGGTATATCGCAGCGTGGGTACTGCGTCCTGTCCAAGGCCCGGATGGGGGAGCTGACGCAGATCCAGCTGGCCGAGCTGTGCGCACTCGACAAGACAACGATGGTGGTGACGATCGACGAGCTGGAGCGTGCCGGACTGGCTCACAGGCGCCTCTCCACCACGGATCGCCGCGTCCGCATCATCTCGGTCACCCCAGACGGGGCGACCGTCCTCGCCGAGGCCGACCGGATCGTCGACCGGATCTATGACGAGGTTCTGGGGAGCCTGCCAGTGAACGAGCGCGATTGCTTCATCTCGAGCCTGGACCGGCTGGTCGCGGGCCGGCTCGCCACCCCGGTGCACACCGAACGGCGAACTCGCAGCCGGGGACCACGGGCGGCGCACGCCGGCTGACGCGGGCCGACGGCGCGGCCTGGCATCACATCTGAGCCTCGGCCCCCACGGAGCGGAGAGCAGACTCGACCTCGGCCCGATGGCGGGGATCGCATGCCAGCCACCGCGCCTCGTCCTCGTCCAGGTCGCGGAGAAACGCGAAGCGAGGGCGGATGCCCTCTCCCCACTCGATCAGCTTCACCGGCTTGGTCAGCTTGCCGATCGACTCCATGGCCAGATCTCGCCTGCTCCGAGGCGTCAGGACGTCGGCGGGATCGAGCGGCCTGTCCCCCTTCCCGTCATCCACGACGTCGGCCCAGGCCTTGAGAACCCAGAGCCTGCGAACGAGTGGCTCGTTCATCGGTCGGGCCGCCAGCTGGGCGAGATCGTAGATGTCCCGCCCGAGGCTGATCCGACGGTAACGGGCGAGCTTCTCGGCGCAGGCTTCGGCCTCGGCGACCACCGGCAACGCCGGCATCGGCACCTCGTAGGCGCGATGAACAGGTAGCGAGACGGGCCGGAGCCATTCCGGCTCCAACGCGAGCGGCCTTCGCGCGAACTCCAGCGATGCGCCGATGTTCGGGCGGCCGAGTTCGGGGTGGAGGACGGTGAGCGTCCAGTGCCGCCCATCACCTCGGGACGAGTCCAGTCGGAAAAGGAAGCCCGACACCGATGCCTGGTCGACCGCGGCACAGACCTGAAGCACCATGTCCTCGTCCGGCGCGGCGAAGTCGAGGTCGGTGCTGAACCGTCCGGAGGAGCCGAGCCGGCACTTGCGGAGGCTGGTACCAGCCTTGCACACAAGTCGGCCGTCAGCGAACAGTCCGAGTTCAGCGAGAAGCCACAGGAGGTGATCCTGGGCAATATCCAGGAGAGCCGCGTCATGGTGTCTGCGCGCCCCGAGCCGTGCCGGGATACGAGCGCCCGAGTCAGCCTGGCCGTCATGTCAGCGAACCAGCTGTGCCTGCAGCGGGGCCACCACGTGATCGACGATCTGAAAGCGGGGCGCCCAGCTCTGTCTCGGGCCGGCCCCCAGCTGCACCTTGACCAAGGGGCCGCTCGGCCGCTCGGCGAGCAGCGCCCCGGCATCCTCAGCCTGATCCCCACGGTCGAGCAGGTAGGCGGCCCGCTGCCAGGTCGAGGCCGACCGGCCCGCCAGCAGCGGGATCAGACGGTTGAGGCTGCAGTCAGATGCCAGCTGATCCAGGTGAGGAACAAGGTCCGCCCAGGAACGGAAGGACGCGCCCCTGGCGGAGACTTGCACCAGGAGCGCCTCCGGCCCGAAGGCGGGCAGGCCGTCGGCCCACCCAGTCAGATCCAGTCGGCGGCGCTGGAGCATTTGCGGCGAGGGGCCGAGACGCGGAGCGTCTTCGGAGTGCCAGCCAAGCGTCACCTCCGACACCACCGACCGCAGTCCGAATGGGAGGCGGGTATCGCGCGGGATCCACACGGCGACGGGCCCATCGAACTCGCGGTCGAGGTAGCCCAGGTGCCATGCCGCCGCCTCACCGGCCAGCGCGAAGAGGGCTTCAGGCTCTCTCGCCCTCCACGCGCGCAGCCCCAGGTAGCGATCCACCACCTCGTCCTCTCCCGGCGGAACGAACGCCCACGCACCGTTCAGGGGTGTCGGTGTGAGCCAGCCCAGGCGCTGAAGCTGCCTGGCCGTCCGGGCCGGGTCGCGAGGAGAGGCCTCCCCGGCGAGGTATGCGGACAGGTCGTCGAGGGTCAGGACTCGTGGTCGGTCGCGGGCTAGGTCGCCCAGCAGCCCGGCCGACCGTCCCGGTATTCGCCGACCTGATCCGGACGGGAGTTCGGCAGTCATGACCCAGCTCTGAGAAATAACGGCGCGCCGACGCCTGGGGAAGTTCCTGGCGTCGCACGGAGGTGTTCGTCCTCCGGTTAGTTGAGATTGTACCTGAGATTTGACAGATCTGGTTCTCATGCAGGCATCACCTTAACTAGATGTCGTGCTTAATCGTTCAGAAGTGTACCAATATGGGCAACTGCTCTGTACCCGGACGACCGGAGGAAACGCCACGTGGGGGTCAGGCGTGGTGGTGCCGGCGGTGCAGCGCCTCCAGCGCCTCCCGGAACGGGCGCTCCAGGTAGGCGATGTGGTCGTCCTCCCCGTGGTGATGGGTCACCGTCCCATGTGCGTGCTGATGGCTCAGCTCGTGGATGTAGGAGAGGGTGCCCTCGACCAGGGTCAGCATGTACTGCGTGGTCGCGGGATCCGACAGCGCCCATTCCTCCCCGGTCGCGAGATAGACCGGCGACGTGTGCGCCATGATGCCCCTTCCCCACTCGTCCAGGTGTGGCACGGCCGTGTAGTCGGGGCCGGCCACGCGGGCCGCCAGCCAGGAGTCTCCCTCCACCCGCACCCGCTCGTGCACGGTCAGGTGCCGGCTGCCCTCGGCGGAATTGGCCTCGGCGACCACCCGACCCTGCTGCACGACCTGCAGGCAGTGCACGGGGAAGATCGAGTGGACCTCGGCCCGCACCTCGACGGTGCCGCCGCCGGCGGGGATCCTCACCGTGTCGCCGATCTCCGCGCCCTCGACCGAGAAGGAGAGGAGTGGGCCCCCGGACAGGAAGGTCCGGCCTGCGGTCAGGTTGCGACACCAGCTCTCGTAGGAGAACTCCTCGTCGTCGGGGATGTGGACGTAGGTCCGGTACAGCCCGACCGGCACCGAGCTGCTCATCTTGTCGGTGCCGCCGACCAGGGGCAGGCGGTAGCCGCCATTGAGGTACCGGTAGTACTCGAGGTGCGAGTAGGAGCCGTGCTGGAGCATCTCGACCGCGTCCGCCCTGCCCGTCGCGATCAGCGTGGCCGGCTCGCCGTTGGGGTTGGGAAGGTGGGGGAGGATGACGGTGCCGCCCTGCGCGTGGCAGCGGTCGGCCCAATCCGACATGGTGACCTCGAGGGTGCCGCCGAGCTCGGCCTCGGAGGGCCCGTCGGAGCACCACGGCGCGACCTGCTTGCGAAGGCCGAGCAGGGTCAGGTGGCCGAGCAGGTGCTGGCGGTTCTCCTGCGTGGCGTGGACGATCGTCCGGCCGTCGCGGGAGACCAGCGGCTCGCCGGTGAACTCCTCGGTGTTGGTGAAGAGGTGGCCCCACTGCGAGAGCAGGAGGTTGATCACGTTCACCCCCTCGCCCATCGCCTCCAGCTGCGCCCCCTGGGTGGAGAGGAAGTGCACGTGGGTGTCGCCGGCGAACCACCGCTCGGCGTTGAGATCGCGCATCCGCCGCAGCCGGAGCTCGAGGTCCTGCTGGCCCGGCTCGATCTGCACGCGCGTGCGGAGCGGCTGGTACTCGAAGCCCTGGGCGACGTCGACCAGCGCCTCCCCTCTCGGCAGCCAGCCCTCGCAGGTGCCGTCGATGTAGGCGTAGGTGATCGAGCCCATCTTGAGATCGCCGCCGATGTCCGAGTGCCAGGTGCCGAGGTCGCGGTTGACCTGAGGGTGGTGCCCGTGGGGCTGGAAGGGGACGCCCTGAGGGGACCGGAAGTGGACCCGGCAGGGGACGATCTGGCCGCTCTGGTCGTCGACGACGCGCACGCGCACCCAGTTCCGGCCAGAGTCGAGCGCCTGGATCCGGACCGCGCCCGATTCGACCTCACCGCGCTCGACCACGTCGCCCCAGCGCGCCGAGGCGAGCTCCTCGTCGTCCCTGGTCACGTGGAGCGTGGCCGAGGGCACCGCCGAGACCTCGACGTAGGCGGGGCTCTGGCCCTCTTCGAAGCGATCCCCGAACCCGGCCATCGGGTCGGCCAGGAACTCGTCGACGGTGCCGCTGGGGAGGCGGTAGGGGAGCGTCGCCGTGCCCCTGTCCACCTCCACCCGCCACTCCAGCTCGTCCTTCTCCTCAAGGCCGTCGATCGTGACCTTCACCGGACGCGCGCCCTCGCGGGCGAAGGGGAACTCGTCTGCGGTCCCGGCGACGATGGAGGCGAGCGCGTACGAGGGGCCGAGAGAGCGAAGGCTCACGGTCTCGACGCGGAGGTCGGGACTCGGGTTGGCCCAGGCCCAGAGGTAGAACCACCGCGGCCAGGCCTGGTGGGCCTCGGTCTGGCGGTAGCCGATCCCGGAATAGGCGCCGACGTAGCGCTGGTCGGGCGCCGAGTCCGCCTGGTCGGGCAGCGCCAGGAAGGGCAGCTGGCCCCAGCCAGGGGGGATGAAGGCGACCTCGAAGCGCTCCCTGATGACGTGGGTGGCGACGGTCCCGCCCTCGAGGCTCACGGTGAGCTCGACCACCGGCCTGCCGGGTGGATCGCCCTCCATGATCCTGGACGCGAGCACGCGATGGGCGAAGATCAGGTGGCGGGCGTGGCGGCCGACCTGCACCTCCGCCTCGGCGGCGCCGCCGTCGCCGAGATGGACCAGGCACCGGTCCGGATCGGACCCGAGCCTGAAGGGGAGACCGCGCAGTTCCAGCTCACCCGGATCCGGCCGGACCGGCTCGGGAAGCAGGGTCAGCGGCGCGTTGGCGGCGGCATCGAGCGGGACGGCGGAGTACTCGGGTTCCACCTCCCGACGATAGGCGGCCCCCCGCCCTCAGGTCAACGCGGGCGGCGGAGGTGGGCACAGACCTGCTTGGTGGGCACGTAGCCCAGGCTCCCGTAGAAGCCCTCGAGGTCGCGGTGGAAGAAGACGCTGACCACGTCGAGCCCGGCCAGCTCGGCGTTCAATGTCTCGATCAGGGCGCGGCCGAGGCCCGCCTGCCGGTGGGAGCCGGCGACGACCACGTCCTCGATGTAGGCGCGGACCCGGCCGTCCGAGATCGCACGGGCGAAGCCGACCAGCTGATCCCCGTCCCAGGCGCCGACCGCGGGGCCGGAGCCGAGCACCGCGGCCACGTCGCCGGCGGTCCGGTCCGGCCACCAGCCGACCTCGGCGAAGAGGCGAAGCACCGAATCCGGCGGTATCGGCCGGATTCGGTGTGGCTCGACGGTCAGGCCCGCGCCCCCCACCGGGAAGCCGCCTCGTTGGCCACGCGGAGGGCGACGTAGGTCGCCTCGCCGTCCTTGCGGAGCCAGCCCTCCTCGATCAGGACCTCATAGGCCGCCATCACCGAGTCGCGCCTCACCGCCAGCGTCGCCGACACCTCCTGCTCGGTCGGGATCCGCGCCCCGGGCTCGAGCTCGCCGGTGGTGATCGCGTTGCGGATCGCGTGGGAAAGGCGAAGGTCGATCGAGCCGCGGCCGGGCGCGATCGTGGAGAGCAGCTCCATGAACGGCTCGACGATGGTCCGCTGGGCGAGGCGCTTGAGCAAGGTCAGCGTCAGCAGCGAGGCCAGAGCGGCGCAGACGACCATTGCGATGAAGACCGGCATCCAGCCGTTGACGGCGGCCAGCGCGGCGATCGGCGCCGCGAAGATCGAGGCCAGGCCCTTGGACGTGTAGAGGATCCCGTAGTTGGTGGTCGCGTACTTCCGGCCGAAGAGGTCGGTGGTCGCGGCGGGGAAGAGCGAGAAGATCTCGCCCCAGGTGAAGAAGGCGAGCCCGGAGAGGACCACCAGCAGCACCGGGTGGCGAAGGAACTGCATCCAGACCAGGATCGTCACCGCTTGGATGGCGAAGGCGATGAACATGGCGTTGTACCGGCCGATGCGGTCGGAGACCCACCCCCAGAAGGGCCGCGTCACGCCGTTGA
>DATAXV010000235.1:0-22317 GCA_036272915.1 Candidatus Dormiibacterota bacterium
ACCCACCGATGAACACCCGTCGCGGGCACCGGCGAGCTCCAACTCCGTCGCCACCTGTAGAAAGAAGGCTTGGCAGAAACTCAGCCGCGAGCCCTCTGCGATGCCACGCACCTCCTCGACGAGTTCGGGGGCGTACCGCTCGACCGCGTCCATGTAACGAGTCGCGTCTCGGAGCGCATCGGACTCGGTCATGTGCCGCGTCACACGCCCCATGCGCATCTCGTAGACCGCCCTAATCCGATCTCTTGCCGCCGACCCATGCTGCAGGCCCAACTCATGAGAATCGCCGCGCGCAGTGATCAGCGGTATCGCGCCCTCGTCCAACGACCCGACTCCCAGCCCAGACACCTCGCCACGACCTCCCACCCGAACGCCGGTACCCGTAGGTCATATGACCTATGACATAAGTGATCGTACCCGTACCCTCCGACCTCGTCAACTGGAAGGCGAAGTGGGGCTATCTGCTCGCATATGCCGGCTCGACTGGTGCAGAGCGACCACGCCGGACCGCCCTTCGCGGCGAAGGGCTAGCCTGGCGGAGTGGCCACCTATGCTGTCCGGCTGCGTCGTGAAGGCCCCTGGGACTGGGCGCGCGACATGCGCGAGCAGGTGGAGTGGGAAGAGCATGCCCGCGTCATGGACGGGTTCGTCGACACCGGGTTCATCCTCCTCGGCGGGCCCCTCCAAGGGGACCGCGAGGTCCTGATCGTCGTCGAGGCCGCTTCTGAGGACGCCATCCACCACCGGCTCTCGCAGGATCCCTGGATCAGGAGCGGAATGCTGACCCCGGCCAGCATCGAGGCCTGGACGATACTGCTCGGCGGCGTTGGCGATCCGGGCTGACCGGCCGCGGTCGATGGCGCCGGCCGCCGACAATCCCTGAGTGCGGCGCGGTGATTCACCGGCGGGCGCCAAGCTCTGCGGCAGCCGTCGAGACCAACACCCTCGCCCGGCCGGGGCATGTCGGACAGGGACAGACCAAGAGGGCCGTACGATTCCCGCCGCGCGATGCGGACGAACGGTGACGCCGGCGATCTCTCAGGCTTCTGTCGCGGACGTCGCCGGTTCGGATCTGCCTCGCCCGAAGGGAAAGACGGCGATCGCCTCCATGAAGGTGGCGACGGCATCAGGAGATCCGTCGACGTGAACGCGCTCAGCCATCCCGGCACGTGCCGCGGGCAGGTTGGCCAGGAACTCCGCCAAGTCGGTCCTCGTGGTCGTGACCGTCACCTGCGGATGGTCACCGGCTCCTTGCGCAACCGACCATGCGTCAGCGGTCCCCCTCACGGTGTAGGTCCCGTCGTCGACCAGCCGCAGCAGCCACTCGGCACCGTCGACGAAGAGGTGCTCGCGTTCCAGGAGGATCCGCAAGGCCAGGAGCAGGTGCTCGGGATGAGCGGGTTCACCCGGCTCCGGCGCGGCGAGCGCGTGGCGGAGACCCCAGTAGGCGAGGTCCTCGACGACCGGCGTCAGATCGGCCCCCGCCGGGGTCAGCGAGTACCAGACCTCCCGCCTGCCGGGCACGCGATCGACGGAGACAAGACCGTCCGCTTCGAGCTCTCGCAACCGCATGGTGAGGGTCTTCGGGGTGATTCCGCCGAGACGCTCCTGCAGGTCCGTGAACCGCTTGGGACTCCCGGCCAGGTCGCGGACGATGAGCAGCACCCACCGGTCGCCGACGCGCTCGAGGGCCCTGGCCAGCATGCAGAAGTGCCCGTACGTCCGATGACCGGTCGCCATGGTCCTACTGTACGAAACTTTAGTCTCAGATAAATAGGATCTTTTTGATAGTATCTTTCTATCGGACTTCTCTCAGGAGGATGCGGATGGAAACTCGGTTCACGGCTCGGCGTCGGATGGCCATCGTGTTGGCCCTCTGCCTGAGCGCGTTCCTGATCAGCGTCGACGTGACGATCGTGAACGTCGCTCTTCCCACCCTCGTTCGGGCACTCGGTGCCACCACCACCGAGCTGGAGTGGGTGGTCGACGCCTACAGCCTCGTCTTCGCGGCATTCGTGCTGGCGGCGGGCAGTCTGAGCGACCGCCAGGGCCGCAAGGGCACGCTGCTCGCCGGTCTCGTCGTCTTCGCGTCCGGCAGCCTGGCGGGCGCCCTCGTTCACACCACGGCGGACCTGATCACGGCACGCGCGGTCATGGGAGTGGGAGCCGCCCTCATGTTCCCCTCCACCCTCTCGCTGCTCGTGAACGTCTTCGTCGAGCGCGGAGAGCGGGCCCAGGCCATAGGGCTGTGGGGGGCGACCACCGGTGTCGGGATCGCCACCGGGCCCATCGTCGGTGGATGGCTGCTGGAGCACTTCTGGTGGGGAAGCATCTTCGCCTTCATGGCGGCGGCCGCGGGCTTCATCGCGGTGCTCGTCGCACGGGCGGTTCCCCCCTCCCGCGACCCAAGGACTCCGCCGGTCGACTGGCCGGGCTTCGGCCTCTCGTCGGCCGGCATGGCCGTTCTCATCCTGGGCGTGATCGAGGCCCCCGACTGGGGGTGGGGGTCATCCGCCGCGGTGTCCACGATGGCGGCCGGGGCGGCGCTGCTGGCCCTGTTCGTCCTCTTCGAACGGCGGACCGCTCACCCCATGCTGGACGTGGGCCTGTTCCGCAATCTTCGCTTCACCGCGGCGAGCGGGTCGGTGGCGATCTCGTTCTTCGCCCTCCAGGGGTTCATCTTCCTGATCACCCAGTACTTCCAGTTCATCAAGACCTTCAGCCCGCTCGGCACCGGCGTTCGCCTCCTCCCGGTCGCGACCGCCGTCGCCGTCGCCTCGGTCCTGGGTACCAGGCTCACCGTCCGGATCGGCAACAAGGTGATCGTGGCCGGCGGCCTCCTGCTCTTCGCGACCGCACTCCTTTGGACGGCCACCGTCTCCGGGTCGACCTCCTACGCCACCATCGTCGTCCAGATGCTCCTGCTCGGAGCCGGAATGGGGCTGACCAGCGCTCCGGCGACCGAGGCGATCATGGGCGCGGTCCCGACGGCCAAGGCCGGCGTCGGCTCGGCCGTCAACGATGCCGTCCGGCTGTTCGGCGGGACCCTGGGCGTGGCGGTCATCGGCAGCATCGCCGCCTCGCTCTACACGAGCCGGCTCGCGTCGACCGCTCCTGCCCATCTGCCGGCGCAGGTCGTGGCGGCGGCGAAGGGATCGCTCGGGGGCGCCATCGCCGCGTCGCACATCCTGACCAGGGCCGGGCTCGGCCATGCCGGGCAGGCATTGGCAAGCAGCGCCGGCGGGGCCTTCCTGCACGGCCTTGCCGGGGGTTGCCTCGTGGCCGGCGGTGTCGCCCTCGCCGGGGCGATCGTGGCCGGGCTCTTCCTTCCCGCCCGTCCGAAGCGGGAGACGTTGGAGCAGTCACCGCCATCTTCCGAGATCGCCTTCCTGACGGTCGAGTCCCCCGAGCTTCCTCTGCCGCCCGCAGCCATCGGGTCATCGGTGGCGGCCACGCCGGACGGCTCGGACGGGGAGGCACCGTAGGGTGCGCGTGCCTCTCCGCGGCCTGCCGCCCCTGCCGGCGACCGCGTCGATCACCGAATAAGGAATAGACCGATGACAGCGAACATCAGCGAGAGCGGTGTCCCCCAACCCGTCGACAGACGCGAGGATGAGGATGAGATGAAGACCCGGATCGCCGACCAGTACACGACCGGCCTGTCCCGGCACAACATCGAACAGGCTCTGATCGCCGCCGGCATGGACCTCGACCACCTGCGGCCCACCGACCTCGGAGTGTTCGAGGACTTCCACACTCTCGGTCGGGTCGCCACCAGCCAGCTGGCTGAGCTGGCCTCGATCAGCAGCCATGACCGGGTGATCGACGCCGGAAGCGGGATCGGCGGAACCGCTCGCTTCCTGGCCCACCAGTACGCCTGCACCGTCACGGCGGTCGACCTGACCGATGAATACTGCGACACCGCCCGGTGGCTGAATCGGCTCGTCGGGCTCGACGGCAGGATCACCGTCCGGCAGGGAGACGTGACGCACCTGCCCTTCGCCGATGCCACCTTCGACGTGCTCATGAGCCAGCACGTGCAGATGAACGTCGCCGACAAGGCCAGCCTGTACGCGGAGGCGCACCGGGTGCTCGTCGCCCAGGGCCGGCTGGCGATCTGGGATCTCACCGCCGGCACACCCGGTGAGCTCCAGTACCCGCTCCCATGGGCTGACGGCCCCGACCGCAGTTACCTCGTCTCCGCCGACCAGTTGCGAGCGACGATCGAGGCCGCCGGCTTCCGCGTGGTCGCCTGGAACGATCTCAGCGAACAGGCGGCGGCGGTCATGAAGAGCTCGGCGTCTTCTCCGCCCCGGCCGCTCGGACTGCACACCTTCGTCGAGAACTTCGCGGAGAAGGCCCAGAACCTCACCCGTGGACTCTCCGGCGGAAGGCTCCGCGTGATCCAGGCCGTCGCCCGTGTCAGCTGATCCGGAGCATAGTTCGACGTCGATGGATCTACGAGAGGCGACGCTCGACGACGCGCCCGATGTGGCGGCGCTGCTCACCCAGCTCGGCTACCCGGTCGATCCCGAGACGGCGAGAACGCGCATCGCCGCGACCGACGAGACCGTGGTGCTCGCCACCGACGGCTCCCGGGTTCTCGCCCTGATGGCCCTCGACAGCTACCGCTGCATCGCCTACGCCGACCCGATCATGCGCATCACCTCCCTCGTCGTCGGCGAGGGAGGGCGGCGCGCCGGCGTCGGGCGGGTTCTCATCGAGGAGGCACGGCGGCGTGCGCTCGCTCGGGGCTGTCAGGGGCTCGAGGTGACGAGCGGCATCCGGGCCGAACGGGAGGGCGCCCACGCCTTCTACCCCGCCCAGGGCTTCCAGCTCAACTCCCACCGCTACTGGATGCCGCTCGCCGGCTGAGTCGGGCCTCAGATCACCTCCAGGCCGTTGCGGTCGGGCAGGGTCGGGAACCGTGCGTGAGGCTCGGTCTGGTACCAGAACGCGGTCGAGGCGATGTCATCCTGCAGCGGCAGGTACCGGCCCTCCGAGCGCCAGCCCAGCGCCTGGATCGTCACCCGCAGGTCCTCCTCGAAGCGGATCGCGTCCTGGATGTGCCAGCGGTACATGCCGAAGCGCTGCTGGCTCCGCTCACAGCCGTCCGGCTCGGTGATCTGGTGGAAGCCGAGGTAGTTGGTCGAATACCGGGCGTAGTGGCCCTGCGGCTGCTCGAAGCACCAGGCGCCGCCGAAGTAGTCCTCGCTGCCGGTGCCACAGATGGTCGGCCACTCGGAGTCGCCGTCCATGAAGAACTTCATCTCGCCCTCGCCCCACCAGCCGCTGTTGTTGGAGCCCCAGGCGATGTAGGTGCCGACGTACTGTCCTCGCCCCTTCACCCCCTCGAGCAGGGTGTGATCGGTCATGTACTGGAGGGGGTTGCTCCGGCGCCATTGCGCGTGCAGATAGGCGACGTCCTCGGGCACGTCGGTGAGCACGTAGTCGACCTGGTAGAAGAAGCCGCGGATGCGCTCGGGCGAGAGGTTCTCGATCGTGATCCGGGCGTGCGAGCGGAAGGGCATCTCCCAGTAGCTGTTGAACCCTCCCGCCGGGTTGACCGCGATCGGCAGCGAGGACACGTCGCTCCGCTCGCACCACCCGTTGCAGAAGAAGTCGCCCAGCGGCACCTCCACCGAGGGCGCCTCCTCCCCGTCCCAGTACATCCGCAGCACCAGGCTCCGCCAGCGCTTGGGATCGACCGTGATCCAGATGTGCTGGATCGCGCCGGGACCCTCGATGTCGGCGAGGGTCGCGACCTGGCCGGGATCGAGGGCGATGCAGGGAGACACCTTCCAGCTCCGACCGAGCTCGCGGGCCGCGTTCGAGCCCTCGCCCTCCTCCGCCATGCCGCCGGCGCCCTTGGCGCCGTTGAAGTTCTCGGCACTGATCGACCGGCTCTTCGCCGTCGAGAGCCGCCAGAGGTTGCCGAGGTTGGATCCGAGGCCGTTGTACTGCTCCACGCGCGTCTCCTAGATGACTTCGATGCCGTTGCGGCCGGGCAGGGTCGGGAACGAGGCGTGAGGCTCGGTATGGTACCAGAACGCGGTCGAGGCGATGTCGTCCTGCAGCGGCAGGTACCGGCCCTCCGAGCGCCAGCCCAGCGCCTGGATCGTCACCCGCAGGTCCTCCTCGAAGCGGATCGCGTCCTGCACGTGCCAGCGGTACATGCCGAAGCGCTGCTGACTCCGCTCGCAGCCGTCCGGCTCGATGACCTGGTGAAAGCCGAGGTAGCTGGTCGAGTAGGGGCGGTAGCGGCCTTCTTCGATGAAGCCGTAGGCGCCGCCGAAGTAGTCCTCGGTACCGGTGCCGCAGATGGTCGGCCACTCGGAGTCGCCGTCGAGGAAGAACTTCACCTCCCCCTCACCCCACCAGGCGTTGTTGTTGGAGCCCCAGGCCAGATAGGTCCCGACGTACTGGCCACGGCCGCGCACGCCGTCGAGCAGGGTGTGGTCCTGCATGTAGGGCAGGGGGTTGCTCCGCCGCCACTGCGCGTGCAGGTAGCCGATCTCCTCGGGGAGCTCGAGCAGATCATGGTCGACCTGGTAGTAGAGCCCGCCGATCTCCTCCGGCGTCAGGTTCTCGACCGTGATCCGCGCGTGCGAGCGGAAGGGCATCTCCCAGTAGCTGTTGAACCCTCCCGCCGGGTTGACCGCGACCGGCAGCGAGGCGATGTCGCTCCGCTCGCACCACCCGTTGCAGAAGAAGTCGCCCAGCGGCACCTCCACCGACGGTGCCTCCTCCCCATCCCAGTACATCCGCAGCACCAGGCCGCGCCAGTGCCGGTTGTGGACGGTGAGCCAGAGGTGGCGGACGATGCCAGGGCCCTCGATGTCGGCCAGGGTCACCGCCTCCCCGGCGGCGACGCGGATGCTCGGTGACACCTTCCAGCTCCGGCCGAGCTCGCGAGCCGCCCTGGCCCCGGTCCCCTGCTCGCCGGCGCCGCCGGCCTCCTCGGCGCCGGTGAAGTTCTCGGCGCTGATCGACCGGCTCCGGGCGGCCATAAGGCGCCAGGGAGCTCTCTCTGACCCGGAATCACGGTGCGAGTCGTCCAACGGCACGTACCTCCCCTTATGTGGTCGAGCGTCCAGCGTAACCAATTCCCGGCATCCCTTCCGCCATCGCGCCGAACCCGGAGTAATCGTTCTCACCGACGCGGCGGTGACCAGATGATGTCTGACCAATTTTCAAACCTGGTCATACAATGGAAGCGATGGACACGCCGACCGACAGCAGCAGGGGCCGGCGGGCGGAGAGGATCCTCGACGCCGCCGGTGAGCTGCTGCTCCGCTGGGGCTACCGCCGCATCACCATCGAGGACGTCGCCCGTCAGGCGGGGATCGGCAAGGGGACGATCTATCTTCACTGGAAGACGAGGGAATCGCTCTTCCGCTCGGTCCTCATGCGCGAGGACCTGAGCCTCATCGACGAGCTCCTCGCCGAGCTGCGTCGCGATCCGCGTACGGCCCTCCCCCACCGGATGATGCGCACCGCCTTCCTGGGCGTGCTGCGCCGGCCACTGCTCCGCGCCCTGGTCCTGGCCGACGAGGACGTGATGGGCAGGCTCGCCCAGGACCAGGGGACGCGGCCGATCGAGGGGGCCCTCCCCGACGACGCCTACCCGGAGCTGCTGCGGCGAGCGGGGATGGCACCGCCCGGCCTGACCTCGGAGGAATCCGCCTACACCCTGGGCGCGATCGTCTCCGGCTTCTTCTCCCGGGAGCGCGACGAGCAGCCGCGGCCGGAGCGCGCCGAGCGGAGGGCGGACATCCTCGCCGGCGCGATCCGGCGGGTGCTCGAACCGGGGCGCGAGGTCGACCCGGAGCGCCTGAGCGAGCTCGCCGAGGGTGTGATCCGAATGTTGGAAAGGGTGGCCGCCCAGATCCGCGGCGAGCTCGCCCAGGCCTACGAATAGCGGAGGACAGGACCATGACCGACACCATCCACGGACCCCTACCCGGGCTGGAGCAGCTGGACCGCTATCGGAGGATGCGCGACCAGGCTCCGGTCTGGCGGGACCCCCGGACCGACGTCTGGCACGTCTACGGCTACGACGCTGCCGCCGCCATCCTCGCCGACCACGGGACCTTCTCGTCCGATTTCACCCTGGTCAGGCCGGAAGGGCTGGAGGAGATGCCGGGAAACATCATCACCATGGACCCGCCCCGCCACCACCAGTTCCGCGGGCTGGTCAGCCAGGCCTTCACCCCGCGCTCGATCGCCCTGCTCGAGGACCGGATCGAGGCGATCACCGAGGATCTCCTCGACCGGATCGGCGACCGCGACCGGATCGAGCTCGTCTCGGACCTCGCCAACCCGCTGCCGGTCACCGTCATCGCCGAGCTCCTCGGCGTTCCCGCGACCGACCGCCCCCAGTTCCAGCGGTGGGTCGACGACGGCATCAACCGCCCCGCCCACACCACCGACGGCAACCCGCTGAAGCCGTTCCTCGACTACCTGCAAGGACACGTCGCCGAGCACCGGACGCACCCCGCCCCCGACCTGATCGGCCGGCTGATCGAGGCCGAGGTCGACGGGCGCCGCCTGACCGACGCCGAGATCTGCGGCTTCTCCACGGTGCTCCTGATCGCCGGCAACATCACCACCACCCACCTGCTCGGCAACGCCGCCCTCTGCCTCGACGAGCATCCCGACGCGCAGCGGGCGCTGCGCTCTGACCCCTCGCTGATCCCCGCCGCCATCGAGGAGGTGCTCCGCTACCGCAGCCCGGTCGCCCAGCAGGAGCGCTACACGACCCGCGAGGTCCGGATCGGCGGCGCCGTCGTCCCCGCCCGCCGGATGATGCGGGTCTGGCTTCACGCGGCCAACCACGACGAGCGCGAGTTCGACCGGCCGGAGGAGTTCCGGATCGGGCGCGAGCCGAACCGGCATCTCGGGTTCGGCAAGGGGGTTCACTTCTGCCTGGGCGCGCCGCTGGCCCGGCTCGAGGCCAGGGTGGCGCTGGCCGCGCTCCTCCGCCGCTACCCCTGGCTGCGGCTCGACCCGTCGACGCCTCCGGTGGTCAACCCCAACCTGGAGTTCACGGGCATGCTCAGCGTCAACCTCATCGCCGGCACCGCCTGATCAGGCCGGCTTGCGCAGCGGCATCCCCGCCTTCTCGTAGATGGCGTCGATCACGGCCATGTTGGCCACCGAGTCCTTCGCCGGCGTCAGCAGCGGCTTGTCCCGGAGCACGGCGTCGGCGAAGGCGTCGAGCTGGTAGGCGTAGGAGGGGCGCCGGGGCAGGTGCTCGACCCTGGTGCCGTCTCGGGATCGCAGCGAGAGCCGGTGCCAGATCTGAGGGGCGACCGGGTTCAGCACCCGCATCTCCCCCTTCTCGCCGACCGCCCTGGCGCTGAGCCGGATCAGGTCGGTCGACCACAGAGAGCAGCGCACCCGGCCGGCGTGGCCGGCCGGGAATCGCAGCTCGGACTGCATCGCTCGATCGATCTCCGGCGTCTGCAGCCGGGGCCGGGCCGACAGCACCTCGGGCTCGGTCTCGGCGTCGGCCATGTCGGCGCCGCCGAGCATCCGGACGATGTGGACCGCGTAGCAGCCGGCGTCCATCTGGGCGCCGCCAGCGAGGGCGAAGCTGTAGCGGATGTCGCTGAACCGGGGCAGGGGGAAGCAGAGGCCGGCCTCGACGTAGCGCAGCGGGCCGAGGACGCCCGATTCCATGATCTCGTGCATGCGCAGCGCGAGCGGATGGTAGCGGTAGTGGAACGCCTCCATCACCACCTTGCCCGTCCGCTCGGCGGCGGCGGCGACGGTCCTCGCCTCCTCGGCGTTGGCGGCCAGGGGCTTCTCGCAGAGCACGTGCTTGCCCGCCTCCAGCGCGGCCAGGGTCCAGCGGCCGTGAAGGCCGTTGGGCAGCGGGATGTAGACGGCGTCGATCTCGGGATCGGCGATCAGCGCCTCATAGCTGTCCATGACCCGGGGGATGCCGTAGCGGGTGGCGAAGGTCTCGGCCCGGACCCGGTCGCGGGCCGCCACCGCGGTGACGTCGACCTCGGTGTGAACCCGGGCCGGCGCGATCACCGCCCGCGGCGCGATGTTCGCGGCCCCGAGGATGCCCAGGCGGAGGCGGCGGGGGTCGCTCATCGTCGGGGCGCCCGCGGCCGGGCGGCGCTGGACCTGCTCATTGGGTGCTCCTCCTCTTCCATTCGGGCGGCGGGGACGCGCTCGCAGTGATCATGGAGCATCCCGCCGGACGGGGTGCCAGACTTCTCCCGACGATGCTCCCCGACGCCGGCTCGACACCCTCCGCGATGGCCGCGCTGCTGCCCCCGGAGGTGGCCGTGGTCGAGGCCGGGCCGGAGATGTGGGACGAGACCCTGCTCCTGCCCGAGGAGGAGGTGGCCATGGCCAGAGCCGTCATCGGGCGCCGCCGGGAGTTCGCGGCCGGACGCGCCAGCGCGCGCGCGGCCATGCGGCGCCTGGGCGTGGAGGCGATCTCGATACCAGCCGCGCCCGACCGCTCCCCGATCTGGCCCCCCGGCCTGGCCGGCAGCATCACCCACTGCGAGGGCTACTGCGCCGCCGCCGTCGCCCGCGCCGAGGACGTCCTCTCCCTGGGCATCGACGCCGAGCGGCACCTCCCCCTCCCCGAGGGCGTCGAGAGGCTTGTGTGCACCGAGCCCGAGCGTGCCTGGATCGCCGAGCGGGGGCCGGACGGGATCCAGTGGGGTCTGGTCGTCTTCAGCGCCAAGGAGAGCTACTACAAGGTCTGGCGTCCGCTGGCGCGGAGCTGGCTCGACTACCTGGGAGCCGAGCTCCGGATCGACCCCGACGGTGGGACCTTCGAGGTCACCCCGCTGGTGCCGATCCCCGAGGCGGCGGCACCGCTGGCGGCCGGACGGGGCAGGTTCGCGCTAGCCGGCGGCCTCGTGCTGACCGCCTTCGCAGCCGGCGTCAGGTCGTCGCCCTGATCCCGGCCGCGACGAGGGCGGCGAGCTCGGCCACGTTGGGCTCGAGCAGCATCGACCGGTGGTCGCCGGGGACGCCCCTAGCGTCGATCGGGCCCCCGTGGACCTCCGACCAGCCGAGCCCATTCTCGCCCGCCCAGCGGCGCTGGGCGCGGCTGCCGATGACGGTCAGGGGAAGCTCCAGGGTCCGGGGCCGGTAGGCCTCGGACAGCGCCGCGGCGCCGTCCCAGTCGAACTCCTCCTCCTCGACCGCTCCGTCATCGTCGTCGCCGCGGAAGAACCCGCCGATGCCCTGGCGCCGGCCCCGGCTGCGCCGGTCTATCCTCGCCTCGGTCCGGGCCATGGCCGGGACGACGGTGTCGAGAAGGGCGCAGTACACGACCTCCTCACCGGCCTCCTCGAGCCGTCCGGCGATCTGGTAGGCGAGAAGGCCGCCCAGGCTGTAGCCGGCCAGGCGGTAGGGCCCGTGGGGCTGGATCGCGCGGACCTGCTCGAGCAGCTCGTCGGCCAGCCCGGGAATGCCGGCGGCGACGTCGAAGTGGCCGTCGCGGGTCGGCGCCAGCAGCGCGATCACCGGCTGGGAGGGGTCCAGGTGCGGCAGCAGATGGCGCATCGCCACCGAGCTCTCCCGGTTGGGGGCGACGATGAAGAACGGCGCCCTGGCCCCGCTGGGCCGGAGCGGCACCACCCAATCGGAGCCCTGGACACCCTCCACCCGCGGCGTCCGCTGGATCAGCCCGGCCAGGCGGCGCGCGGTCGAGCCGGGGCCGAAGACGACCTCGAGGGGAAGACGGGAGGCGAAACGGCGCTCGACCTCGGCGATCATCCGCATGGCCAGCAGCGAATGGCCGCCGAGCCGGAAGAAGTCGACGTCGAGCGGGACCGAGGGCCGGTCCAGCAGCTCGGCCCAGAGCGCACCGACCTCGCCCTCGAGCTCGGTCCTGGGACCCTTGTTGCTGACCTCGACGGCGGGCACCGGGAAGGTGGGCAGCACTGAGTGGTCGACCTTGCCGTTGACGTTGAGCGGCAGCGAGTCGAGGCCGACATAGGTCTGCGGGACCATGTGCGCGGGCAGGCGGCGGGCGACGAAGGACATCAGGTCGGCGGGCGGCCCGCCGGAGACGATGTAGGCGACCAGGCGCTTGCCCTGGGCGGGCAGCTCCGGGGCGACGACCACGGCGTCGGCGACCTGCGGATGCTCGCGCAGGACCGCCTCGATCTCGCCAGGCTCGATCCGGAAGCCGCGGATCTTGATCTGGCGATCGCGCCGTCCGAGGAAGTCCAGCGTGCCTCCCGGCCGGACCCTGACCATGTCGCCGGTGCGGTAGCGGCGGGCGTCGGGGCCCCCTTCGGGGTCGGGGACGAACCGTTCCTCGGTGAGCGCCGGCGCGCCCAGGTAGCCGCGGGCCACGCCGGGGCCGGACACGTAGAGCTCGCCGGAGGCGCCGACCGGGGCGGGGCGGCCGTGGTCGTCGACGACATGGACGACGGTGTTGCCGATCGGACGACCGATCGGCACGCGGTCCAGCTCCAGGTCGGCCGCCGTGATCTGGTGGCAGCAGGAGAAACCGGTCGCCTCGGTCGGGCCGTAGCCGTTGATCAGGCGGAGGCCGGGCATCAGCTCCAGCGCCCGCCGGCAGTGCGCCGCGGAGAGGACCTCGCCGCCGGTCAGCAGCTGCTTGACCCCGCCCAGGCCCGGCATCCCGGCGTCGACGACCTGGCAGAAGAGGCCGGCGGTGAGCCAGAGCGTGTTGACGCCCCGACGCTCGACGACGTCGCCGATCTCGCGCGCCGAGAGCAAGCCGCGCGGCGCCACCACCAGCCGGCCGCCGTTGAGCAGCGCGCCCCAGATCTCGAACGTCGAGGCGTCGAAGGAGAGCGGCGCCAGCTGCAGCAGGATCTGGTCCGATCCGAGCTCACAGTAGGTCGCCGGGCAGACCAGGCGCAGCACGCTGCGGTGCTCGACCATCACCCCCTTGGGGCGGCCGGTCGAGCCCGACGTGTAGAGGAGGTAGGCGAGGCTGGTCCCCCCCGGCGGGTGCGGCAGCGGCCCGGCGCCGGGGTCGGGCCGGTCCGAGATGTCGTCGATGAAGACGGCCTCGACGTCCGGCGGAACCCGCTCCCGGTCAGCGCGGGTGGCGACCACCACCCGGCAGCGGGCGTCGCGGGCGAGCAGCTCGATCCGCTGGTCGGGGTCGCGCGGGTTGAGCGGCACGTAGGCGCCGTTGGCCTTGAGGATGCCGAGCAGGCCGACCGCCATCTCCGTCGAGCGGTCGACCATGATCCCGACCATCTCCTCGGGCGTCACCCCCGCCTCGCGGAGGCGGCGGGCGAGGTTGTCGGCCCGAGCGTTGAGCGACGCGTAGGTGAGCTCCTGGTTGCCGAAGCTGACCGCGACCCGATCCGGCCATCGCTCGGCGATCTCCTCGAAGCGCTGGCTGATGCTCTGGTCGGGGAGCGGCGGCATCGGCCCGCGCATGGCGGGGATGGTGCGGCGCAGGGGAAGAGCCAGCTCGGTGACGGGCAGGTCCGGCTCCAGGACCAGCGCCTCGAGCATGACGCGGAGGTCGCCGGCCAGGTGCTCGACGGTGGCGTCGTCGAAGAGCTCGGTGCTGTAGATCAGCCGGCCGGCCAGGCCCTCCCGGCGCTCCTCCAGCTCGAGCTGGAGATCGAACTTGGAGGTGCCGGTGTCGACGTCCATCTGGGTCACGCCCCACCCCGGCGGGAGCTCGGGGCCGGCCTCCTCCAGCGTGTAGACGACCTGGAACAGCGGGTTGGCGTCGGGCCGGCGCTCCGGCTGAAGCGCCCTGACCACGTCCTCGAAGGGGACCTCGTCATTGGCCATCGCCACCTGCGTGGTGTCGCGGACCCGGGCCAGAAGCTCGCGGAAGGTTGGCTCGCCGGAGAGGTCGCAGCGGAGGACGAGGGGATTGAGGAAGTAGCCGAGCATCCCCTCCAGCTCGGGCCGGCGGCGCCCCGGGCTGACCGTGCCGACGGGGAGGTCGTCCTGGCCGCTCACCCGCTGGAGCAGGCAAAGGAAGCCGGCCAGCGTGGCGGTGAACAGGTCCGTGCCCTCGGCCCGGCCCAGCTCGCGGAGCTTCCGGACCATCGGCGCGGCGAGCGAAAGCGCCTGGAAACCGCCCCGGAAGCTCTCCACAGCGGGCCGGGGCCGGTCCGTGGGCAGCTCCAGCGGGGAGAGATCGCGAAGCTGCTCCCGCCAGTGGGCCAGCTGCGCCACCACCTCCGGCTCCCTGACCCGCCCGCGCTGCCAGACGGCGTAGTCGCCGTACTGGATGGGCGGGTCGGGAAGCGGCGAGGCGTGCACGGCGCGGAACGACTCGTGCAGAGCCACCAGCTCGGGGAGCAGCACGCGGTGAAGCGAGGCTGGATCGAAGAGGACCTGGCGGATGGTCAGGTGGATCCGGTAGCCGTCCTCGAGACGGATCAGCATCGCCCGCCAGGGCGGCCGCTCGTCGTCGAACGGCTGCCGCACGTCCTCGGTGGAGATGCGGTTCGCCTCCCCCTCCTGGTCCGGCGGGTCGAGGTGGCGCAGGTCGACGATGCGCAGCGCCATGTCCTGGTGGGAGATCACGACCTGGACGACGTCGTCGCCGTCCGGCCTGAGCACCGTGCGCCACGCCTCGTGGCGCCGCAGGATCTCGTTGAAGGCCTTCTCCAGCGCCGGGATCTCGATGTCCTCCGGGCACTGGATGGTGACCGACTCGTTGTAGACGGGCGAGTCGCCGGCGAGCTCGGTCAGGAACCAGAGCTGGCGCTGGCCGAACGACGCCGGCACCGGGCCCTTTCGCGCTCGACGCGGGATCGGGGCCGCGGGTGCGGCGACCTTGCGTGGCTGACGCTGCGGCGCCGCCCCCTGGGCCGACTCGATCCGTTCCAGATCGGTGCTCATGTCAGGACCCCTCCCAACAGGACCTCTGGTCAGGTGGACGGAGCGGGGTGTGAACGGCCGGGCACGGGGCCAGAGCCGCGTACCGTCGGTCCGGCCGGCTCCGGACGAGCCTCTCCGGATCCTCGAGCCGCCCCGCTCGCGGACACCGGATCCGCGTCGAGGTGGCCTCCCGCCCGCTTCGAACGGGGATGGCTGGCGTCCTTCGAGCGCCGACCATGGTCGTGATCAGGTTAGCAACAGACCCGGTTCCGCGCAGGACAAATGATCCGGACCCGGGCACGCCGAAGACACCGGCGAGAGACGGGGTCTCACCGTCGCCCATGCATCGCTTCCCCAGCAGCTCGGCCACGAACCCCGCCATCCTAGCCGCCCGCGGATGGCCGGCACCCCCTGAATCGGCAGTCATGTCCCGCACCATGACGCGGCACGCCTGCGGCACTAGCACAGTCCGCATGCTATTGACAAGGGCTCGCAGCGAAAAGGGAGACTTCGTCCCGCGGCCGGGCGTTTGTCCCGATCGGCCGGGCAGGGAGCGACCGAGGCGGACGGTTGCGTACGGATCCGCGCACCGCCACGGCCGGCTCCGGCCGGCCCTGGTCACCAGAGGTCCTCGATCAGCTGGGCCGGGGCCGAGGCCACCCCCCGGTCGCCGAGCGCGGCCTCATAGGCGGCCTCGATCCGGGGCAGGATCATGGCCGCCGTGAAGAGGCTGGCCCGCTCGCGGGCCGCCCTCCCCAGCCGTTCTCGCAGATCGGGGCTGTGGCAGAGGCGAACCAGCGCCGTGACCAGAGCGGTGGCGTCGCCGGCCGGGACCATGAGCGCGTTCTCCTCGGGCGTGAGCATGTCGGTGATGCCGCCGACCGGCGTTGTCACCAGCGGGCAACCGGCCGCCATCGCCTCCAGCACGGCGGTCGGGCAGGGGTCGGGCCAGACGGACGGGGCGACGGCGACCGTGCAGCTGTGGAGGCCCCGCATCACCATCGAGTGCGGGCAGTCCTGCATCATCCGCACGCCCTCGGGCAGATCGGTCGGGGTCCGCCTCACCCGCCGCCCGATCAGCACCAGCGGCGGCAGCCCGGCGGTGGTGCGATAGGCCGTGAGCAGGACGTCGAGGCCCTTGTCCGCGACCAGATCGCCGACGAAGAGGATGAAGGGCTCGGCGGGGAACGGCTCGGCCGGCGCGCCGCGGTCCCCGCCCGCCTCCCAGACGCCGTCGGGCAGGAAGTTGGGGATGACCTGGAAGGGGACCCTCCCCCGGTCGAGGCCGCTGCCCAGGGCGACCGCGGCGCTGACCGCGATCACGCCGTCCAGACGCCGCTCACGAGAGCGCCGGAACGCCATCGTCGCCACCGCCGTGCCGGCACCCACGACCGGGCCGTAGTGATGGGCGGCGCAGCCCAGGCAGCGGGACGGCGCCGGGCCCGGGCAGATCGCCTTGCCGTGAAGCATCAACCGCTTGGTGGCGCAGGCGTGGCCATAGTCGTGGAGGGTGAGCAGCAGAGATGCCCCGTACCTCCTGGCCATGGGCAGGGCAGAGTGGACCGTCCAGTCGTGGGCGTGGATCAGATCCGGGCGCTCCCGCTCGACGACGCGGCGCAGGCCGGCGACCAGCCCTGGATCGGGCAGGGGCGGAGCGTACGGGCGGCGCACGTCGGAGAACAGGAAGGGGAAGTGCTGCACCGTGGAGTGGAGGCGGTGGACCCGGACCATGCCGTCGTCGCCGCCGCTCCCCTCGGTCCCGATGGTGGCCACGGCCACGCTGTGACCGCGGGCGGCCATCGCCCGCGCCAGCGACTGGACGTGGCCGGCCTGCCCGCCGCCGATGGGCGGGTAGAACTGGCTGAGCAGCAGCAGCTTCACCTCGGGCCCGTGCCTCCGCCCGCGGTCACTGGCCCCTGAGGAAGCATTCGGTTCGACGCTAGCGGGCACCCCCGCCGACCTGCCATGGGCCGATGGAGGCCAGCCGGGACCCGTGCCCAGCGGCCCCGGGACATCCCGCCACGCGGAGATGCGGGGACCGACGGAGACGGCCCACGCTACGGATAGCGGCGAGACCCTGTAACCTGATAGTGACAACTGAGCGTTCCCGGCGGGCCCCCGTGCGAACCCGCCCTGGGCGGCGCCGTCACCGGCCGGCCGGTGCGACCGGTGCTATCGGTGCGATCCCACGCGGGCGCGCGTGCGGACGCCCGCCGGTGCGATCCTGTTGCGGAGAACCGACGGTCCTGGAGGCGCCGGCCGGCGCCCGACCTGACGCAGCCGATGAGGAGGGATTGGTGCAGCAAGAGCAGATCCCGGACGGAATCACTGGCGTCCCGCCGCAGCGGGTGTCGTCCTCGGCCGTCATTCGGGACGACACGCCGCTGCCGAGCGGGCCGACGCTGGTCACCGCCGGACGGATCTCGGCAGCCGCCGCGGAGGACCGGCTCTGGTACAAGGACGCCGTCATCTACGAGGTCCACGTCCGGGCCTACAAGGACTCGAACGGGGACGGGATCGGCGATTTCCGCGGGCTCATCTCCAAGCTCGACCACATCGCCGGCCTTGGGGCGACGGCCATCTGGCTGCTCCCCTTCTACCCGTCCCCGCTGCGCGACGACGGCTATGACATCGCCGACTACCTCGGCGTCCACGCCAACTACGGGACGGTAAGCGACGTCCGGCGGCTGATCCGCGCCGCCCACGACCGCGGCCTTCGCGTGATCACCGAGCTCGTCTGCAACCACACCTCGGACCAGCACCCCTGGTTCCAGCGGGCGCGGCGGGCGCGCCCGGGCAGCGCCTACCGGGACTGGTACGTCTGGAGCGACACCGACCAGCGCTACCGGGAGGCCCGGGTGATCTTCCAGCAGTTCGAGTCCTCGAACTGGACCTGGGACTCGATCGCCCAGCAGTACTACTGGCACCGCTTCTACGCGCACCAGCCCGACCTCAACTACGACAACCCCAGAGTCCGGGCCGCCATCGCCAAGATCGTCGACCGCTGGCTGAGCATGGGCATCGACGGGCTCCGCCTCGACGCCATCCCCTACCTGTTCGAGCGCGACGGGACCAGCTGCGAGAACCTGCCCGAGTCCCACCGGTTCCTGAAGGACCTGCGCCGGCACATCGACGACAACTTCCCCAACCGGATGCTGCTGGCCGAGGCCAATCAGTGGCCGGAGGACGCGGTCGCCTACTTCGGCGAGGGGGAGGGCGACGAGTGCAACATGGCCTTCCACTTCCCGGTCATGCCGAGGCTGTTCATGGCGCTGCGGATGGAGGATCGCTTCCCGCTCGTCGACATCATCGCTCAGACCCCGCCGATCCCCCCGACCGGTCAGTGGGCGACGTTCCTGCGCAACCACGACGAGCTGACGCTGGAGATGGTCACCGACGAGGAGCGGGACTACATGTACCGCGCCTACACGCAGGACCCCGAGGCGCGCATCAACCTCGGCATCCGCCGCCGGCTGGCCCCGCTGATGCAGAACAACCGCCGGCGGATCGAGCTGATGAACGGCCTGCTCCTCGCCCTGCCCGGCACCCCCGTCATCTATTACGGAGACGAGATCGGGATGGGCGACAACGTCCACCTCGGCGACCGCAACGGGGTGCGCACGCCGATGCAGTGGTCGGCTGACCGCAACGCGGGCTTCTCCAACGCCAACCGCCAGCGCCTCTACCAGCCCGTCGTCACCGATCCCGAGTACCACTACGAGACGGTCAACGTCGAGGCCCAGGACGGCAACCCGCAGTCGCTGCTCAACTGGATGCGCCGGGTCATCGCGCTGCGCAAGCGGCATCCGGCCTTCGGCCGGGGGACGATCGGCTTCATCTACCCGGAGAACCGCAAGGTGCTCGCCTTCATCCGCCAGCTCGGCGAGCAGCGAATCCTGGTCGTCGCCAACCTGTCCCGCTTCGCCCAGTTCGCCAGCCTCGACCTCTCCGAGCACAAGGGCCTGGTCCCGGTCGAGCTGTTCGGGCGCACCGAGTTCCCCCGCATCGGCGACGACGCCTACCCGGTGACGCTCGGGCCGCACTCCTTCTTCTGGTTCGCGCTGGAGCCGGTGCCGGAGGCGCCGGATCACGAGCGCGAGGCCCCCGAGCTGAGCCTCCGCGACCGCGAGCTGGAGCGTGTGCTGCCCGCCTACCTGCCGCTCCAGCGATGGTTCGGTGGCAAGAGCCGGCGGATCGCCGACGTCACCGTCGTCGACTCGCTGACGGTGGCCGGGGCGACGGTCAAGGTGATCCAGGTCAACTATCGCGACGGCGATCCCGAGAGCTACGCGCTGCCCCTGACCCGGAACGCCGAGGCCCGCGTCGTCGACGCGCTCGGCGACACCGGCTTCAACGCCGCCCTGCTCGAGGCGATCGCGCGCCGGCGCCGCTTCCGCGGCCGCTCCGGGGACATCGTCGCCCTTCCCACCGGAGGCCTCCGCCACCTGCAGCTGGGAAGCGAGGAGCTGGCGCCGCGGCTGTCCGGGGCGGAGCAGACCAACAACTCGGTGATCTTCGGCGAGCGGCTGATCATGAAGCTCTTCCGCCACGTGGCGGAGGGCATCAACCCCGACGTCGAGGTCTCCCGCTTCCTGACCGAGCACGACTTCGCCAACATCCCCGCCGTCCTCGGGACCCTGATCTACCGGCAGGGCCGCGACCACACCTCGGCGCTGGCCATGGTCCAGGCCTACGTCCCCAACCAGGGCGACGGCTGGAGCCACGCCACCGTCGAGCTCTCCGGCGGCGAGCCGGCCGCGATCGAGCGCTACCAGCCCTACGCCGCGCTCCTCGGCCGGCGCACCGGCGAGCTCCACCTGGCCCTGGCCTCGGACTCGGACAACCCCGCCTTCGCCCCCGAAGCATCGACGATGCTGGCCACCCGCTCCGTCTACCAGTCGGTGCGGACGCTGGCGGCGAGGGTGTTCCAGCAGCTGCGCTCGCATCTCGGCTCGCTCGAGCCCGATGAGCGCGAGCTGGCGCTCGAGGTCCTGTCCCAGGAGCCTCATCTGCAGACCCGCCTCCGCCCCCTTCTCGCCCATCCCGTCGCCGCCCGGCGGATCCGGGTCCACGGCGATTACCATCTGGGCCAGGTCCTGTTCACCGGCGGCGATTTCGTCATCGTCGACTTCGAGGGCGAGCCGGCCCGGCCGCTCTCCGAGCGGAGGCTGAAGCGCTGGGCGAGCAAGGACGTCGCGGGTATGCTGCGGTCCTTCGCCTATGCCGCCGAGGCCGCGGGGGTGGACTTCGGCGAGGAGTGGGCCGCGAGCGCCTCGAAGGCGTTCCTGGAGGCCTACTGGGCGGCGGTCGACAACGCTCCGTTCGTGTCTCCGGGGGAGGCGGAGCGTGAGCTGCTGCTGGATACCATGCTGATCGAGAAGGCCCTATACGAGCTGCGCTACGAGCTGGACAACCGGCCGAACTGGGTCCGGATCCCGTTGCGCGGCCTCCGGAGACTTTTGATATGACCGAAGTAGCGCAGCCGCCGAGCCTCCTCAGCGAGGACGACCTCTACCTCTTCAACCAGGGCAACCACTTCCGCCTCTACGACAAGCTCGGCGCCCACCCCGGCGAGCGGGGCACCCAGTTCGCGGTCTGGGCGCCGAACGCGGAGAGCGTCTCCCTCGTCGGCGAGCACAACGGCTGGAGGCCAGGCGCCGACGCGCTTCAGGAGCGCGGGAGCTCGGGCATCTGGGAGGGCTTCGTCCCCGGCCTCGGTCAGGGAGCCGCGTACAAGTACCACATCCGCTCCCGGACCGACGGCTACGAGGTCGATAAGTCCGACCCCTTCGCCTTCACCGCCGAGATCGCGCCCCGGACCGCGTCGAGGGTGTGGGACCTCGGCTACGAGTGGCACGACGAGGAGTGGATGCGAAGCCGCGTCCGGCACAACGGGCCCAAGGCGCCCTGGTCCATCTACGAGATGCACGTCGGCTCCTGGATGCGGGTCCCCGAGGACGGCAACCGCTCCCTCTACTACTGGGAGCTCTCGGGGCGGCTGGCCGACTACCTCGAGCGGACCGGCTTCACCCACGTCGAGCTGCTCCCGGTCATGGAGCACCCCTTCTACGGGTCGTGGGGCTACCAGACGACGGGCTTCTTCGCCCCGACCAGCCGCTATGGGACCCCGCAGGACTTCATGGAGCTGATCGACAGCCTGCACCGGCGCGGCATCGGCGTGATCCTGGACTGGGTTCCCTCCCATTTCCCCACCGACCAGCACGGGCTCGGCTACTTCGACGGGACCCACCTCTATGAGCACGCCGACCCTCGGCGCGGCTTCCACCCAGAGTGGACGAGCTTCATCTTCAACTCCGGCCGGAACGAGGTCGCCGCCTTCCTCATCTCCAGCGCGCTGTTCTGGCTCGACCGCTACCACGCCGACGGCCTGCGCGTGGACGGGGTCGCCTCGATCCTCTATCGCGACTACGCCCGCAAGGACGGCGAGTGGGAGGCGAACGAGCACGGCGGCAACGAGAACCTGGAGGCGATCGACTTCCTCCGCCGCCTCAACACCGAGGTCTACAAGGGCTTCCCCGACGTGCAGACCGTCGCCGAGGAGTCGACCGCATGGGCGGGCGTCTCCCGCCCCACCTACGTCGGCGGCCTCGGCTTCGGCATGAAGTGGGACATGGGCTGGATGCACGACACGCTGCAGTACATGAGCCTCGATCCCATCCACCGCCGGTACCACCACGACGAGCTCACCTTCCGCAGCATCTACGGCTTCAGCGAGAACTTCGTGCTGCCCCTCTCCCACGACGAGGTCGTCTACGGCAAGGGCTCGCTCTACGGGAAGATGCCGGGCGACGACTGGCAGAAGCGCGCCAACCTGCGCCTGCTCTACGCCTGGATGTGGGTGACCCCGGGCAAGAAGCTGCTCTTCATGGGCGGCGAGATCGGCCAGTGGTCGGAATGGCAGCACGACGGCGCGATCGAGTGGGATGAGCTGGAGTGGGAGGAGCACCGCGGCATCCAGCGCTGGGTCACCGACCTCAACCAGCTCTACCGCTCGGAGCCGGCAATGCACGAGCTCGACTTCGATCCCGCCGGCTTCTCCTGGATCGACGGCGGGGACGCCGATCAGTCGGTGGTCTCGGTGCTGCGGTCCTCATCCGACGGCCGGCACCTGGCCGCCGTCCTCAACCTGACGCCGGTGCCCCGCGAGGGCTACCGCATCGGCGTGCCCGAGGGTGGCTTCTGGCGCGAGGCGCTGAACAGCGACGCCGGGACCTACGGCGGTTCGGACAAGGGCAATGCGGGCGGTGTCGAGGCCGCGGCGTTCCCCTGGCACGGCCACCCCTTCTCCCTGCGCCTGACCCTGCCGCCGCTTGGCGCCCTCATGCTCACGCCGACCGCCGACTGAGCGGACACGCCCTCGGGCACCCGGAGGGGATGAAAATGGGTGGGTCGGCCAGACGTGGAAGGAGTCCGGGCGTTCATTGATGCCCGCGAGCTCGTGACTGAGGGTGGGCTGGCGGGCGAGTAGGAACCCCG
>DATAXV010000236.1:0-18491 GCA_036272915.1 Candidatus Dormiibacterota bacterium
GCGAGAGCCGCGGCTGCATCTGCCCCCCCAGCCAGCCGGTGTGCACCTGCCAGCACCAGCCCACGCTCACCATCCTCACCCGCCATCCGGTGAGGCCGACCGACGAGGAGGTCGCCGACAACCCTCGAAGTCGCTCCGCCCGCTTGCGGGCGGGCGAGCGTCTGTAGTTCCCCCAGGGCTCCCGCTTCCGTCTCCTACACATCGAGGCTCACGACGTGGTCACATCCCGAATACTCACCCGACGCAGGATTCAGACCGGGCGTCCCGGCCACGCCGGGGTCCGGTCCAGGCAGAGCGCCCGTCCGGCGCTGATTCAGTTCGCCAGCGGTGCCGCCATCCGCCGGCTGCGGCTGCGCACCATGGGACGGGTCTACCTTGCCGGGGCCGTCGTCGTGCTCTTGACGCTCGCCTATCTGGTGCTGGGCGCGGGGACGACGGGTGCCTCCTACGTGCTCGACGGACTCCAGACCCAGAACCAGCAGCTGCAGGCCGACCACGGCCAGCTGGTCTACGAGTCGGCGATGATGCACACCCCGCAGCGCCGTCAGCAGGAGGCGCAGCAGGAGCAGATGGTCCCCGACCAGCCCGCCGGATACCTGACCGGGAAGGCCTCGCCGATCAACCTGGACGCCCCGATCGGCGGTGCCAGGGCGACCGGGCCCTCCTGGTGGAGCTTCCTGGGCGGCGTCGTCGGCAGCGTGATCCAGGGGGCGGGACCCCAGCGGGAGGCCGCCTGAGATGGCCCGTCCGCTCAGGCGTCGACCCTCCGGCTCCAGCGCGGCCAGGGCGGCGGTCAAGAAGAATCGTGAGCCCTCGCGCATGCGCGCCCTCATTCTTCTGGCCGGCGCCGTGCTGCTCGCCTCGACGGTGTGGGGGAAGCTCGTCTACTGGCAGGTCTGGCAGCACAACCGCCTGAGCACACTGGCCAACATCCAGCACGTCGACTCGATCACGCTGCCCGCCACCCGAGGCGTCATCTACGACGACGAGGGCCGGCCGCTTGCCCTCAACACGACCGTGTACGACGTGACCCTCTCGCCGCAGACCGTGCTCCCCTCACAGCGGAGCGAGGTCGGCAGCGGGCTGGCCACGGTGCTCGGCGTCTCCGCCGACACCATCCAGAAGGAGCTGGCCTCGGGTCGCGTCTTCTATTACATCGCCCACCGCGTGCCCATGAGCCAGGCTCAGCAGCTGCAGCGGATGGGCCTGCCCGGCGTCGCCCTGCAGGGCGTACCGCAGCGTGTCTACGTGCCCGGCGGCATCGACGGCGACACCCTCGCCGCCAACCTCCTCGGCTTCGTCGACTACAGCGGCGAGGGGGATCGCGGCGTCGAGCAGGACTACAACTCGAAGCTGGCCGGGGTCAACGGCGAGGCAACGCTCTACCGCGACTCCGAGGGCCAGCCGATCGCGGCGACCATGCAGAACCAGCGCAAGCCGGTCAACGGCACCAGCGTGACCCTGACCCTGGACAGCGACCTTCAGTACGAGGCGGAGCAGGCGGTCGAGCAGGATGTCAAGCTCAACCACGCCCAGAGCGGCAGCGCCATCATCATGGACACCCACACCGGCGGCATCGTCGGCTACGCGTCCTACCCCTCGTACAACGCCAACAACTTCTACGACTACAGCGCCTCCCAGACCCAGGACGGGATCGCCTCCAACCTCTACGAGCCCGGCTCGGTGATGAAGGTGGTGACCATGGCCGGCGCGATCAACGCGGGCGCCATGAGCCCCAACACCGTTATCTACGACCCCGGCTACACCACCGTCCAGGGCCAGGAGATCCACGACTGGGACGACGCCTACATGGGCAACATCACGATGACCAAGGTCCTCGAGGAGTCCCTCAACGTGGGCGCGATCAAGGCCGAGCAGCTGGAGGGGAAGAGCAACTTCCTCCACTACCTGCAGGCCTTCGGCTTCGGTGAGCCGACCGACGCCGGCGTCGGCGAGGAGGCCAACGTGCCCCTGCCCGCCGCCTCACAGTGGAGCCCGATCCAGCTCGCCACCGCGTCGTTCGGCCAGGGCGTCGACGTGAACATGATCCAGATGGTCGCCGCCATCAACGCGATCGCCAACGGCGGCGTCTACGTCCAGCCCCACGTCATCGACAAGGTCGGGAACAAGCCCTTCGTGCCCCAGGAGCGGCGGGTCGTGAGCGCCCAGACCGCGGCGCTCATCAACCAGATGATGCGGTCGGTCGTCCAGCACGGTTCGGGCTACATGGCTCGCGTCCCCGGCTTTCAGCTGGACGAGGCCGGCAAGACCGGCCAGTCGCAGATCCCGATCAACGGGCAGTACTCGCTGCAGTGGTACTGGGCGTCGTACGTCGGCTTCATGCCCGCCTCCAACCCGCAGTTCACGATGCTGATCAACGTCACCCGACCCAACAACGGCTCGATCCTCGCCAACGACGGCTACATCGTCGCCGGACCGACCTGGGCCAAGATCGCTGAGGACATCGTGAGGCTCTGGCACCTCACCCCAAGCAGCCTGCCGCCGACGCCGAACTGAGTTGAGGCGGCAGGATAGACTCGTGGCCACATGCGTCTGAACCTCAATGAGGTCCAGGAGCTGGTCGGGGGCCGGCTGGCGGGTGCGGCGCCCGAGGCCTGGGTCCGGAGCTACCACACGGACTCCCGCCAGGTCCTGCCCGACGGCCTCTTCTTCGCCCTCCGCGGACAGGATCACGACGGTGGCGAGTTCGTACCCGACGCCCTGCGCCGGGGCGCGGCGGCGGCCGTCACCGACGCCGACGGGGAGGGGCCCAGGCTCCTCGTCGAGGATCCCTGGGACGCCCTCTACGCCCTGGCCCGGGCGGTCTTGGAGCGCGTCTCGCCCCTGGTCCTCGGCGTCACCGGCAGCAACGGCAAGACCTCGACGCGCCAGCTCATGGCCGCAGCGCTCGACGGCAGCTTCCGGGTCCACCAGACGAGCGGCAATCTCAACACCGAGACCGGCCTCCCGGTGACCGTGCTCGGCCTCGAGCCCGAGCACGCCGCCCTGGTCCTGGAGATGGGGATGCGGGCTCCCGGGGAGATCGCCCGGCTGGCCGCGCTGGCCCGGCCCAGGGTCGGCGTCGTGACCGGGATCGGCAGCGTCCACGCCGAGTACTTCGCCGACGGCTGCGACGGGATCGCCCGGGCCAAGGCCGAGCTGCTCGAGGCGCTGCCCCCGGAGGGCCTCGCCGTGGTCAACGCCGACGACGCCTACTTCGAGGTGCTCCGCGGCCGGTCGGCGGCGCCGGTGCTGGGCTTCGGGCTCGAGCGCGGCGACCTTGTCGGCCGCGACTACGAGGCGCTCGCCGACGGCTGTCGCTTCCGGGTCGAGGACGTGACCGTCCGGCTTCGCCTCCGCGGGCGCCATCAGGCCCGGAACGCGCTGGCGGCGCTGGGCGCCGCCCGCTTCGCCGGCGTCCCCCTGGCCGAGGCGGCGGACCGCCTGGGTCAGGCGACCGGGCTCGAGCATCGCCTCCAGGAGCTGCCCCAGAGCGGCGGCTGGACGCTGGTCGACGACGCCTACAACGCCAGCCCGGAGTCGATGGAGGCGGCGTTCGAGGTGCTCTCCGAGCGGCCCCGGAGCGGGCGCCGCCTGGCCCTGCTCGGCGAGATGCGCGAGCTCGGCGCCCTCGCCGCCGACGCCCACCGGCGCGCCGGCGAGGCCGCGCGCCTCGCCTTCGACGAGGTCGCGGTCCTGGATGTGGGGTGGGGCAGGGCCATGGCCGAGGCGGCCGGAGCCCGGCTTCTGACCGACGTCGAGAGCGCCGCCGAATGGCTGCGCCGCGAGGTGAGGCCGGGCGACGTGGTCCTGCTCAAGGCCTCCCACGGCGTCGGCCTCTACCGGCTGCCGGCCCTGCTCGAGAAGGAGCGGGTGTGATCCAGGCATTGCTCACCATCGCCGCCTCGCTCGTCGCCGGGCTGATCGCCTATCCCTTCTTCATCCGGCTGCTCCGGCGGCTGGGCGTCGGGCAGGTGATCCAGGCCGAGCTGGGCGAGGAGCACCAGAAGAAGGCGGGCACCCCGACCGGTGGCGGCATCCTCTTCGTCTCCTTCGCCATCATCGGCGGTCTGCTCTCCCTGCACATGCACCGCGGCGCCCTGCCCGCGGTGGTGGCCCTGGTCCTGTTCGGCCTGCTCGGCTTCCTCGACGACATGGCCAAGCTCCACATCGGCCAGATCGGCCTCCCGGCCCGGCTCAAGTTCCCGCTCCAGGTGGTGCTGGCGATCCCGCTCGCCTTCCTCGCCCACGGCCCCCAGCACCTCCTGCCCGCCTCGGTCGGCTGGCTCTACTGGCCGGTGGCGATCCTCGCCATCGTCGGCGCCTCCAACGGAGTCAACTTCTCCGACGGCATCGACGCGCTGTGCGGCGGCCTAACGGTGATCGCCTTCCTGGGCCTGGTCGTGCTGCTGCCCGGCGGTCTGCCCGGAGAGACGGCGGTGGCCATGGTCCTGGTCGGCGCCCTCCTCGCCTTCCTCTACTTCAACCGCCACCCGGCCAGGGTCTTCATGGGCGACGCCGGCTCGCTCGGATTGGGCGCGGCCCTGGCGGTGATGGCCCTGCAGCAGGGCTGGGTGATCCTGCTCCTGCTGGTCGGCCTGGTGTACGTGATCGAGGTGGTCTCGGTCGTCCTCCAGGTCAGCTACTTCAAGATCTCCGGCGGCCGCCGGATCTTCCCGATCACGCCGATCCACCACTCCTTCCAGCGCGAGGGCTGGAGCGAGCCGCAGATCGTCGTCGTCTTCTGGGCGGTCGGCCTGATCGGCGCGATCGGCTCCGCCCTGCTGGCCAGGGTGGTCACGTGAGCGCGCTCCCCGAGACCGGCTCCCGGGTGCTGGTCGCCGGGCTCGGCGCCTCCGGCCTGGCCCTGGTTCGCTTCCTGCTCGGCCGGGGCATGCGGGTCAGGGTCGCCGACCGCAAGCCGGCGTCGGAGCTCGAGGGCAGCCTGAGCCAGGTGCCCGAGGGCGACGTCGAGCTTCGGGCGGGGGAGGAGGGCGAGGACCTGCTCGACGGCTGCGCCGCCGTCTACGCCAGCCCGGGAATGCCCTGGGACGCGGCCCTGCTCGAGGCGGCCCGCGCCCGCGGCCTGATCGTCTCCAGCGAGATCGACCTCTTCTTCGAGCTCTGCCCGGCCCCGATCGTGGGCATCACCGGGACCAACGGCAAGACCACGACCGCCTCGATGACGGCCTCGGTCCTGGCCCAGGGGCCGCGCCCGGTGCTGCTCGGCGGCAACATCGGCGACACCGTGCTCGACCGCCTCGACGAGGTCCGGCCCGAGCACTGGGTCGTGCTCGAGCTGTCCAGCTTCCAGCTCGAATCCTGCCGCCGGCCGCGGACGGCGATCGCGGCGGTCCTCAACGTCACCCCCGACCATCTCGACCGGCACCACACCATGGCCGCCTACATCGCCGCCAAGGCCCGGCTGGTCGAGGCCCAGGACGCCGGCGGCGTCGCCATCCTCAACGGCCAGGACCCGATCTGCGTGGAGATGGCGGAGACGGCGCCGGGCCGGGTCGTCTGGTTCGACGCCCACTCGCCGGTGCCGGAGGTGCCCGTCCCCGGCCGCCACAACCAGCTCAACGCGCTGGCGGCGGCGGCGGTGGGGCGTGCCGCCGGGCTCGACGACGACCGGATCCAGGCCGGCATCGCCGCCTTCACCGCGGTCGAGCACCGGCTCGAGCTGGTCGAGGAGATCGACGGGGTCGCCTACTACAACGACTCCAAGGCGACCAACCCGGAGGCGGGGCTGGTCGCGCTGGAGTCCTTCCCGGGCCGGCCGGTGGTGCTGATCGCCGGCGGGTACGGCTCCGGCTTCGAGCTGAGCGCCTGGGTCGCCGCGGTGCGGGCGAGGACGGAGGCCGCGGTCCTGATCGGGGAGAGCGCCGACCTGCTCGCCGGGCACCTCGAGGGCCACCTGGTGCGCCGCGCCGGATCGCTGGAGCAGGCGGTGGACGTGGCCGGCGACCTCGCCCGCTCCGGCGGCGTGGTCCTGCTCAGCCCGGCCTACAAGAGCTATGACATGTTCCGGAACTACGGGGAGCGGGGGCGGACCTTCAAGGCCGCCGTCCGCGCCCGAGCAGGAGCGAAGTAGCGAATGGAAGCGGTCGAGACGGACAGCGCACCCCACGTCGACCTCTGGCTCACGGCGACCGCCGCCGCCCTCGTGGTGGCCGGCCTGATCATGGTCCTGAGCTCGAGCCAGGCGATCTCCTACCTGACCTACGACTCGAGCCTGTACGTCTTCTTCCACCAGGCCTTCTTCGCCGCCGTCGGGCTGGTCGCGCTGATCGTGCTCGCCCGCACCGACTATCACCGGCTCCGGCGCTGGGCGGCGCCCGGCGCGGCCCTCTCCCTGCTGCTGATGGTGATCGTCCTGGTCCCGCACGTCGGCGTCAGCAGCTACGGCGCCGAGCGCTGGATCGGGCTGGGCAGCATCGGCACCATCCAGCCCTCGGAGATCGTCAAGCTGGGCACGTCGGTCTACCTGGCCCACTGGATCGCCAAGCGGGGGAACCGGATCAAGAGCTTCACCGGCGGCTTCCTGCCGCTCCTGGTCATGCTCGGCGCTCTGCTTGCCCTCCTCATGCTGCAGAAGGACCTGGGCACGGCGCTGGTCGTGACCAGCATCTTCGGCGCCGCCTACCTCACCGGGGGCGCGCCCAAGCGTTACCTGCTCGTGCTGGGCCTGCTGCTGGTCGTCTCCTTCGTCGGCTTCGTGCTGCTCGAGTCCTACCGCGTCGACCGGCTGACGACCTACCTGAACCCGTTCGCCGACCCCCAGAACAAGACCCTGCAGGCCTACCAGGCGCTGCTCGGCCTCGGCTCGGGCGGGATCACCGGCGTCGGCCTCGGGCACTCGGTGCAGAAGTACGACTGGCTGCCGCAGGCCGACACCGACTTCATCTTCGCCATCGTCGGCGAGGAGACCGGCCTGATCGGGGCGACGCTGCTCCTCGGGGGCTTCGTCTTCTTCGCCGTGCGCGGCTACCGCACGGCGATGCGGGCGCCGGACCGGATGGGTGTCATCCTGGCCTCGGCGATCACGACCTGGATCACGTTCCAGGCGCTGGTCAACATGGGCGTGGTCACCGACACCCTGCCCATCACCGGCGTCCCGCTGCCGTTCATCAGCTATGGCGGCAGCGCCCTGGTCATGTGTATGGCCGCCGTGGGCGTGCTGCTCAACATCTCCAGCCAGGGGGTCCAGCGGGCCTCGACGTACCACAGGAGGAGCGATGCGGCTGCTGATAGCGGGAGGGGCCACCGGAGGGCACCTGTCGCCGGCACTCGCCGTGGCGCAGGCGTTTCGCGCTGAGCACCCGGACGGTGAGCTGCTCATGGTCGGCCGTCGTGGCGGGCTGGAGGAGACGCTGGTGCCACGGGAGGGCGTGCCCCTGGAGACGATCGAGGTGCGCGGGTTCGACCGTGACTTTCCGTGGAAGAACGCCGTTCTGCCGGTGGTGCTCCCGCGTGCCTTCGCCCATGGCTCCCGGATCGTCGGCCGCTTCCGTCCAGACGTCGTGCTCGGCGTGGGCGGGTACGTGATGGCCCCGGCGCTGATCGGCGCCCGCCTGCACGGCATCCCCTACGTCCTCGCCGTCTTCGAGGCCTCGGGCCTGGCCAACCGCCTCTTCCGGCCCGGCGCCGCCGCCGCCTGCGTCACCTTCCCCCACGACGTCGAGCGCTTCCGCACCCCGCGCACCGAGTTCACCGGGTTCCCGCTCCGCCCCGGCTTTGATCGGCACGAGCCCCGGATCCCGGCGCGCCGGCTCCTGATCACCGGGGCCAGCACCGGCGCGCGGCGCATCAACGAGGCGGTGTGGGGGGCGCTGCCCCAGCTGCTCGACCGCTTCGAGGAGGTGGTGCACCTGACCGGCGCCCAGGGCGAGGCTCGCTCCGAGGAGTTCCTCCGCAACGGCTACCGGCCGATCGCCTTCACCCACCGCATGTCCGACCTGCTCGGCGAGGCCGACCTCGTCATCTGCCGCTGCGGAGTCGGCACGATCTCCGAGGTGACGGCGGTCGGGCTGCCCATGATCTGCGTGCCCGGCACCTTCGGCGGCGGCCACCAGAACCGCCTCTCCGAGGAGCTGGAGGCGGCTGGCGCGGCGCTCCGCATCCCCGACCCCGAGCTCACCCCGGACCGCCTCGTCGAGGCCGTCGACGGGCTCGACGCCGACCGGCTGCGGCGGATGACCGCGGCCTCGGCGGCGATGGGCCGGCCGGGCGCCGCCGAGGCCGTGCTGCGCGTCCTCGAGGAGGTCGCGGCATGAGGATCCACCTGCTCGGCATCGGCGGCGCCCGGCAGTCGGCCTTCGCCGAGGTGCTGCTCGCCCGCGGCTGGGAGGTGTCCGGCTGCGACGTCAACGACACCTCGGTCACCGACGCCCTCCGGGCCAGGGGCGCCGCCGTCTCGATCGGTCACGACCCCGCTCACGTGATCGGCCAGGACCTGCTCGTCCACATCACCCGCATCGGTCCCGCCGCCGAGCCCGAGCGGCAGGCGGCCCTGGCCGCCGGGGTCCGGGTCCTGAACGGGCCGCAGCTGCTCTCCGAGCTGATCGACGCCTCCCGGGCGGTCGGTGTCGCCGGCACCCACGGCAAGACCACGATCACGGCCATGATCGGGCACATCCTCGACGGCGTCGGGATGAGCCCGACCGTGCTCGTCGGCGACGGCTCCAGCAGCCGCGCCCACCCCGGCGACCTTCTCGTCACCGAGCTCGACGAGTCGGACACGACGCTGCCCCTGCACCATCCCGACGTCGCCGTCGTGACCAACGTCGAGTTCGACCACGAGGACTACTTCCCCGATCTAGAGGCGGTGCGGAGGACCTTCACCGACTTCCTGGCCGGGCTGCCGGCCTCGAGCCTGGCCGTGACCTGCGCCGACGACCCCTGGCTGCGGACCACCTCGTTCGGCGCCCGCCGGCAGACCTACGGCTTCGCCGAGGACGCCGAATGGCGCTGCCTGTCCGGCGGCGAGGTGATCTCGGCCGGGGAGGAGGTGGCGCGGCTGCGGCTCGCGGTGCCGGGGCGCCACAGCCTGCAGAACGCGACCGCCGCCCTCGCCGCGGTCGCGGACCTCGACGTCGCACCCGAGCGGGCCGCCGCCGCCCTTCGCACCTTCACCGGCGCCAAGCGGCGGATGGAGCGGCTGGGGGAGTGGCGCGGCGCCGCCATCTACGACGACTACGGGCACCACCCGACCGAGCTGCGGGTGACGCTCGACGCGGCCCGCGAGCTCAAACCCCGGCGGCTGCTGCTGGTCTTCCAGCCCCATCGCTACTCCCGTCTCCTCCACCTGCGCGACCAGTTCGCGCCGGCCCTGGCCGGCGCCGACCTGGCGCTGGTGACGGAGGTCTACAGCGCCGGCGAGCCCAACCCCGGCGGCGTCACCGCGGCCTCCCTGGCCGAGGACGCCGGCTGCGACTTCGCACCCGACCTGGGCGCCGCCCGCGAGTGGCTGGAGCGGGAGGTGCGCGAGGGCGACCTCGTGCTTCTCATGGGCGCAGGCGACATCAGGAGGCTCGGCGATGAGCTGGCGCAGCCCGTCTAACCTCGCCTTCCTGCAGTCGCTGGAGGGCGTCCGCCACTGCCACCCGCTGTCGCGGTTCACGTCGTTCAACATCGGCGGCCCGGCCGAGTACCTGGTCGAGAGCCGGGAGGTGGCGTCACTGCTACAGGCCTGCCACGAGCGGGGGATCCCCGCCTTCGTGCTCGGCGCCGGGACCAACCTGCTGATCGCCGACAGCGGCATCGAGGGCCTGGTCGTGCGTTGCGTGGACCGCGGCTGGCGCGTCGACGGGAACCGGGTCCGCGCCGCCGCCGGCCTCAAGATGCTCCGCCTCGCCCGCCTCTGCGCCGACCACGACCTGACCGGGTTCGAGTGGGCGATCGGGGTGCCGGGAACGGTTGGCGGGGCCGTGTATCAGAACGCCGGATGCTGGGGAGGCCAGCTTTCGGACGTGCTCGAGGAGGTCGATGGCTTCATGCCGGGAACGGGTGGAATGATCTGGCCGGCGGCCAAGCTGGAGCTTGGCTACCGCACCTCGGCGCTGCGCCGGGGCGCGCTGCGGGGGGCCCTGGTGCTCGCCGCCTGGATCCGGCTCGTCCCCGGCGACGGCGCCGCCGGCCGCCGCCAGATGGCGGAGTGGACCGAGGTGCGCACGTCGACCCAGCCGATCAAGACCAAGAACTGCGGGAGCGTCTTCACCAACCCGCCCGGCGACTCCGCCGGCCGCCTGATCGAGGAGGCGGGATTGAAGGGGGCGGAGGAGGGCGCGGCCCAGATCTCCGAGCAGCACGCCAACTTCATCGTCAACCGGGGCGGTGCCACGGCGGCCGACGTCGACCGCCTGATCCGTCGGGCCCAGGAGACGGTCATGGAGCGCTTCGGCGTCCATCTCGAGCCCGAGGTGGAGCGGGTGGGGAGCTGGTGATGCGGGTCGCGGTGCTCTGCGGCGGCCCCTCGGCCGAGCGTGAGGTCTCCATCCGCTCCGGCGCCCAGGTCGAGGAGGCCCTGATCGGGAGGGGCCACCGGGTGGAGCGGATCGAGGCCGACGCCGGCGCCTGGCGGCGCCTGAGCGAGGGCGGCTTCGATGTCGTCTTCATCGCCCTCCACGGCCGGCTCGGCGAGGACGGCACGGTCCAGGGGATGTGCGAGCTGCTGGGACTGCCGTACACCGGGTCGGGGGTCCTGGCCAGCGCCCTCTGCATCGACAAGACCAAGACCAACCAGCTGCTGGCGACGGCCGGGCTGTGCGTGCCCGAGTTCGAGGAGCTGCCCCGGGAGCACTCGCTCCGGGCGGACCTCGCCGAGCGCCTGGTCGGCATCTACGGCACGCCGCTCGTGATCAAGCCGGTGAGGGAGGGCTCGACGATCGGCCTGACCGTCGCCCACGACTCCGACCAGGCGGCGAGTGGCATCCTCCAGGCCCGGCGGTACGACCGGCGGGTCATGGTCCAGCGCTTCCAGACCGGGACCGAGATCACGGTCGCGGTCCTGGCCATGCCCGAGCCGTCGGCCATGCCCACGCTCGAGATCACCTACGAGAACGAGACCTACGACTACGACGCCAAGTACACCGAGGGCAAGAGCCACCACATCATCCCGGCGCGCCTCCCCAAGGAGGCCAGGCAGAGGGCCCAGGCGGCCGCGCTGCGCGCCTTCGAGGCGCTCGGCTGCGACGGGATGGCCCGGGTCGACATCATCGTCGCCGAGGACGGCTGCCCATGGGTCCTCGAGGTCAACACGGTCCCCGGGCTGACCCGGCTGTCGCTTCTGCCCGATGCCGCCAGGGCCGGCGGCGTCGGCTTCGCCGAGCTCTGCGAGCGCCTCTGCGAGCACGGCGTGGCCCGCCACCGGGAGCGCGTCGGTCCGGCATGAACCCGATGTCCTCGCGCCGCCCCCGGGACCGCCGCCAGCGGGTGCGTGAGACCTGGGCGCGCCTGCGCGAGCGCCTGCGGCCGGACCCCGGGGAGGAGGAGGCACCGCCCCCGCCGCCGGTCGATCCGGTCGCCGAGCGCGTCTCCCGCCAGCGGCGGGCGGGTGCTCTGGGCGGCGGACTGCTGGCGACGGCGCTGGTCGTCCTCCTCGTGGTGCTGCCCTGCTTCCGGGCGAATCAGGTCGTCGTGCAGGGCAACCAGCGGCAGACCACCGACCAGATCCTCGCCGCGGCCAGGCTCCAGCACCCGGGCCCGCTCTTCCTGGTCGACGGCGCCTCCGTCCGACGGCGCCTGGGCCAGCTGACCTGGATTCGCTCGTCCGAGGTCAGGGCCGAGCTCCCGGACCGGGTCGTGATCACGGTCCAGGAGTGGGCGCCGGTGGCCACCTACCAGGCGATCGGCGGGATCACCGTCTACCTCGATCCGCAGGGCCGCTCGCTGGGCCCGGCGCCGGGAGGCGAGCCCTACCTGCCGATCCAGGGCCCGGCGGCGAGCACCGCTCCCCGCCAGGAGCTCCTCGACCCCCAGCTGCTCACCTCGCTGATCAACATCCAGTCGGGGCTGCCGGCGCTGATCGGCCAGAACGTGACCGGCTTCCAGTTCGACCGCTGCTGGGACCTGACCATGACCGCGGGCGTCGGCTGGCGCGCCTACTTCGGCCGGATGGCGACGCCCGAGGACTACGGCAGCCTGGAGACCAAGCTGGTCGCGCTGCAGGCGGTGGAGCCCTACATCGACTTCGGCGACGTGCACTCCTACGTCAACCTCGAGAATCCCTCTGAGCCCGCCGTGGGCAGGGGTCCGGACACGCCGCCGACCCCGGTCCCGACGCCCACGCCGAGCGCGCACCCCAGCCCCTCGACGTCGCCGCATCCGGGCGCGGCGCCGACCCCGACCCCGGCGGCGACGCCGACACCAGCGGTCAAGGCCACACCGGCGCCGGCCGGGCCGTCGGTCGTGCCCAGCGCGTGCCAGTGACAAGCGGATGAGAAGGAGGACGGCTGATGCCTAGTCGTGTTCGCGCGGTGGTGTCCAGGGAGAAGGGCGCGCCGGTCTCCCTGGAGACGGTGATCGTGCCCGACCCGGGGCCGGGTGAGGCGCTGGTGGCGGTCCAGGCCTGCGGCGTCTGCCACACCGACCTCCACTACCGGGAGGGGGCGATCGGGAACGACTACCCCTACCTGCTCGGCCACGAGGCGGCGGGGCTGGTCGAGGCGATCGGCGATGGCGTGACCGAGGTCGCCCCCGGCGACTTCGTCATCCTCAACTGGCGGGCGGTCTGCGGCAACTGCCGGGCCTGCCTGCGCGGCCGCCCCTGGCTCTGCTTCGCGACCAAGAACGCCACCCGGCGGATGACCCTCGAGGACGGTACCGAGCTGAGCCCGGCGCTTGGCATCGGCGCCTTCGCCGACAAGACGCTGGTCGCCGCCGGTCAGTGCACGAAGGTCGACCCGCAGGCGCCGGCCACCGCCGCCGGGCTGCTCGGCTGCGGCGTCATGGCCGGCCTCGGCGCCGCTCTCAACACCGCTCCCGTCGGCCGCGGCGACACCGTCGCCGTCATCGGCTGCGGCGGCGTCGGCGACGCCGCCATCGCCGGATCCCGGCTGGCGGGCGCCCGGACCGTGATCGGGGTCGACGTCGATCCCCGCAAGCTGGAGTGGGCGCGCAGGCTGGGCGCCACCCACACCGTCGACTCCTCCAAGGAGGATGCGGTCGAGGCGGTGAAGCGGCTGACCGGCGGCTTCGGCGCCGACGTCGTCATCGAGGCGATCGGCCGGGTCGAGACCTACAAGCAGGCCTTCTACGCCCGAGACCTGGCTGGAACCGTGGTCCTGGTCGGCGTCCCCAGCCCGGAGATGCGGCTGGAACTGCCGCTGCTCGACTTCTTCTCGCACGGCGGTGCGCTGAAGTCCTCCTGGTACGGGGACTGTCTGCCCTCTCGTGATTTCCCGGTTCTGATCGACCTCTATCTGCAGGGCCGGCTGCCGCTCGACGCCTTCGTCTCCGAGACCATCGGCATCGGTGACGTGGAGCAGGCCTTCACCCGTATGGGAAGGGGGGAGGTGCTGCGTTCGGTCGTGACCTTCGGATGATCAGAACCACTAGATCTTTGACGAAAGCGGTTATCGTACACAAAATCTAGGGACAATCCATTCAGAACGCGTTATACTCGCCCGTGACCCGCCCCCACGTCAGCACCGTTCCAGGAGGCTTCTCAGTACCACCTTGCCCAGGCGGAAGCGAGTCGTAGGACTCGACCTAGGCACCAGCAGGGTCGCCGTTGTCATCGCCGAGACAGAGGATGACACACAGGTGACCGTGACCGGCGTCGGCCAGGTCCCTTCAGAGGGCTTGCGCAAGGGCGTCGTGGTGAACATCGAACGCACCGTGCAGGCCATACAGCAGGCGGTCCTCATCGCCGAGCGGATGGCCGGTGTCCACGTGGAGTCGGTGGTGGTGTCACTGGCCGGCTCTCACATCAAGTCTCAGAACTCCAGGGGCGTGATCGCCGTTGCCGGGCCCGATCGCGAGATCCGGGAGCGCGACGTGCAGCGCGCGGTCGAGGGGGCCAGGGCGGTCAGCGTGCCCAACGACCGGGAGATCATCCACGTGCTGCCCCGCTCGTTCACCGTCGACGGCCAGGACGGGGTCAAGGAAGCGGTCGGCATGACCGGCCAACGCCTGGAGATCGAGGCCCACATCGTGACCGGCGCGAGGACCTCGGTGCAGAACGTGATCAAGTGCGTGCACCAGGCGGGTCTCGACGTGGACGACGTGGTCGCGCAGGGTCTGGCCTCGGGCGAGGGTGTGCTCAGCAGCAACGAGATCGACCTGGGCGTCTGTCTGATCGACATCGGGGCGGGAACCACCGACATCGTCGTCTACAACGAGGGTTCGGCACTGCACCTGGCCACGATTCCGGTCGGGGGCAACCACGTCACCAACGACATCGCCATCGGCCTGCGGACGACCCTGGCCGATGCCGAGGCGCTGAAGCTCAACTACGGGCACACGCTGCCCGAGCTGATCTCGCCCGAGGAGCGCCTTGACGTCCGCCAGGTCGGCAGGGAGCGGACGCAGGCCACGCCACGAAGGTACCTGGCCGAGATCATAGGTCCGCGGATGAAGGAGATCCTGCAGATGGCCCGCGACGAGGTTCGTCGCAGCGGCTACGACGGTCTCCTGCCGGCGGGCTGCGTGCTCACCGGCGGCGGTGCCCGCCTGATGGGGGCGACCGACGCCGCCCAGACGGTCTTCGACAGCGCCATCCGCCTCGGGCTGCCCTCGGCGGTGGGAGGGCTCGCCGACCGCGCCGGCGGTCCCGCCTACGCCTGCTCGCTCGGCCTCGTCCGCTGGGGAAGCCGCATGCGGCCCAGGCAGGTCGACGGCGGCGGCGAGCAGCAACCCCCCGCGCTGGCCGGCGCGTACCAGAGAACGGTGCGCTGGCTGCGGGACTTCTTCTAGAGACATGCCACGCGAGACAGCACAGAACAGGCTGAGGTTGATCAGGGACGAACAGCAGGAGGACACCATGAGCTTGGAGCGCTCGGATCGCCAGGACGGGCGGGCCGCGATCAAGGTCGTAGGCTGCGGCGGCGGCGGCGGCAACGCCGTCAATCGCATGATTTCGGCTGCGCTCAAGGGCGTGGAGTTCATCGCCGTCAACACGGATCTTCAGGCGCTCGACCGCTGCAGCGCCGACATCAAGGTCAACATCGGTCGCAAGCTGACCCGCGGTCTGGGGTCGGGTGGCGACTGGACCAAGGGACGCGACGCCGCCGACGAGAGCCGGGCGGAGCTGACCGAGCTGCTCAAGGGCTCGGACATGGTCTTCATCACCGCCGGCATGGGCGGCGGCACCGGGACCGGCTCCTCCTCGGTCGTGGCCGACGTGGCCAAGGAGCAGGGGGCGCTGACCATCGGCGTCGTCACCCGGCCCTTCCGCTGGGAGGGCAGGGTGCGCGCGGAGACCGCCGACGACGGGATCCGCGAGCTGAAGGAGAAGGTCGACGCCCTGATCGTGATCCCCAACGACCGGCTGGCCCAGGTCGTGCACAAGCGGACCACGCTGGAGGAGGCCTTCCGGTTCGCCGACGACGTCCTCCGCCAGGGCGTTCAGGGCATCTCCGACCTGATCGTCAATCCGGGCGTGATCAACCTCGACTTCGCCGACGTGAAGACGATCATGCACGAGGCCGGCGAGGCTCTCATGGGCATCGGCTACGGCTCCGGCGACACCAGGGCCGAGGACGCCGCCAAGGAGGCGGTCTCGAGCCCGCTGCTGGAGACCTCGATCGACGGCGCCAGGGGCATCCTCTTCAACGTCACCGCGGGCAAGGACATCACGCTCTTCGAGTGCGAGAAGGCGGCCGAGATCATCAAGGCCTCGGCGGACCCGGCGGCCAACATCATCTTCGGCGTGGTCAACAACGAGGCCCTCGACGACGAGGTCAAGATCACGGTGATCGCCACCGGGTTCCACCCGACCCAGCCGCCGCAGGTCCAGACTCCGACCGCGACCACCGAGTCGACCACGATCGAGTATCAGCAGCGCCCGCCGACCCCGCTCACGGAGCCGGAGCCCGAGCCTCAGCCGCGTCCCACTTACGGAACGGAGCAGGAGGATCTGGACATCCCCGCCTTCCTGCGCAATCGCAGGTTCTAGGGGATCGGGAAGGGGAGGAGTTTGTGCGCTGTCCGTATTGCGGCCACCCGGATCTGAAGGTGGTCGATTCCCGGGATTCGGAGGTCGGTGAGGCGATACGCCGCAGGCGGGAGTGCCTGCACTGCGGCCAGCGCTTCACCACCTATGAGCGGATCGAGACCGTGCCCTTCTTCGTCATCAAGAAGGATGGGCGCCGGGAGGACTTCGATCCGCAGAAGCTCTTCGGCGGGCTCCGCAAGGCGACCGAGAAGCGGGAGATCTCGCCGGAGAGATTGAACGGGATCGTCGCCGACATCGAGGCCGACCTCCGCCGCAGCGGGCGGGTCGAGATTCCCAGCGGCGAGATCGGCGAGATGGTCATGGAGCGCCTGCGCGATCTCGACGAGGTCGCCTACATCCGCTTCGCCTCCGTCTACCGGGAGTTCAAGGAGCTCCAAGAGGTCCGCAAGGAGATCGACCGCGTGCTCTCGGGCCCGCAGGCGGCCGAGCTGCTCAAGGGCAAGAAGACGTCGGCCTGACCGTTCGGGTCAGGCCGGCAGCGCCTCGGGCAGCCCGAAGCTCGGGAAGATCTCGGGTTTGATGAAGGCGGTGACCGACTCGATGCGGTCGCCGCGCAGGGTGAGGACGTCGAGCACCATTGCCTGGTACTGTCCCGCCTCCTCGCTCCAGCGATAGCATCCGACCGCGGCCTGGCCGTTGGCCCAGGTCCGGACGTGCTGCCAGCGGACGGTGAGAGCGTGGTTGGTGAGGAACTCCACGATCGAGTCGAGGCCCCGGTACCAGGCTGCCGCGGGAGGCATCGACCAGCTCGGGTCCGCGGTCAGCATGCCGACGATGGCGTTGACGTCGGCCCGCTCCAGGGCGTCCGCGTAGTCCTGGACCAGCCGGCTCAGGCGCTCGTCGCCGAGGGCACTGAGCGTGGTCTGCTGGCTCTCCTCGGGGACGCGCTCGTCCACCGCCTTGTGCGCGCGCTGGAGGGCGCTGTTGACCGAGGCCACGGTCATGTCCAGTGTCTCGGCGACCTCCCTGGCCGAGAAGCCGACCACGTCGCGCAGGATCAGGACCGCCCGCTGACGGGCGGGGATGAGCTGCAGCGCGGCGACGAACGCGAGCTCGAGGCTCTCGCGCTGCTCGTAGCGCGCGTCGGGTCCGGCCCGGCCGTCGGCCAGGTTGAGCTCGCGGTCGGGGAATGGCTCCAGCCAGATCGGCTCGTCGAGGTGGTCCGGGCTCTGGCCAGGCCCCGCCGGAGGACCGTAGTCGACGGGGAGGACGCGGCGGGGCCGGCGCCGGAGCAGCGTCAGGCTGGCGTTGGTGGCGATCCGGTAGAGCCAGGCCCGAAGGGGACCGCGGCCGTCGAACCGGGGAAGACCGCGCCAGGCGCGGAGCATGGTGTCCTGCATCGCGTCCTCGGCGTCCTGGACGGACCCGAGCAACCGGTAGCAGTGGGCGTAGAGCCCGGCGCGATGCGGCTCGAGCAACCCCGTATAGGCGTCCTGATCGCCCTGGCGGGCGGCCTGCAGAAGCCGGAGCTCGGCGTCGGTGGTTGCCATCCTCGCTGGACAGCATAGCGTCGCTTCGCCGCGATTTCCCAGGTCCCCGGGACAGCCACGTCCGAAGGCGACCGATGACATCTGCCCACCCGACGGGTCGTATTGATCGCAGGTCGCTGGATGGGCACACCGGACCCCTCACCTGCGATAGTGGCGCCGTCCGCCGGACAGAGACAAGGAGAGTTCACCCACATGAGAACGACAGACCCCAGCGTCGTCGAGCGGCCGGAGCAGCCCTATGTCGCCAGGCGGGCGAGCGTCACCATGCAGACGATCGGCGAGGTCCTGCCCTCGCTGAACGCCGGGGTCGGCGAGTGGATGGGAAGGCATGGTCTTCAGCCGGTGGGCGCTCCCTTCTGGAAGTACGACGTGATCGACATGGCCCGGGAGATGGTGGTGCAGGTCGGCTTCCCCGTCGCCGCTCCGGTCGAGGGCGACGGCTCCGTCGTCACCGGCGTGCTGCCCGCCGGTCGCTACGCCACCCTGGTCCATACCGGCCACCCCCAGGAGCTGGTGGCGGCGACCCGCCGGCTGCTCGACTGGGGAGAGGAGCAGGGGCTGCGGTGGGACGCCGAGGAGTCGCCGGAGGGCGACCGTTGGGGATCGCGCCTCGAGATCTACCTCACCGATCCCGCCGACCAGCCCGACATGAGTCGGTGGGAGACGATGCTCGCCTTCAGACTCGCCGACTGAGCGGACACGCCCTCGGGCACCCGGAGGGGATGAAAATGGGTGGGTCGGCCAGACGTGGAAGGAGTCCGGGCGTTCATTGATGCCCGCGAGCTCGTGACTGAGGGTGGGCTGGCGGGCGAGTAGGAACCCCG
>DATAXV010000237.1:0-11161 GCA_036272915.1 Candidatus Dormiibacterota bacterium
GAGGTGAGGGGCTCCTACCTCCTACAGCCCGCTATCTTCCGCCCGACCGCCACGCTCGTCCACTCACCGGCCCAACCGCTCAGCCCCAATGAGCCTTGCCGGTTCCGGCCCCTACGTCACCGCACACCCGTGCCGCGAACACCCGTCGAGCAGGAGCTGGGTCACGGCCCGGCCCAGGGTGCCGGTCCCGCCCGTGATCAGGATCGGATCTGTCATGGCTCAGTGGTCCTCCAGGTGCCTGACGGGGCGGCGTCGGGGTCGATTGTCGCGCCCGGTGGTCAGCGGCGGCTGAAGCGCAGGTAGAGGACCCCGGTGAGGATCACGCCGAGGCTGGCGGCGATGGCCAGATCGTCGCCGATGAGGTTTGCGGTGGAGAGCCCGGCGAGGCGGGCGAGCAGGGACATGACGAGCAGGATCGCCCCGACTCGGATCAGGGCCTTCGCCGCCTGCGCCATCATCCCGCCTCACCCTCCAGGATCTCGGTCAGATCGGGCACCCGCTCGGGGAAGAGGCAGGCCGTGCGGTGATCGCGACCCGCCTCGACCAGCGGTGGTCTGGCCACGCGGCACTCGGGCTGGACGAAGGGACAGCGGTTGGCGAATATGCAGCCGGTCGCCGCCGGCTGGCCGTCGACCGCTTCGGCCACGGCCCCCCTTCGGCGCCGTCGTGCGAGCGGCGGGTCCGGGATCGGGATCGCCTGCAGGAGCAGATAGGTGTAGGGGTGCCGGGGATGGTGGATGACCTCCTCGGTCGGCCCCTCCTCGACGATCACCCCATAGAACATGACCGCGATCCGCCCGCCCTGGGTGAAGTACCGGACCACCCCGAAGTCGTGGCTGATGAAGAGGAAGGCGAGCTCGTGCTCGCGCTGGAAGGAGAGCAGCAGGTCGAGGATCGCCAGCCGCATGGAGACGTCGAGCATGCTGGTCGGCTCGTCGGCGACGACCAGCCTCGGCCGCAGGCTCATGGCGCGGGCGATGGCGACGCGCTGCCGCTGGCCGCCCGACAGCTGGTGCGGGTAGCGGCGCAGGAACCGGTGGGTGGCGTCGAGGCCGACCGACTGGAGGAGGCGGATCAGCTCGGTCTGGAGATCGCGGCGGCGTGCCAGCCCGTGATAGAGGATGGCCGGCCCCAGTGTGTCCTCGATGGTGAGGCCGGGGTTGAGCGAGGCGTAGGGATCCTGATGGACGACCTGGACGGCGCGGCGGTAGGACTTGAAGTCGTTCCCCCGGAGCGACCAGATGTCGCGGCCATCGAAGCGGACCTCGCCCTCCGAGGGGCGGTTCTCGCGGATGACCAGGGATCCCAGCGTGGTCTTGCCGCAACCGGACTCGCCGACGATGGCGAGGATGCCGCCCGTGTCCACCTCGATGCTGACACCGTCGAGGACGGGCCGGTCGCCGTCGGTCGTGTCATACCAGTGGCTGACGCCGTCCACCTCGAGCAGCGTCATCGGACCGCCCTCCCGGAGGGGGTGAGCCCGGCCTTCTCGTTGGCGACGTGGCAGGCGACCGAGTGCCCGGTGCCATCCGCGATCAGCGGTGGCTCCACCTCGCGGCAGATGGCTCGGGCCAGCCGGCAGCGCGGCGCGAAGCGGCACCCGGGGGGCAGCTCGGCCAGGTCCGGCACCTGGCCCGCGATCGGCCCGACGCGAAGGCCGGGCTGGAGCACGCTGGGAATGGCCGAGATCAGCGCCGCGACGTAGGGATGCCGGCGCCCGCGGGCGAAGATCTCGTCGACCGTCCCCGACTCGACCAGGCGCCCGGCGTACATGACGGCGACGCGCTCGGCGAGTTCGGCGACGACGGCGAGGTCATGGGTGACGAAGATGATGGTCACGCCCAGCGTGGCGTGCAGCTCGCGCAGCGCCTCCAGCACCAACCGCTGGTTGAGCACGTCAAGCGCCGTGGTCGGCTCGTCGAGGACGAGGATCGACGGGCGCAGAAGCAGGGCGAAGGCGATCGCCACCCGCTGCCTCATCCCGCCCGACAGCTGATGCTCGAAGGATCGCAGCACCCGGTCCGGCGGGAGCCGGACCATCTCCAGCAGCTGCCGGAAGTACGCCCGCCCCTCTCCGGCACCGGGGAAGACCTCGGGGTGGGCCTCGAGCATGTGACCGACCTGGGCACCGATGGTGACGACCGGGTTGAACGAGTTCATCGCCGCCTGGAAGACCATCCCCACGCGGGGGCCGCGGAGACGCTGCAGCTCGGCCCTGGACATCTCGACGACGCTGCGGCCCTCGACCCGGACCTCGCCACCGATGATCCGGCCGGGGGGCGGGATCAGGTCGAGCAGCGAATAGGCCAGCGTCGACTTGCCACAGCCGGACTCGCCGACGATCGCGTAGATGTCGCCCTGCCCGACCTCGAGGCTCACGCCCTCGACGGCGTGCAGGTCTCCGAAGGCGACGGTGAGGTCCTTCAGCGCGACGAGGGCGGGTGCCATCGCCCTACTGGACCCGCAGCCGCGGGTTGAAGAGGCTGTCCAGAGCCCGCGAGAAGAAGACGAAGGCGACCTGGAGGATGACGATGGCGGCCATCGGCGCGAACAGGTAGATGAGGCTGCGCGAGGAGAGCAGCGCCCCCTGGCTCATGGCCAGGTTGATCATGATCCCCCAGTTGGTCCCGCTGATCGGGGCCACCCCGAGCAGGAAGAGGCCGACCTCGGCGTAGATGGCGCCGGTGATGCCGAGCAGGAAGTGGATGGCGACGTAGGGCCCGACGTTGGGCAGCAGCTGCCGGGCGACGATGTTCCGCAGCGGCAGCCCCTGGACCCGGGCGGCGGCCATGAAGTCCATGGTCCGCAGGCTTGTGGCCTGGGACCTGACCGCGCGGGCCAGCCCGGCCCAGCCGGTGACGGAGAGGATGCCGGCCAGGACGAAGGGGTTGGACGAGTGGACGATGGCGGCGATGACGATGATCAGAGGAAGGCCGGGGATGGTCAGCGCCACGTCGACCACGCGCATCACGGTGTCGTCGAAGAGGCCGCCGACGTACCCGCAGAGGAGGCCGATGACGACGCCGATGAGGGTGATGATGGTGGCGGCCATGAGCCCGACCTCCATGATTGGTCTGGCGCCGAGGATCAGCTCGGTGGCGACGTCCTGGCCCAGGAAGTCGGTTCCGAGCGGGTGCCGGACGGACGGGCCGAGGTAGGCGTTGGCCGCGCTCTGCACGTTGCTCAGGTGGAAGATCACCGGCCCGAAGATCGCCGTCAGCAGATAGATGAGGACGATGATCCCGCCCACCAGCGCCGACTTGTCGGCGCGGAGGATGCGCCAGAAGTCGCGCATCAGATCGCTCATGCCACGGTTCCCCCGACCGGCACGTTCTGCTCCTCGGCACCGGCCCTCGCCCCCGGCCGCGAGCGGCGGCCCGCGGGGCTGACGATGCGAGGATCGACCAGCGGGTAGACGAGATCGACGAGCAGGTTCGAGATCACCACCGAGACCGTGATCAGGACGAAGCAGCCCATCATCACCGAGTAGTCGCGGGAGTTGACCGCGTTGATCAGCTGGTAGCCGATGCCGGGATAGTTGAAGTAGGTCTCGATGAAGACCGAGCCCCCGAACATGAAGCCCAGCGAGAGCGCGAGCAGGGTCACCTGAGGCAGCATCGAGTTCCGCCCCACGTAGGTCTGGGTGATCCGGCGCGCGCCCAGCCCGCGGGCCTCCGCCGCCCGCACGTACTCCGATCCCAACGTGGAGACGGCGCTCCCCTTCATCTGCAGGGCCCAGCCACCGAAGCCCACGATCGAGTAGGAGGCGATGGGCATGATGGCGTGCACGAGAACGCTTCCGATGAAGGGCAGGTTGGCGCCGGGATTGACGTCGGCGGCGTAGGCTCCCCCGGTCGGGAAGACGCGGTAGGTGTCGGCGAGGAGGTAGATCAGCACGATCGCGACCAGGTAGTTGGGAATCGCGCTGATGAACGAGACGAACAGGGTTGCGACCTTGGTCAGCTGGCGGTCCTGGAACGCGGCCATCACGGTGCCGACGGCGATCCCAATGACGAAGCTCACGATCAGGGCCACGCCGACCGAGAAGATGGTCCAGGGCAGCGCCCCGGCGATGATATGCACGACCGTCTGACCGGGGTCGTTGAGCGAGGTGCCGAGGTTGCCCTGAGCGGCCTGGGCCATGTACTGGAGGTACTGCTTCCAGACCGGCTCGTTGGGCAGCAGCCCGTAGATCGCGTGGACCTTCTCCTCGACCTGCTGCGGGGTCAGGTTCCCCTGGCGCTCCAGCTGCGACTCCAGGTAGTCCATCGGATTGCCCGGCATCAGCCGGACCATGAAGAAGGACAGGGTGACGACGACGTAGATGATCACCGCCGCCATCACCACCCGCCGGACGATGTAGGAGATCACGAGGCCGTCCCCGAGCGCCGGCTTCGACCGGCTACTTGGGGTGTAATGACCCGTTCTCCTGCTCGAGGATGACCGCGTAGTTGCCGCTGTTGATGTTCACCCAGGTCTGGTTGCTGGTCTTGGGCCAGTCGAAGTTGCTCGTCGAGTACGCGATCTGGTTGGCGAAGTTCGTGTACTGCAGGTACGGCACCTGCTGGTTGACGAATTTCGCCCAGTCCCAGGTGAGGTCCTTCATCTGGGATCCGGGGCCGACGCCGTTGGCCTCGGCGTCCAGGGTCTCGGGGACATTCACCGTGCCGAGGCCGGGCACGTCCGCCGTCGGTCCGAAGCCGATGCCGTGCTGGCCCTTGTTGTTGCCGTACGTGGTGTAGTTCTCCAGGCTCCCCATCGGCGAGGCGGCGAAGTCGGTCAGCGGATCCGGGCTGCCGCCGGCGCAGCAGTAGGTCGCGACCTGGAAGTTGCCGCTATGCAGGTCCTGGACGTACGTCGCGTCCTCGACCGTGGTCAGCGTCGACTGGATGCCGATCGAGGAGAGCGTCGACGCGGCCACCTTGAGCGCCGCCACCTGGTCGGTCCACGCGGCGTCGATGCTGAGGGCCAGCGTGAGCTGTTTGCCGTTGGGCATGTACCACTCGCCGTTCTTCTTCTGGAAGCCGGCCGAGGTGAGGAGCTGGTCGGCCTTGCTCGGGTCGTAGCTGTAGGTGTTCAGCGAGGAGAGCTGGCTCTGGGTCAGGAACTGATCGGCGACCTTCGGGGTGAGCCCGTCCGGGATCTGCGGGTAGACCGCGTGAGGGCTGATGTTGCCCCAGGCCAGCTGGTTCATCTTCTGCAGCGGGAAGGCGTAGGCCAGCGCCTGGCGGACCGTGGTGTCGGTGAAGGGGTACTGCGTGTCGTTGAAGATGACCTGGGCCTGGAAGGTGCCGGGCACGGAGAGCAGGTGCGCGTCCTGCGTGTGGTTCCAGCGCTGGACGATGGTCGGCGGCATGTACAGCCAGCCACTGGAGAAGTCGGCGCGGCCGGAGAGAAGCTGGGCGTTGACGTCAGGCTGGGCCAGCCCCAGGAAGCTGATCTGGGGGATGGTGATGGATTTGGCGTCGTAGTACCCGTCCCACTTGATCAGCCGGACCTCCTGCGTGGTGATCCCGGCCAGCTTGTAGGGCCCGTCCCCGATCGGGGTCGAGGGCGCGACCTTGGCCACCTTCTGGAACACCGCCGCCAGGCCCTGGTTCGCGGCGCTGCTGGCGGCCGCGTTGGGATCGGTGGCGGCGAGGTTGTTGTAGGCGATGACGTCGGCCTTCAGGCTTGGCGTGACGTACTTCCCCCAGACGCTCGACGGGAAGGGGATGATCCCGTTGAAGAGGTTGTTCTCCAGCAGCACCATCGGCACACCCTTGCGCAGGGTCAGCGCCACCTCCTTCTGACCGGCGGCGGAGACGCTGGCGATGTCGGCCCAGACCGGGGCTCCATCGGCGCCATAGAGGTAGAGCGTGTCGATGAGATCGGTGCTGGTGACCGGCTGGCCATTCTGCCAGCGTGCGTTCGGCTGGAGCTTGACGAGCAGCTTGTCCCCCTGGACCGACCAGCTGCTCGCCAGCATCGGCGTGAAGCTGGTCAGGTTCGGCCAGTCCTGGACGGCCAGGGGCAGGTAGATGAAGCCACCCGCCGCACCCGGGAAGACCGTCGTCCACGGGTTCCACTGCCACTGCGTCCAGGGGCCGGAGCTCGCCATCACCAGCGTCGCGTTGCTCGACTGGTTGCCCCCACAGGCGGTCAGGAGCAGGGCGACGGCCAGGGCGAGCGTGCCCAACACGCCAAGCCGCCGGCCGCCCCAGCGCGATGGTGGTTGCGTCCTCGCCCGACGGCAGGCGGCCGCGTCACCGCTTCGGGCGACGGGATGCGGCGCACGTGTGTCACCGGCGTCATGTCGGCACCGTTCCATCCCTCTCACTCTCACCCCTCCTTGACCGCGCCGTCAGCGCAGTGCCTCCTTCCCGTAGTCCGGTGCAACCGGTGGAACCGATTACACCTATTACCGGGTTATCACGTTGAGTGCGGGGTGTCAAGCATCGCGACCACAGGGATTCCGGACCACGGACGCACCCGTCGAGTTCAAATCGGGGCGACCCACCCGCGGAGCCGCCGAGGCGGGTGTGTGCGCCGGTCACGAGTTTTCAGTCCCGAACTCACACGCTCGTCTGACAACGTCATCAAAGTCAGCTCTGCAGGCGCAAACCTTATAGCGTGAAAGCTTCCTCGGAGTTATCGCTGCGGAGCGGTCAGAGCGGATGTCGTCGCCGGGGTCTCACCCGCCGTGGGAAGACCGCGGGAACGGGCCATCGCAGCGCCGCCACGACCGCCTCGATCGCGCCTCCGGAAGGGCGACCCGGCGTCGCCGCCGGTGGGCGGAGGGCCGCCGGCGATCCCGGCCGAGCCGCGGCGCTCAGGCCTCGACCGGCGGCGCGAGCGTCTTCGCGGCCACGACCGGGGCGTCCGGGCGGATCTCGATGCCGGCCTCCTCGAGGCCGTCCTTGATCGCGCGCAGGCAGTTCATCCAGGCCCCGTCGTAGTGCCCGATGGTGAGGCCGTCGGCGCCGCACTGGGCGGAGACCAGGATCCCCTGCTTGACCAGCTCCGGCGTCGCCTTGGGGCGGGGCGAGATCGCCGACAGGAAGTACTTGTCGACGCCGATCGCCCGGCGGACGTTGTGCAGGTAGGCGCGCTTCCACTCCATCCGCGCCGGGTCGCCGAACTGCTCGCTGTAGTCGGAGCTCCGGATCGAGTCCATCTGCTCGCCGACGTGGACGAGGTCCAGGCCCATCAGCTCGGGGTGGTGGGCGTAGTGGTTGAGGCGCAGGTCGATGTCCGGCCGTGCCGCCTTGACCTCGCGCCGCATCTCGGCGAAGAACTCGGTGATCGAATCCATGCGGAAGCGGAGGAAGGCGTAGAGCTCGGGGATCTCCCCCAGCACCTCCGCCGACGTGGCGCTGCTGCTCCAGAGCAGCTCCATCTCGAAGGCGGCACGGCTGTTGAAGCGGTCGTGACCCTGCGCCATCCAGCGCATGCGCGAGGTCATCGCCTCCCAGTCGACGCCCCTGGCCTCGGCCGCCGCCCGGCAGTGGTCGCAGTAGCAGCCGCCGCGCGTGATCGAGGTCAGCCGGCCCAGCTCGCCGGCGGCCGCCGCCCGGGGGCTGGTCCCGCGCTCGCCGGGGTTGAAGCCGCGGACGCAGGTCATCACGTAGTCGACGTCGTAGTGCTTGGCGATGTCGAGGTACAGGGCCCGGCCGTAGGCGCGGACGTCGGGGTGGTTGAAGCAGATCTGCTGGTCGAAGGGCCTACCCTCGAAGTCGATCTGGACGCAGTCGAGGAACTCGCCGGCGGTGCGCTCCTTGTCGACCCAGGTGTGCGAGAGCTCGGCGCCGACGGTCATCCCCCGGCTCCGGGCGGCGGTGATCAGCTCCTGCAGCCGGTCGACCTCGCGGAGCTCGGGGTCGGCGCTGGCCAGGGGCTTGATCCGGCTCTTGGCGAAGGACTCCGGATGCCAGTGCCAGTAGGCGCGGGAGTCCTCGGTCCAGTGCACCTTGCGGCGAGGGTTGTGCGGGTAGTAGAAGTCGGTGAGCGGTCGCTTCTCGTGGTGCATCAGCGCGACCAGATAGGCCGAGTTGGTCAGCGTCTCGCGCTGCAGCACGTCGAGGACGTGATCGACGCCCTCGTCGGCCAGATCCCAGGCGTAGAGACTGGCGACGACCTCTCTCCAGTACATGGGCGCTCCTCGCCTCCTCAGCGAATACGGTTGGGTGGGCGGCGGCTGCCGCGAATCAGACGACGGCTCCCGCGCCGACGGCGGGAGCGGGCTGGGCGGCGTCGTGAAACCGCTCCAGGGGAAGTGTCGTCGCGGCCTCGGGCATGAGCAGCACCTTCGCCGACCGCCCCTCGCGCTCGATCGCCTCGGCGACGGCCGCCTGCAGGCTCGGGGCCGAGTGGTGCCCGAGCCGGGTTCCGGCGTCTCCTGCCAGCGGCTCGCCGACGACGACCACGTGCCGGGTCATGCCCGGGCGGCGGGCGTAGTACTCGCCCCGGATGGTCTTGCAGCGATCGCTGATCCGGCGCGGAGGCAGATCGAGGTCCCTTCGATCGTGCTCGATGAAGATGCGGTCGAAGGTCCAGCCCGCCATCTCCGCCTGCAGCGGCGTCGGGGTCCGCTCCGGCGTCGGCGTCCGGTTGATGAAGATCGTCGTGCCGCCCGGCCTGCAGGCCTGCCCGGCCATCTCCAGCGGCGAGGCGCCGAAGGCGCCGGGGCGGTTGGTCCCGGCCTCGGCGATGACGATGTCGGCGCGCGCACCGATCTCGGCCCCCCAGACCTTCCGGTCACCCCAGGCGATGCCCGCGCGGTGGGCTTGGAGACGGTGTCCGGCGAAGCCTCGGAAGGGCTCTCCGTCGCGGTTGATGACGAAGTTGACGATGAAGTCGAGGCCGACCAGCCCGCCGATGTCGTCCACGTCCTGCCGGCTGGGATTGCCCCAGTAGCTCCCGTACTCGCAGAGCGGCGAGAAGTTGCAGGAGTGGTTGCGGAGCACCGTCATCCAGAAGGAGACGGCCGGCGTGATCATCTTGGCCCCGCCCTCGTAACCGTGCGTGATGTGAGGCCCGATCCTCCCCACCGCGACGCGGAAGTCGGCCTCGGCGGCGATGCGGTTGATCCAGACCGGGGTCCCTCGCAGGGAGCGGCCGATGTAGGTCATCTCGTGCTCGACGGCGTCGTGCGACACGCAGCGGTATCGCTCCCGAACGTCTGCGCCGACCTTGCGGACGAGGTCCTCATCGCTCATCGGCTCGTGCACGCCGCTGCCGGTCATCACGGTCACGTCCTCGCGTCTGGCTCCTGCCCGCTCGATCTCGTCGAGGACGGCCGGGAGCACGCGATGGGCCGGGGTCGGCCGGCCCCAGTCATCGGTGATGACCACGACTCGACGGCCGTGGAGGTCCTGGTCGCGCAGGCGGGCGGCGCCGATCGGTGCCTCAAGGGCTCCGGCCACGATGTCCTCCCACGAGCTGGTTGCCCGAGGGTTCCGGCTGACCGCCGTGCGAACCTGATCGTCTGCGAGATCGATGTCGACGCCGCCGCCGAGGTCAGATCGCATACCCACCTCCTGTGCCCGAGCACGCCCGAAACCGATGGCCGTCCGTTTCTCGACCATACAGCTACCGGCGACTGGCGGTCCGGGTGCGGTGCCAGCCGGGAACGAGATCGAACCCACTCGCCACGATGGGCGGCAGTCAGCGGCCCAGCGGTCTCATGGGGGGCGGAGTGGTTCGCTGTCATGCACGCGAAGCCGACGTCCTGGGTAACGCCTACGACGCGGCGGTCCACCGGGCTATTCACGCGATGAGTGACCCCTGGACCGACGAGGTTGTCGCCTGAGACCAGCACCTGCGATGCTTCGCCCTATCCATCTTCGGCGTACCGGCGAGCCGTTAGTCAGCTTCCCCCAGCTCGCCGACCTTCTTTGGCTCGGCGCAACGTCTCTGGGACCGCGCCGCTAGACCGGAGCGCCCGACCCGCCTCGGTTTCGCTGAGTGCAAGGGCCACCAACAAGTGCTGTTCCCCCACCTCCCCCCCGCCCGTCTCCTGAGCTGCGAGGTGGAGAACCTCCGTCACCTGCCGGGACGGAGCGCGGGCTTCAACGTCGGCGCGCTCTGCGCTGATGCGATCCATAGCCGTGAGGATCAGGAGGACATCGCCACCGATGGCCCCGACCAGTGCCCGACCAGGACCGCCATCAGCCAGAAGTGCTTGGGCAAGGTGCTCGGGCGTCACCAAGCCGTCCCTCCCGGCGCGCTTTTGGGCACGGAGAATCACCGCCCAGGCGCCGTCGCTGAACATCTCCTTGCCGTACATGCGCTGCCGGCCCCTGGGCTGCGGCGGTTCGGCGACGACGCTCCGGCCCACATCGACCTGTAAGCGTTCGAGGACCTCACGATCGACGCCCAGGTCCGCAAGAAGTTCGGCCGCGGGGCCAGCGGCATCGACAATCGCGAACAACAGGTGCCGCGTCTCAAGTGGGGTGACCTCCGACTGGAAAAGAGGATCCAGATCGAGCCTCTCCTCGGCGGCCGAGGAGGCCGCCATCACGCGCTCGCGGAGCGCGGCGGGCTTGACACCGGCGGCGATAAGCAACCACATGGCGGTGGACTCCTCCGCGTAGGAGATCGCCTCCAGCAGAGAGAGGGGGGTCACGGTCTCCAGGCCACGTTCCTCCGCGAGCTCCTGGGCTCGACCCAGACGTCCCACCGCGCTGTCACTGAACCGCGCCCACAGATTGCGGTCCGCTGACCTACTCGCCATCGCTGTTTCCTCCTGAAGAATCCTGTCCAGCCGCGCCAACGCAACCCGGGCGCTGTCGATGCGAGCACCAAGCACCTCGCGGTGGACCGCTAGGGTCCGGCCCACCGCATCGGGGGACGGGTCCGAGAGCAGCCTCGCCACGTCCGCCAGGGAGAGTTCCACCGACCGCAGTCGCGCAATCACGACGGCGACCTGGACCTGGCCGGAGGCATAGCGCCGGTATCCGGTCCGATCATCGATCTCGGCCGGGACCAGCAAGCCGACCCGGTGGTAGCTTCGCAGCTGCTTGATCGACAGGCCGGTCCTACGGGCGAACTCGCCGATCCCCAGCAGGGACGCCGCACGAACGGTCATGCATGTAGTCGTACGACTCTGCCCAGAGGGAGAGTCAAGTAGATACATACTGACGAAGCCGTCAGCTAGCTGCCCGCCTCAGCGACCTTCTCC
>DATAXV010000238.1:0-17324 GCA_036272915.1 Candidatus Dormiibacterota bacterium
GAGCTCAACGCCGACCTGGTCGCCCTCGGCTACGTCAGCGGCTCCGATCTGAGCCCCGCCTCGAACCAGTTCAGCTCCTGGACCGAGTACGGGGTGGAGAGGCTGCAGGCGGCGATCGGGGTCGAGCAGACGGGGACGCTGGCACTGGGCCAGGTGGTGTTCCTGCCCACGGCGGCGAGGATCACCGCCGTCCACGGCACCCTGGGGTCGCAGGCGCCGCCCGGTCAGGCGCTGCTCACCGCCAGCTCGACCACCCGCCAGGTCACCGTCAACCTGGACGCCGACGAGCAGTCCGACCTGGCCGTCGGCGACCAGGTCGGCATCAGCCTGCCCAACGGCCGGAGCACGCCGGGGAGGGTGAGCTCGATCGGCAGCGTGGCCGCGGCCGGTTCCGGCGGCGGCTCGCCGACGGTGCCGGTCCTGATCACGCCGACCGACCCCTCCGCCACCGGCAGCCTGGATCAGGCGCCGGTCAACGTGACCATCACCGAGCAGACGGTCAAGGACGCGCTGGTGGTGCCGGTGGCGGCGCTGCTGGCCAGGACCGACGGGACCTACCAGGTGGAGACGGTCGACGGCCGCGGCCGGCACCACCTGGTGCCGGTCGGCCTGGGCCTGTTCGACGACGCCGACGGCCTGGTCCAGGTCACCGACACCCGGCTCCAGCCCGGCGACCGTGTGGTGGTGCCGGCCTCATGAGTGAGAGGGCACCCGTCCTCGAGCTCGAGGAGGTGGTCAAGACCTACCCGGGAGAGCCTCCCGTGCGAGCCCTGCGCGGGGTCAGCCTCCGCATCGAGCGAGGCGAGCTGGTGGCGGTGGTGGGACCCTCGGGCTCGGGCAAGTCGACCCTCTTCCACCTGATGGGGACCCTCGACCGCCCGACCTCGGGTGTGGTCAGGGTGAGGGGTCTCGACATCTCGAGGCTGCCCGACCGGCAGCTGGCGGCGCTGCGGGCGACGGCGATCGGCTTCGTCTTCCAGCAGTTCTTCCTGGCCGAGCATCAGAGCGCGCTGGAGAACGTCGCCGACGGCATCCTCTACGCCGGGGTCGCCGCCCCCGAGCGGCGGCGAGCGGCGCACGCCGCGCTCTCGGCGGTCGGCCTCGGTGATCGCGCCGGTGCCCGCCCGACCCAGCTCTCCGGCGGCGAGCGGCAGCGGGTGGCGATCGCCAGGGCGCTGGTCGGAGGCCCGGCGATCGTGCTCGCCGACGAGCCCACCGGCAACCTCGACAGCGCCACCGGCGCCGCCATCCTCGCCCTGCTCCAGCAGCTCAACCGCGACGGGGCCACGATCGCCGTCATCACCCACGACCGCGACCTCGCCTCCCACTTCCCCCGCCGCGTCGAGATGCTCGACGGCAGGGTCGTCGCCGACACCGGAGTACCGAGGCCCGATGCCCCTCCAGCACTGGCCAGGGAGGGGACGAGATGAGCCGGAGCGTGAGGAGCCTGCGCCCAGCGGACCGCCTCCGCCTGGCCAGCGTCGGCCTGCGCACCCGCCGGCTGCGAGCCGGCCTCTCCGCGCTCGGCATCGCCATCGGCGTCGCCGCCATCGTCGCCGTCCTCGGCCTCTCCGCCTCCTCCGAGGCCGGCCTCCTCGCCGAGATCAACCAGCTCGGCACCAACCTGCTCACCGTCACCAACGGCCAGAACATGTTCGGCGGCACCGCCGAGCTGCCCAGGCGGGCGCCGGGCATGATCTCCCGCATCGGCCCCGTCGACGACGTCCAGTCGATCGGCTCGACCTCGGCGAACGTCTACCGCACCCCGCTGATCCCGAGCGCTGACACCAACGCCCTCTCTGTCTACACGGCCAGCCTGGGCCTGCCCTCGGCGGTGGGGATGAGCGTCGCCCAGGGCAGCTACCTCAACGCCGCCACCGCCAAGGAGCCGGTCGCCGTGCTCGGCGCCACCGCCGCCCAGTACCTGGGCATCGATCGCGTCTACCCGGGCGAGCGGATCTGGCTGGATGGCCAGTGGTTCTACGTCGCGGGCATCCTCAAGCCCGCCCTCTACGCCTCCGAGATAGACTCATCGGTGCTCGTCGGCTTCCCCGCCGCCGAGAGGTACCTCGGCTTCGACGGCCATCCCAGCACCATCTTCGTGCGCTGTCAGAACGACGCCGTCGCCCAGGTCCAGGCCCTGCTCGGCGCCACCGCCAACCCCGAGAACCCGAGCGAGGTCGACGTCAGCCAGCCCTCCCAGGCGCTGGTCCTGCGGGCGGAGGCCCAGAGCGCACTGAACGGACTCTTCCTCGGCCTCGGCGCGGTCGCCCTCCTGGTCGGCGCCGTCGGTGTGGCCAACATCATGGTCATCTCCGTCCTCGAGCGGCGCTCCGAGATCGGGCTGCGCCGGGCCCTGGGCGCGACCAGAGCCGACATCCGCAGCCAGTTCCTCTCCGAGGCGGTGCTGCTGGGCGTGCTCGGCGGCATCATCGGCGTCGTCCTCGGGGCCCTGAGCACTGCCGTCTACGCCGGCATCAAGGGCTGGGTCCCGGTCGTGCCCCTCGAGGCCTGGGTGGGCGGGCTCGCCGCCGCCATCGTTATCGGGGCGCTGGCGGGATTGCTCCCCGCCCTCAGAGCGGCCCGGATGTCACCGACCGAGGCGCTTCGCTCGGTGTGACGACGGCCCGTCGGTCAGACCGGCACACGATCAGGACGACCACCACCCCCCTCCTCACGTTGGTGGGGAGCAGGGGCTCGCGCCGAGCCCCTGCTCCTTCACCTTCGACCACCGCGGGAGACCTCGCGACCGCCACCTCTTCGGCGGGGGGCACCGATGCGGCCGGGACGCGACCGGAGGGTGATGACTCAGGCGTCGAGCTCGGCGGCGAACAGCTCCAGCGTCCCCAGCGGTCCGCGCTCGGCGACGACCTGGGGCGCGGCCAACCGCAGGGCCGGCGCGACGCGCCGCGCCAGCTCCTCCCTCCGCTCCGGGCTGAGCTCCTCCCTCCTCCCGGCATAGCCGACCACGAACCTGCGGAGCTCCGGCCGGAGCTGGGGCAGCCACTGACGCTGCCCGCCGCCGGGCAGGACAGGCGGCCGCTGCGCGGCGGCGGCCTCGGCCCGGGAGGCGGCGGCGAGCAGGTCGCGGAGGCCGACCGCCTGGCGTTCGCGGACCACGATCGTGCCCGCCGCCCAGTCGCCGAGCCGCTGCGTCCTCGGGCTGATGAAGGCGACGATCAGGCCGAGCACGTAGTAGCCGGGGAGGAAGTCGACGATCCGGATGATGTTGCGGATCGCCGCCTGACTGAACGTGATCGGCTCGCCGCGCATCCCCACCACCCGCAGCCGCAGCGCCTTCTTGCCCACCGTCTGTCCCGACCAGGCCGCCTCCTGGAGGCCGAAGTAGAGCCAGATGGCGGCGAACTCGGCGAAGGCGAGGATGATCGCGGGCAGGTTGGAGTCGGGCAGCAGCGCGAAGAGGAAGACGGCGCCGAACGAGATCGCGATCAGGCCGCAGGCGAGCAGGCCGAGGTCGATCAGCTGAGCCAGGAAGCGGCTGCCGATGCCGGCCGCCGGATAGCCGAACGTGACCCTTTCCGGGGTCGCCACCAGAAGCTCGTCGACCATCGTTGAGCGATGATAGGACGTGCCATGCGCTGGTACGAGTTCGTGCGCCTCCGCCAGGGCGAGTGGGACCGCCTCGAGCGCCTCATCGCCCGCCGCCAGCGCACCGGCATCGGCGCCGGCGACGCCATGACCCTCGCCGCCGGCTACCGCCGGGCGACCGCGGACCTCGCCCGCGCCCAGCGCGACTGGCCGGAGGAGGCGGTCGCCGACTACCTCAACGGGCTGGTCTCGCGCGGGCACGCCGCCCTTTACCGGGACCGGGGCACGCTGGCCAGGGGCGTCGGCGCCTTCTACGCCCACACGCTGCCCGACACCTACCGCGGGGCGGCGGCGTTCCTCTGGATCGCGGCGGCGATGTTGTTCGTCCCCTGCCTGGGGCTCCTCCTCCTCGGCCTCCTCCACATCCAGGTGGCGGAGCAGCTGATGCCGGCCTCGGACCTCGCCATCGCCAAGAGCCACCAGCTCTGGACCAACATCCCCGCCGGTCAGCGCGGGCTGGCCGCGAGCCAGATCATGACCAACAACATCCAGGTGGCGCTCTACGCCTTCGGCGGCGGCATCGCCCTCTGCGCCCCCACCGTCTTCGTCCTCATCGACAACGGCGTCATGCTCGGCGCCACCTTCGCCGTCGTCATCCACTACGGCGTCGGCTTCGGACTCCTCGACTTCATCGTCGCCCACGGCTTCCTGGAGCTGTCGATCATCGTCGCCGCCGGCGCCTCGGGCCTGATGATCGGCTGGTCGCTGATCCAGCCCGGGCCCTACCGGCGCCGCGACGCCCTCTTCCTCGCCGCCCGCCGCGCGTTCGTGCTCGTCATCGGGCTGGCCCCGCTGCTGGTCATCGCCGGCACCATCGAGGGCAACGTCAGCCCCTCGGCCGCTCCCTTCCCGCTCAAGCTCGCCATCGGCCTGGCCACCGGGTCGCTGCTCTACGGCTACCTGCTGCTCGTCGGCCGGCCCGGGTGGCGGCCGCTGCGACCGCACCCGCCGGAGGCCGGGGCCTGACACCGAAGGCCGGAGCGAGGCGGGCGAGGCAGCCGCTGCTGCTCGGTGTCGACGTGGGCACCACCTCCGCCAAGGCGGTGCTCTTCGACACCGGCGGCCACAGCCTCGCCGCGGGGAGCGCCGCCACCCCCTGGCGCCCGGTCGCGAGCGGCGCCGAGATGGGCCCGGGCGACCTTCGCGTAGCGGTCCTGGAGGCGATCGCGAGCGCCCTCTCCGGCCAGGGCGAGATCCGGGTCGCCGCCATCGGCGTGACCAGCATGGCCGAGACCGGGGTCCTGCTCGACGCCACCGGCCGCCATCTCGCCCCGCTCATCGCCTGGTTCGACACTAGGGGCGAGGATCAGGCGGCGGCCCTGGCCCAGGACGTCCCCCGCTTCCCGATCCACGCCGGCGTCCCCCTGAGTCCGACCCCGAGCATGGTCAAGCACCGCTGGCTGGTCGAGACCGGGCTCCTGGCGGCGCCGCCCCGTCGCTGGCTCAACGTGGCCGAGTGGGTGGTCAAGGAGCTTGGCGGCGAGGAGGTCGCCGAGCGCTCGCTCAGCTCGCGGACCGGCTACCTCGACATCCACCGCGTGGCCTGGAGACCAGAGCTCCTGGAGTGGGCGCGGATGCCCGCCGACCTCCTCGCCCCGCTGCGCCCGGCGGGCAGGGCGGCCGGCCGCTGCCGGATCGGCGACGCCCGGCTCGACGGGGCCGTCCTCTGTGTCGGCGGCCACGACCACATCTGCGCCGCGCTCGGCGCCGGGCTGACCGAGGGCGGCGACGTGCTGGCCTCGATGGGCACCGCCCAGGCGCTGGTCAGGACCCTGCCCGCCGCGCCGCCCGAGGCCCAGGTCGAGGAGACCGTCGTCGGCTGCGGGATCACGGTCGGCCCGCACGTCCTCGATGGCCGCTGGGCGCTGCTCGCCGGGGGCCTCTTCGGCGGCATCCTGGCCCACCGTCCGGAGGCGCTGCCCGACCTGCTGCGGCGGGTCGCCGGCGACCTCCGGGCGATGGATCGTATCTTCGGACCTCACCGGCGCGTCGTCGCCGTCGGCGGCTGGAGCCGCAGGCCCGAGGTCCTTGCGGCCGAGCGCGCGGCGCTGGGAGGGATGGAGGCGTGGCCCGAGCTCGAGGCCGGATGCTGGGGTGCCGCCCTTCTCGCCGGACGGGCGGCCGAGCTGATCGCGCCCCCTCGATGAAGAACCACTTTGACGCAACAGGAGGAGACGATGACTCGTGAACCGGTTCGCATAGGCCTGGTCGGCTGCGGTGTGATCAGCGGCGCCTATCTCCGCAACCTCAAGGCCGATCCCGCCGTCGACGTCGTCGCCTGCGCCGACATCGACGAGGAGCGCGCCAGGGCCAGGGCCGAGGAGTTCTCCGTGCCCCGGGTGCTGGGCGTGCGCGATCTCATCGAGGACCCCTCCGTCGAGGTGGTGCTGAACCTGACCTGGCCCAAGACCCACGCCGAGCTCAACCTGGCGGCGCTGGAGCGGGGCAAGCACGTCTTCACCGAGAAGCCGCTGGCGATCTCGGTCGAGGACGGCCGGCGGACCCTGGACGAGGCGGAGCGTCGCAACCTGCGCGTCGGCTGCGCCCCCGACACCATCCTCGGCGACGGCGCCCAAACCGCCCGCAAGCTCCTCGACGCGGGCGAGATCGGGACTGCCATCGGAGCCGGCGCCTGGTACCTGCTGCGCCACCCCGCCCGCTGGCACCCGGCCCCCCAGTTCCTCTACGAGGAGGGCGCCGGGCCGCTGATGGACATCGGCCCCTACCTGGTCACCACCCTGGTCAGCCTGCTCGGCCCGGTCCGCCGCGTCGCCGGCTCCTCCCGGATCGTCTCCAGCGAGATGACGATCGGCCAGGGACCGAACGCGGGCACCGTCTTCCCCGTCCACGTGCCGACCTGGAGCGCCGCCCTCATCGACTTCGAGTCGGGCGCGACGGCGCAGCTGGCGACGACCTGGGAGACCAGCGGCGAGGGCCTGCCCAACGTCCAGATCTGGGGCAGCACCGGCGTGATCTGGGTGACCGACCCGAACGGCTTCGGCGAGACCGCGCGGATCCGCCGCGCCGACGACGGCGAGCCGGAGGAGATCGAGGCCAGTCACCGCAACGCCCGGGCCGGCGGCAACCAGCGCGGGCTGGGCCTGCGCGAGATGGCCAGGGCGATCCGCGAGGACCGTCCCCACCGCCTCCAGGGCGAGCTCGCCTACCACGTCCTCGAGGTCATGACCTCGATCGAACAGTCCAGCAGCGAGGGCCGGCACATCCCGATCCAGAGCACCTGCCAGCGGCCCGAGCCGATGCCGGAGGAGATGTGAGATGAGGATCGCCTACATCGGCGCCGGCAGCGCCGTCTTCGCCCGCCAGCTGATCACCGACATCCTCGACATCGAGGGCCTGGAGGAGGGCAGCTTCGCCCTCTGCGACGTCGACGCCAAGCGCCTCGACGTCGCCCGCCGCATCGCCGAGCGCCTGGTCGAGCGCTCGGGCAAGCCCTTCACCGTCGAGGCCTCGACCGAGCGGACCGACCTGCTGCCGGGCAGCGACATCGTCATCAACTCGATCGAGGTGGCGGGCCGGCCCAACGTCGGCCACGACTACGAGATCCCGCTCCGCTACGGCGTCGACCAGTGCATCGGCGACACCATCGGACCCGGCGGCATCTTCAAGGCGCTGCGCACCGGGCCAGCCTGGCTCGACATCGTCAGGGATGTCGCCCGCCTCGCCCCCAACGCCACCATCCTCAACTACACCAACCCGATGTCGATCCTGACCCTGGCCGCGACCAGGGCCACCGGCATGCCCGTGGTCGGCCTCTGCCACTCCGTCCAGGGGACCTCGCGGCTCATCGCCGACTACCTGGAGGTGCCCTACGAGGAGATGACCTGGCGCTGCGCCGGGATCAACCACAACGCCTGGTTCACCGAGCTGCGCCGTGGCGACGAGGACCTCTATCCGCGGCTGCGCGAGAGGGCCCGGGTGAAGGAGGTCTACGAGCGCGACCCGGTTCGGTTCGAGGTCATGCTCCACCTCGGCTACTTCGTCACCGAGTCGAGCGGCCACTTCTCCGAGTACGTCCCCTACTTCCGCAAGCGCCCGGAGCTGGTCGAGCGGTACACCAGGCCCGGCTACCTGGGCGCCTCCGGCTTCTACGCCAAGGGCTGGCCGGAGTGGCAGGTCGGGCACCAGCGGCGGGCCGAGGCCTGGGCCTCGGGCGAGGAGGAGCTGCCCACCGGCCGGAGCCACGAGTACGGCTCCGACATCGTCGAGGCGATCGCCACCCACCGGCCCAAGGTCGTCTACGGCAACGTCGTCAACACCGGCCTCGTCGACAACCTGCCCGAGGGCGGCTGCGTCGAGGTCGCCTGCCTGGTCGACCGGCGCGGCGTCCAGCCGGTGCACTTCGGCAAGCTGCCGGAGCAGATGGCCGCTCTCAACCGCGCCCACATGGCCGTCCACGAGCTGATGACCAAGGCCCTGCTCGAGCGCGACCGGCAGGCGGCGCTGCACGCGCTGATGCTGGATCCGCTGACCGCCGCGGTCTGCTCGCTGGCCGAGATCGAGCAGCTCTTCGACGAGATGTGGACCGCCGAAAGGGAGTACCTTCGCCCCTTCGAGGGGGACTGACAGCAGGACGTAGCCAGGCAAAAAAAACCGGAGCCTGGTCCGAGACGGGCCGTCCAGGCTCCGGAGGGGGTAGCGAGAACTTTATACCATGAATCCCATGTCCTTGCAACTTCTCGGTGGTAGGTCTCTTTCCACCGCCGTAGCGGTGCCGCACTTGTCATACCCGTGGAAACACTGGTGTCTGGCATGCCAGCCGAGTTCGGAACCGGGACAAACCGCCGCAAACAGGTGGGCACACAAACGTATAGCGGTGCTTCCGCATAAGCATCAACGGGTATGGCATCATTGGCCTCACTCGAACACCGCCTAGTGACATGCCCCAAAGCCCCCGGCGCGAGTCGCCGGGGGCTGGGGCACCCCCCACCGCCATAATCGACGGATGGGACGCCCCTTCGCCATCGTCGACGTCTTCACCGATCGCCCGCTGGCCGGCAACCAGCTGGCCGTCGTGCTCGAGGCCGAGGACCTGGACGACGCCTCGATGCAGGCCATCGCCCTCGAGTTCGGCTTCTCCGAGACCACCTTCCTGCAGCCGGCGACGGTCCCCGGCTGCGACCTCCGGGTCCGGATCTTCACCCCCTCCCGAGAGCTGCCCATGGCCGGTCACCCGGTGGTGGGGACCGCGTCCCTGCTTCGGGAGCGGGGCATGGCGTCGGGGGATCTGGTGCTCGAGCTCGGCGTCGGCCCCACGGCGGTCGCCTTCGACGCCGAGGGCCGAGCCTGGATGACCCAGCCGGAGGCGCGGTTCGGCGATCCGGTCCCCGCCGGAGCGCCCCTGGCCGGCGCCCTCGGCCTCGCCGTGGAGGACCTCGACGGCACCCTCCCGACCCAGGCGGTGAGCTGCGGCAACGAGTTCCTGCTCGTGCCCCTGCGATCGGAGGCGGCGCTGGCCAGGGCGCGTCCCGACCCCGGCCGCTGGCAGCCGGTGGCGGCGGCCAGCGAGCACGCCGCCGCCTACCTCTTCACCCTGCCCGAGACGGGCCGCGCGCGGGCCAGGATGTTCATCCTCTCCGACCCCGGCCTGGCCGAGGACGCCGCGACCGGCAGCGCCGCCGGCCCGCTCGGCGCCTACGCCGCCCGTCATCTCGGCCAGTCCGCCCTGATCGTCGACCAGGGCGTGGAGATGGGGCGGCCGAGCCGCATCCACGTCGACGCCTCCTCGGCCCGGCCCCGCGTCGGTGGGACCGCGGTCACCGTCGCCAGGGGCGAGCTCGCCACGTGACCACCGCCCTTCGGCGGCGCACCCTGACCGGGCTCGACGAAAGGTGGGCGACGGCGCTTGGGGGCTTGACGGCCACCCACCTCGCCGATCACGGTTGACCCTTATGACCGATCAGACGATCGACCCGACCGTGGAGCCGAGCGGCACCGGATGTGTCGAGTGTGAGAGCTCGGGCGGCTGGTGGTTCCACCTGCGACGGTGCGCCCAGTGCGGGCACATCGGATGCTGCGACACCTCGCCCAGCCAGCACGCGACCAAGCACGCTCGCGAGTCAGGCCATTCGGTCATCACCAGCTTCGAGCCTGGTGAGGACTGGTTCTTCGACTATCGGACCGGGGGCATCGTTTCCGGTCCGAGCCTCGCGTCCCCGACCCACCATCCCGTGGATCAGGGCGTGCCCGGACCGAGCGGTCGAGTTCCCGCCGACTGGCAGCGGCGACTGAACCAGTAGCCATCCGCCGGATCTGACCGGTGGCGCGAACGTCGGTGAGATGACGCCCCTCGGAGAGCGCGGACCGCCCGGGACCGGAGGGCAGCGTCAAGATCGGCGCCGGCCGGGACCTGGACACCGGGGGTGGGCGTCGCGGCCAGGGCGACGGTTCGACCGCCTCCGCAGGTGGAAACCCGGTGGACGTGAGGTGTTCAACGACCACCCTCGCGCACTCCACCGGTTGCTCCAGCCAGGGGCCGTGCCCGCCGGCGACTTCGTGGAGAACGGCGGCCGGCATCCTGGCGACCGCCGGGACGTGCTTCGGCGGGCTTCATGAACGGGTCCTCAGTCCCCCAGCAGAAGGCCGTCGGTGTAACGATCCGGCGCAGCTCCCCGTCGCTGAGGGCACTCTCCGGCCTGGCGCTCCGGAAGCCGTTGATGGCATGCATGAGCGAGGCCACGGTTCGGGCATTGTCCGTGCGTCGAGCCCGCGAGACGAAGGACATCGACCAGGTCGTCCGGTGCGCCCGCGGCAGCGGCCGGGCTCAGCCCGGCGCCGAGCAGGCGTCGATACAGGCTCCGCGGCGTCGGACTGCGCAACATCGCGTTGCCGAGGACAGGAACCGTCAGAAGCGACAGCGGCATCCGCACCGCGGCCCCCGGCAGGGCCACGGCCGGGTCCCCGATCGCCACCAGGGAGGCGATCCGCCCTGGCTCCGCCGCCACGTGCCAGAGGGGCGAACATCCCCCCGAGCGAGTGGCCCACGACCGGGCCCCTTGAGCGCGAGCGCGTCGAAGAGATCGTTCATGAGAGCCAGGGTGTGGTCGCGCACCGCGCCGATCCGGTGGTGCACCGGTCCCGAAAGCCCATGGCCGGGCAGCTCGACAAGATGGAACCGGTAGCCAGGGAGCCCAGGCGGCCGCGCCGAGGGTCACGCCGTGCAGCATGACCAGCGGCCGGCCGACACCGACGCCGAGAACCCTCAATCGCACGCGCGCCGTGGGAAGCTCGACGAACGATTCCTGGAGCTCGAGGTCGCTGCTGGCGAAGAGCCTCCGCTCAGCCTCCCGTATCCGTTGCTCGATCGTCATGTCGATGCACGCATGTGCCGGCGGACACGCCTCCGGTCGTCCGACACCGCCCGCCCGAGGCCGTCCGGCTCGGGGCCGATCCTGGCGTCCCTGCGACGGACCAGCTGATCCTCGGTTATCGCCAGTTCCTCGGCGTCGAACGGTACGCCGGCCCGTCCGAGACGGGCACGTCTCGCCGCCGACCGGCCCCCGCCGGCCGACGGCGCCTTGACGCTCGCCGGACGCGCTCATAGCATCAGTTATCGTGTTCTCCAGGGGAACCCCCGTGCGCCATGCGTACGCCGGCCGCGGGAGACCTCCCGACCGGCCCGGGCTCGCCTGATGGCCCGGATCGCCGATCTCACCACCGCCGTCGACCTCCTCGTCCACGACGGCGACTGCGTGGCCCTGGAGGGATTCACGCACCTCATCCCCTTCGCCGCCGGCCAGGAGATCATCCGCCAGCGCCGCCAGGACCTGACCCTGGTCAGGCTGACGCCGGACCTGCTCCTCGACCAGATGATCGGGATGGGATGCGCCGGCAAGCTCGTCTTCTCCTGGGGCGGCAACCCCGGCGTGGGGTCCCTCCATCGCTTCCGCGACGCCATCGAGAACGGCTGGCCGCTCCCCTTGGAGCTGGACGAGCACAGCCACGCCGGGCTGACCAACCGCTACGTCGCCGGCGCCTCCGGGCTCCCCTTCATGGTCATGCGCGGCTATGCCGGGACCGGGCTGGTCGGGCGGACCAGCACGGTCGCCACCATCGAATGCCCCTTCACCGGCGAGCGGCTGGCCGCCGTGGCGGCGATCCGGCCCGAGGTCTCCGTCATCCACGCCCAGCTCGCGGACCGGCGGGGGAACGTCCAGATGTGGGGCATCACCGGCGTCCAGAAGGAGGCGGTGCTGGCCGCCGAGCGCTCTCTGGTCACGGTCGAGGAGATCGTCGACGAGCTCCCGCCGAGGCCGGGAGCGGTGGTCCTGCCCGGCTGGGTGGTGACCGCGGTGGCCAGGGTGCCCGGCGGCTGCCACCCCTCCTACGCGGCCGGCTTCTCGGAGCGCGACAACGGCTTCTACCAGGCCTGGGACGAGATCAGCCGCGACCGCGAGCGCTTCCTCGACTGGATGCGGCGCAACGTCATGTCGGCGGCGGCGCCATGACCCCAGCCGGGGACTTCAGCACCGATGAGATGATGGCGGTCGCCGCGGCCCGCCAGTTGCGCGACGGCCAGACCTGCTTCGTCGGCATCGGCATCCCCAGCACCGCCGCCAACCTGGCTCGGGGCCTCCACGCTCCCGGCCTGGTGCTGATCTACGAATCGGGCACGATCGGGGCCAAGCCCCAGCGCCTCCCCCTCTCCATCGGCGACGGCGAGCTCGCCGAGACCGCCGACACGGTGGTGCCGATGGCCGAGATCTTCAACTACTGGCTGCAGGGCGGGCGCATCGACGTGGGCATGCTCGGCGGCGCCCAGATCGACCGCAGGGCCAACCTCAACAGCACCCTGATCGGCGATCCCGACCATCCCCGGGTGCGGCTGCCCGGGGCGGGCGGCGCGCCCGAGATCGCCGGCTCCTGCGGCGAGGTGATGGTGGTCATGCGCCAGAGCCGCCGCTCCTTCGTCGACCGGCTCGACTTCGTCACCAGCGTCGGCTTCGGCGCCGGCCCCGGCGATCGCGAGCGGCTGGGCCTGCGCGGCCGCGGCCCGGTCCTGGTGATCACCGACCTGGGCCTGCTCCGGCCCGACCCCGAGACCTGCGAGCTGACCCTCTGCGCGACCCACCCCGGCTCGACCGTGGAGCGGGTCAGGGAGGCCACCGGCTGGGAGCTCAGGGTCTCGCCCGACCTGGTCACGACGCCACCGCCCACCGCCGAGGAGCTTGGCCTCCTGCGCCGGCTCCAGGCGACCCAGGAGCCGGTCGGATGAACGAGGTCTTCATCGTCGACGCCGTCCGCACCCCGATCGGCCGTCTCGGCGGGGCGCTGGCCGGCGTCCGCCCCGACGACCTGGCGGGGACGACGCTCCAGGCACTGCTCGAGCGCTCTCCCGACCTCGACCCCCGCCTGATCGACGACGTGGTCCTGGGCGACGCCAACGGCGCCGGCGAGGACAACCGCAACGTGGCCCGGATGGCGGTCCTGCTCGCCGGCCTCCCCGTGAGCGTGCCCGGGAGCACGGTCAACCGCCTCTGCGGCTCGGGCATGGAGGCGGTGATCGAGGCCAGCCGGGCGATCGCGGTCGGAGACGCCGAGATCTGCGTCGCCGGCGGCGTCGAGTCGATGAGCCGGGCCCCCTGGGTGCTGCCCAAGCCGGACCGGCCCTTCCCGCGAGCCGACGCCACCCTCTTCTCCTCGGCCCTGGGCTGGCGGATGGTCAACCCGGCCATGCCCGCGCAGTGGACGGTGCCGCTCGGCGAGGGGGCGGAGATCCTGGCCGAGCGCTATGGCATCGACCGGGAGAGCCAGGATCGCTTCGCGCTGGGCAGCCACCGCAAGGCGGCGGCGGCCTGGGCCGAGGGCGCCTTCGCCGAGGAGATCGTCCCCGTACCCGAGGTCGAGATGGGGCGCGACGAGGGCATCCGCTCCGACACCACGATGGAGCGCCTGGGGGCCCTCCGGCCCGCCTTCCGGCCGGGCGGCACGGTGACCGCCGGCAACGCCTCCCCGCTCAACGACGGCGCCTCCATGCTGCTGCTCGCCGGCGAGCGGGCGCTGAGCCGGCTCGGCCTCCGCCCCCTGGCCCGCATCGTCTCCCGAGCGGTGTCGGCCGTCGAGCCGCAGCTCTACGGCATCGGCCCGGTGGAGGCCGCCCGGCGCGCGCTCACCCGCGCCGGCAGGAGCTGGGCCGACATCGCCGCGGTGGAGCTGAACGAGGCCTTCGCCGCCCAGTCCCTGGCCTGCCTGGCGGAATGGTCCGACCTGGATCCGGAGCGGGTCAACCCGCTCGGCGGCGCCATCGCCATCGGCCATCCGCTGGGCTGCTCCGGCGCCCGCCTCCTGACCAGCCTCTCCTGGCAGCTGCGCCGCGGCGGCGGATGGGGCCTGGCGGCGATGTGCATCGGCGTCGGCCAGGGCGTCGCCGTCGTGCTCGAATCGGCGGGCGCGCGGGATGGGCGGCGGCCGTGAGCGAGCCCCTCGGCGAGGTCGACCTGCGGAGCCTCGACCCGCCCTACGACCACCCCGCCTACCGCTCGACCACGCTCCGCGCCCCCTCGCGGCCGCTGCTCCGGCTGGCCCCCGACCTGACCGACCCGAGCGGCCCGGTCTTCGGGGAGCGCACCGTCGGCCCCGCCGACCACGACCTCACCCGCCAGCACCCGGCTGAGCCCCTGGGCGAGCGCATCATCGTCGCCGGCCGCCTGCTCGACACCGAGGGCAGGCCCATCACCGGCCAGCTGATCGAGCTCTGGCAGGCCAACGCCGCCGGCCGCTACGCCCACCGGACCGACGACCACCCGGCCCCGCTCGACCCCAACTTCACCGGCCACGGCCGGTGCCTGACCGACGGCGAGGGGCGCTACACCTTCATCACCATCCGGCCCGGCGAGTACCCCTGGGGCAATCACCCCAACGCCTGGCGTCCGGCCCACATCCACCTCTCCGTCTTCGGCCGCGCCTTCACCGACCGGCTGGTGACCCAGATGTACTTCCCCGGCGACCCGCTCCTGCCCATCGACCCGATCTTCAACTCGGTCGCCGATCCGGCCGGCCGGGAGCGCCTCCTGGCCCAGCTGGACATGACCCTCACCGAGCCCGCCTGGGCGCTGGGCTACCGCTTCGACATCGTCGTCGGCGGCCGCGCCCCGACGCCGTTCGAGGGGATGGAGCACCGGCGGTGAGCCTCCCCCCCACCCCCCAGCAGACGGCCGGCCCCTACATCTCGCTGGGCCTGGCCCCGCTGAGCCGCCCGGAGCTGGTGCCGGAGGGCGCGGTGGGGGCGCTGGTCATCCGGGGACGGGTGCTGGACGGAGCCGGGGCCGGCGTGCCCGACGGCGCCGTCGAGATCTGGCAGCGACCGCCGGCCGGCACCGCGGCCGCCGACTGGCCGGGCTTCGGCCGCTGCCTGACCGATCCGGAGGGCGAGTTCTGGTTCCGGACCGCCAGGCCCGTCGCCGGCTCCGGCGACGCCCCACATCTCGAGCTCCTGGTCTTCGCCCGCGGCCTGACGCGACCGGTGCGCACCCGGCTCTACCTCCCCGACGAGGCGGAGGCCAACGCCGCCGACACGGTCCTGGCCGGCGTCCCCGAGGACCGCCGCCCGACCCTCGTCGCCCGGGCCGTGGGAGGGCAGCTGCTCTTCGACGTCCGCCTCCAGGGCGACGGCGAGACCGTCTTCTTCGGGTAGGCGGGTTGGGGGCGGACACGGGGCTCTTCGAGCCCATCCTGACACCGGACTCGCTGCTCGCCGCGACCTCGGATCAGGCCTGGCTGCGAGGGATGCTCGCCTTCGAGGCGGAGCTGGCGGGGGCGCAGGCGGAGGAGGGGCTGGTACCCGAGGAGGCGGCGCGGGCGATCGCCGGCGCCTGCGCCAGGCTGCGGCCTGACGCCGCCGAGCTGGGCCGGGCGGCGAGGAGCACGGGCAACCCGGTCGTCCCTCTGCTCCGTGCCCTGCGGGACGTCCTCGAGCCGGAGGCGGCCGGCCACCTCCACCTCGGCGCCACCAGCCAGGACGTGATCGACACGGCGGCCATGCTCGTGGCCCGCGGCGCGACCGGGCTCATCGTCGCCGACCTGGCCCGCGCCCGCCGCGCGGCCGCCACCCTCGCCGGCGCCCATCGCGGCACCCTCGCCGCCGGCCGGACGCTGCTGCAGCAGGCGGCGCCGCTTTCCTTCGGGCTCCGGGCGGCGGGCTGGCTGACGGCCCTGGTCGACGGCGCCACCGGCCTGGAGCGGGTGCGGTCGGACCGGCTGGCCGTGCAGCTGGGTGGCGCGGTGGGGACGCTGGCCGCGTTCGGAGAGCACGGGCCGCGGGTGGCGGCCCGCCTGGCCACCCGCCTCGAGCTGGCCGAGCCGGCGCTCCCCTGGCACACCGACCGGGTCCGGATCGCCGAGCTCGCCTGCGCCCTGGGCATCGCCGCCGGCGTCGCCGCCAAGGTCGCGCTGGACGTGGTCCTGCTCGCCCAGACCGAGGTGGCCGAGGTCCAGGAGGGCGGTGAGGGCCGGGGCGGATCCTCGACCATGCCCCACAAGCGCAACCCGATCGGCGCCGTCACCGCGATCGGCGCCGCCCGCCGCGCCCAGGGCCAGGTGTCGGTGCTGCTCGCCGCCATGGCTCAGGAGCAGGAGCGCGCGGCCGGAGCCTGGCACGCCGAGTGGCAGACGCTCACCGACCTGCTTCGCAGTGCCGGCGGTGCCGTCGCCGCCGTCGCCGATGTGCTCGAGGGGCTGCGGGTCGACCCCGCCGCCCTGGCCCGGAACCTGGAGGCGAGCCATGGACTGCTGCTCGCCGAGCGGGTGATGCTCGACCTCGCCCCCGAGGTCGGCAGGCGGCGGGCCGAGGCGATCCTGGAGGCGGCGTCGAGGCGTGCGGTCGAGGTGGGGTCGCTGCGGCGGGCGCTCGACGCCGAGCCGGAGATCACCTCGAGGCGCAGCCCCGACCGGCTCGACGCGCTCTGCGACCCGGCTGGCTACCTCGGCTCCAGCCAGGTCTTCATCGACCGGGCCCTGGCCGCCCACCGGCGGCTCGAGGAGGAGGCGTGAGAGGGATCATCGAGACCGCCGGCACCCGCATCGCCTACCGGCTGGCCGGACCCCGCGGGGCACCGGTGCTGGTCCTCTCCACCTCGCTGGGCACCACCCAGGCGCTCTGGGACGCCCAGCTGCCGGTCCTCTCCGGGTATCTCCGGGTCCTGACCTATGACCACCGGGGCCACGGCGGATCGGGGGCGCCGCCCGGGCCGTACTCGATCCGGGACATGGCGCGGGACCTGATCGATCTGCTCGATGCTCTGGACATCGAGCGGGCCTCGCTGTGCGGGCTCTCCATGGGCGGGGCGGTGGCCCTGGAGGCCGCCCGCCGCCGGCCGGAGCGGGTGGACCGGCTCGTCCTCGCCTGCACGGCGCTGCGACTTGGCCCGGCCGACCGCTGGCGGCGACGGGCGGCCGCGGTCAGGGCCGGCGGGACCGCCTCCATCCTCGGCGAGGTCATGCCCCGCTGGTTCGACGAGGGCTTCCGCGCCCGGCAGCCGGAGAGGGTGGCTGCTACCGCCGCCATGCTCGCCGGCTGCGACGGGGAGGGCTACGCTCTCTGCTGCGAGGCGCTGGCCGGCCACGACGGTGCACCCACCGCCGAGGCGCCGTCCGCGCCCACCCTGGTCCTCGCCGGAGCCGGGGACGTCGTCGTCAGCCCCGAGGCGGCGCTGGAGCTGGCCACCGCCATCCCCGGCGCCTCGCTCTCGGTCCTGGCCGGC
>DATAXV010000239.1:0-8801 GCA_036272915.1 Candidatus Dormiibacterota bacterium
ACCAACGGCCTCAACGAGCGCATGGTCGGCGAGGTGACGATGGCGGTCGGCGAGGGGATCACGGGCTGGGTCGCGGAGTCGCGGACGCCGCGCCTGGTCGCAGAGGTCTCGCTCGATCCGCACTGGAAGTGGGTGAGGGGGCTCGACGATGAGCGCTTCCGCTCGATGCTGTCGGTGCCGATCGAATCCGGTCCCCGCCTGGTCGGTGTGCTCAACGTCCAGACCGTGGAGACCCGTGACTTCATTCAGCAGGACATCGACTTCCTGCGCGCCATCGCCGGCCAGGTGGCCGGGATCCTGGAGCGCAGCGAGCTGCAGCGCCGCCTCGAATCGCAGCTGGAGAAGGTGCGGCTCTCGCACGACATCCACGAGCGGTTCACCCGCCTCTCCCTGGAGGCGGCCGGGATCCCCGCCATCCTCGACGCGGTCGGCGCGCTGGCGGGCGGGGCGGCGGCCCTGTACTCGTCGGCCGGCTTCCGCGTCTACGTCGGCGGCGAGCGCTCGGACGGGTTCCCGACCCGGCTCACGCTGACCCCGGCAATGCTCTCCGCGGGGGCCCGGGGCTTCCCGATGGAGGTCGGGCGGCGGCGCCGTGCCCACGACCTGGTGCCGGTCCGTGCCGGCGACGCCGTCCTCGGCATTCTCGCCGTGGCCCAGCCGGAGAGCCCGATCGACGAGGAGGAGCGCCGCCGGGCGCTGGAGCACGGCTCGACCGTGCTGGCGCTCGAGCTCTCCAAGGAGAGGGCGGCGGCCGAGGTCGAGCGGCGGCTCCGCGGGGATCTCGTCGAAGAGGTGCTGGCCGGCGGCCTCGAGGCCGAGGAGGCGGAGCGGCTCGCCCGGCAGGCGGAGCGGCTCGGCCACCGGCTGCCCGACCACGCCTGGGTCCTGGTGCTGGAGGTCGACGATCCCTCGGCGGAGAGCGAGGTCGCCTCGCCCAATCGGCAGGAGCGCCTGGAGGAGGTCCTGCGCGACCTCGTCCGCCGGCGCATGCCCTCGGCCCTGATCGTGGTCCGCTCGTCGTCGGCGGTGGTCCTGGTGCCGGAGGAAGCTGCCTCCAACCTGGCCGCGGCCGAACAGTTCGCCGAGGCCCTGCGCGCTGTCAGCGCGCCCGCCCTCCGGCCGGTCACGGTGTCGGTCGGAGTCGGCAACCTGGCCACGAACGTCGTCGAACTGTCCCGCTCTCACGTCGAGGCCCGGCAGGCGCTGCGGCTGGCCCGGCGCGTGGGCGGCCGCGCGCAGGTGACGTCCTACCGCTCGCTGGGTGCCTTCCGGCTGCTGCTCGAAGTGCAGGCGCCGGAGGCCCTGCGGCGCTTCGTCGATGAGCTGCTGGGTCCCCTCGTCGACTACGCGCAGTCGAGGGAGACGCCTCTTCTGGAAACGCTCGAGGCGCTCGTCGCCGCGCGGTGGGTGCGGCGCGCCGCCGCCCGCAAGCTGGGCGTCCACATCAACTCGCTCAGCTACCGGGTGGAGCGGATCGAGGCCCTGACCAGCCTCAAGCTGGACGATCCGGAGACCCGCGTCGCGGTCGCGATCGCCCTGCGCGCGCGCCAGATGCTGCACGTCTGAGGCGCTCTCTCCGCAGCCCTCCTACCCCCGGTACGGTTGACGCCTGTACGTCAGCCATCGCCAGGAGGTAGCTACATGGCAGGGCCTCATCTGCGAGTCACATCGGTCACCGTCGCTGCCGCCCACCCCAAGGCGCTCGGCGCCTTCTACTCCCGGCTGCTCGGCTGGCCGGTGGCGGCGGAGGATCCGCCCGCTCCGGACGCGCCACCCGACGGCGGCTGGGTCCAGCTGCGCCCGCCCGAGGGGGAGATCGGACCGACCCTTAACATCGAGTACGACCGCCAGTACCAGCGGCCGGTCTGGCCCAGCCGCAAAGGCGAGCAGACCGCCTCCCAGCACCTGGACATCCATGTCGAGGACCTAGACGTGGCGGTGGCCTGGGCGGTCGAGCAGGGCGCGGGACTCGACGAGTTTCAGCCGCAGGATGCGGTCCGCGTGATGCGCGACCCGGACGGGCACCCCTTCTGCCTCTTCACCTGAACGCGGTCGGGCCGCTGTAAAGAGAAGAGCCGGGGGCCGTCCGCACGGCCCCCGGCTCTGGCTTCTCAGATCGGACTATGCGTCGTGATACAGGTGGAACTCGTAGGGGTGCGGCCGCTGGGCGACCTGCTCCACCTCCTCGTGCCACTTGTAGTCGATGAAGGCCTCGATCACGTCGGGGGTGAAGACGTCGCCCTCGAGCAGGAAGGCCTGATCGTTGCGAAGAGCTTCGAGCGACTCCTGCAGCGAGCCGGGGACGTTGGCGATCGCCGCCTTCTCCGCGCCCTCGAGCTCGTAGATGTCCTTGTCCAGGGGCTTCGGCGGCTCGAGCTTCCGCCTCACGCCGTCCAGGCCGGCCATCAGCATCGCCGGGAAGGCCAGGTACGGGTTGGCGGTCGGATCGGGCGACCGGAACTCGGCCCGCTTCGCCTTGGGGTTGTTGGAGTACATCGGGATGCGCACGCAGGCCGATCGGTTGCGCTTGGAGTAGACGAGGTTGATCGGCGCCTCGAACCCGGGCACCAGCCGCCGGTAGGAGTTGGTGGTCGGCGCGGCGAAGGCGAGGATGGCCGGGGCATGACCGAGCAGGCCGCCGATGAACCAGCGGGCGAGGTCGCTGAGACCGGCGTAGCCGGCCTCGTCGAACATCAGGGTCTCGCCATCCTTCCACAGGCTGATGTGGGTGTGCATGCCTGATCCGTTGTCGCCGAACAGCGGCTTGGGCATGAAGGTGGCGACATAGCCGTGCTTGGCGCAGACGTTCTTGACGATGTACTTGTACGTCTGCATCTGGTCGGCCATCTTGACCAGGGTGTCGAAGCGCAGGTCGATCTCCGCCTGGCCACCGGTGCCGACCTCGTGGTGCTGCACCTCGACCGAGATCCCGGCGTCGATCAGCGTGAGCATGATCTCCGAGCGGAGGTCCTGCAGCTTGTCGACCGGCGGCACCGGGAAGTAGCCACCCTTGGCCCGGGGCCGGAAGCCCAGGTTGGGGCTGCCGTTGGCGCCGGTGTTCCAGATCCCCTCTTCCGAGTCGATGTAGTAGAACCCGTGCTCCATGCCCTGGTCGAAGCGAAGCGAGTTGAAGATGTAGAACTCCGCCTCAGGGCCCCAGTAGCTGATGTCGGCGATGCCCGACTTGGCGAGATAGGCCTCGGCCTTGCGAGCCACGTAACGAGGGTCCCTGCTGTACGGCTCCCGGGTCAACGGGTCGACCACGTCGCACACGATGGACATGGTCGGGATCTGCAGGACCGGGTCCAGCACCGCGGTGTCGGGGTCGGGGAGGAGGAGCATGTCGCTCTCGTTGATGGCCTGGAATCCGCGGATGCTGGAACCATCGAATCCCAGTCCCTCCGCGAAGACCTCCTCCTCGAATTCGCTCAGGGGCACGCTGAAGTGCTGCCAGGCGCCGAGTAGGTCCGTGAAGCGGATATCGACGACCTTGACCCCTCCCGAGCGAGCCCGTTGCAGCACCTCGGCTGGGGTGGTCTGCGGACTCTTCACGACATCGACTGCCATGGACGCCTCCAAGGGTTGTTTCGGTTGATCATTTCCATGCTAGGAAGACCGCCTAGCGGCTGTTATGTAGGGACCGCATAAAAGGCGATGGGCAATCATCGTGTGGTTCGTACGGTAAATGTTCGCTCAAGCCTACCCGTTACCGGTTGGATCAACCGAATAGACCCGGATGAAATTTGGTGCCTCCGTATGTAGGACGTTTGGCATGAGGGCCGGTTTCGTGGATTCATGACCCTTGGACTTTTGATTCCGTCTGTCTCCACGTCCGTTGTGCCGCTCGTGGCCGAGACGATCACGCCCAAGGCCGTCGCGATCGCCGTCGACACGGTCTGGGTCGTCGTCGCCGCCCTTCTGGTGATGTTCATGCAGGCCGGCTTCGCCATGCTCGAGGTCGGCTTCAGCCGCATGAAGAACGTGGGCACGGTGGTGGCCAAGGTGCTGACCAACTTCGGCATCGCCTCCATCGTCTACTGGCTGGTCGGCTTCGGGCTCGCCTTCGGGGCCGCGGCGCACTGGCTCTTCCCGCTGTTCGGCGGGAGCAGCTTCGTGCCCACCTTCTTCCCCGGCTCGGTCCTCAACCTGCCCGCGATGGCGAGCAGCGACGCGCCCGCGGCCGCCAAGTTCATGTTCCAGTTCGTCTTCTGCGCGGTGTCGCTGGCGATCGTCTGGGGGACGATGCTGGAGCGGACCAAGTTCATCGTCTACATCCTCTTCGCGATCCCCTTCTGCGCGATCATCTACCCGCTCATCAGCCACCAGCTGTTCGGCGGCGGCTTCCTGGAGACGACGATCGGCGCCCAGGACTTCGCCGGTTCCACCGTCGTCCACCTGACCGGCGCCACGGCCGGCTTCGCCGGGCTGCTGCTGCTCGGTCCCCGCATCGGCAAGTACGGCCCGGACAGGCGCCCCAACGCCATCCCCGGGCACAACATGCCCCTCGCCCAGCTCGGTGTCCTCATCCTCTGGTTCGGCTGGTTCGGCTTCAACCCCGGATCGACCCTGCAGGCGCTGAACCTCCACTTCGCCGACGTCGTCATCACCACCCAGATGGCCGCCGCCGCCGGGGCCGTGACCGCCCTCGGCGTCAGCTACCTGACCATGCGGACGCTGGACGTGGGCATGATCGGCAACGGCGCGATCGCCGCGCTGGTCGCCATCACCGCCGCCTCCGGCTACGTCGAGCCCTGGGCGGCCGTCGTCATCGGTGCCGTCGCCGGGCTGATCGTGGTCGTCGCCATCCCCATCATCGACCGCTGGATCGACGACCCGGTCGGCTGTCTCTCCGCCCACGGCCTGGCCGGCATCTGGGGGACGCTGTCCTGCGGGCTCTTCACGGTTCCCGCCCTGGCCAAGTTCAACGGTGTCGGCGAGGGCGGCCTGTTCTACACCGGCAGCTTCCATCAGCTCGGCGCCCAGGCGCTGGCCGTGACCATGTCCTTCGGCACCGTCTTCATCCTCAGCTTCGCCTGCTTCTGGGTGATCAAGCGAACGGTCGGACTGCGGGTCAGCGCTCAGGAGGAGCTCGAGGGCCTCGACATCAGCGAGCACGGCATGTGGGGCTACCCGGAGTCGTTCATGCCGGTCCCCGGCGGCGTCTACCGTCCGGCACACTTTCCGGCGACGAACCCGACCCGCGAGGGGGTCGCGGCCTCTACCCGAGTCGTCGATGAGAAGAGCGAGGCTAAGCCGGTATGAGCATGAAGATGATGGTCGCGATCGTTCGGCACGAGCGCCTTCAGGAGGTGCAGGACGTGCTCGACGAGTGCGGGGTCTCGGGTGTGACCGTGACCGAGGTGAAGGGCTGCGGCGCCCAGCGCGGATACACCGAGCGGTACCGTGGCACCACGGTTCACATCTCGCTCCTGCCCCGGTTGAAGATCGAGGCGGTGATGCGCTCGGAGATCGTCGAGACGGTGACCGAGCGGGTCGCCACTGCCGCCCGCACCGGCGAGGTGGGGGACGGCAAGATCTTCATCCTCGACGTTGAGGAGGCGGTTCGCATCCGGACCGGGGAGCGGGGGCCGGAGACGGTCCAGCACGCCAGCCGGCAGATGTGGGGCCACTGATCAGGCGCTGACGGGGGACGGATCCGGATCGAGGACCGGATCCGTCCCCAATCCCCTCTACGCTTCGAGTGATGTTGCCCTCCCCAGCCGGATCACCGTCGTCGGGGCTCGCGAGGGGTCCTTCCTCGCGGGCACGCTCCGCCCCGGTGCTCTCGCGGCGCGCGCTCAACCGGGCCCTGCTCGCCCGCCAGCTGCTGCTGGAGCGCTCGGACCTCGGCGCCGGCGACGCGCTCGAGCATCTGATCGGAATGCAGGCGCAGCTCCCGACTCCGCCCTACATCGCCCTCTGGAGCCGGCTCCGGGCCTTCCGTCCTGACGACCTCTCGGACCTGATCGCGAACAGGGGCGCGGTCCGCATCGCGCTCATGCGCTCGACCATCCATCTGGTCACGGCGGGAGACTGCGCGGCGCTCCGGCCACTGATGAGGGAGATGCTGGAGCGGAGGGCGTTCGGCGCCTATGGCGCGCCCCTCAGCGAGGTCGACAGGGTCGCCCTGGAGGCGGAGGGGAGAGGGCTGCTGGAATCGGAACCGCTCTCGCTCGGCACGCTCGGCGCGAGGATGGCCACGCGCTGGCCGGACTGCCCGCCACAGGGTCTGGCCAGTGCCGTCCGAGCGCTCGTGCCAATGGTCCAGATCCCACCACGCGGACTGTGGGGGAGGAGCGGCCAGGCGCTGCACCGGCCGGCCGAGTCCTGGCTGGGGGGGTCGATGACGGGAGGTCTGTCTCCGACCGCTCTGGTCGAACGCTACCTCCGCGCCTTCGGCCCCGCCACCCCCCGCGACCTGCAGATCTGGTCGGGGCTCACTCGCTGGAGAGAGGCGATCGACGCCCTGAGGCCGCGGCTCCGCACCTTCCGCGACGAGCAGGGGAGGGAGCTCCTCGACCTCGAGGACGGTCCGCTGCCGGATGCCGGGCGTTCGGCGCCGGTCCGGTTCCTGCCCGAGTTCGACAACGTGTTCCTCTCGCACTCCGACCGGTCGCGAATCATCTCCGAGGAGGACCGCGCCCGCGTTGACACGAAGAATGGCGTGTTCCCGCGCATGGTGCTGATCGACGGGTTCGTCGCCGGCACCTGGATGGTGAGGGCGGAGCGTCCGTCTGCCGTCCTCGAGATACGGGCCTTCCGGCCGGTCCCGAGCGCCCTGGCCGCGGAGGCGACGGAGGAGGCGGCCCGGCTGCTGGAGGTGTTGGCCCCCGACGCCGGACGTCGCGACATCGCCTTCATCAACGGCGGCTGAGGCGGCCGCGGCTATCGCCCGGCGGGCTCAGGCGGTCTCGGTGTGGCTCCGGGGGTCCGCGATGGGACCCCCGGCGGAGAGGGTCAGGCCGTGGCGACGGCGTGCTTCTCGACGAAGTCGCGCACCGCGGCCGGACCGGGGAAGCCGACCAGGCGGTCGACGAGCTGCCCGCCCTCGAAGATGGCGAGGGTCGGCACGCCCATCACCTGGTACCGCTGGGCAAGGGAGGGAGCCTCGTCCACGTCGAGCTGACCGACGGTGACCTTGGCAGCGAAGTCGTCGGCCAGCTGATGCACCACGGGTGCCATCATCTTGCAGGGGCCACACCAGGTCGCGAAGAAGTCGACCACGACCGGCTGCTCCGACTCGAGGACCTCGGTCTTGAAGGAGTCCTCGGTAAATACCTTTAGGTTGCTCATACCTAAATCAAGCAGTTCGGATCGCCGGATATTCCGCCTTCCGACCAGCCCGGCGGTGGTGTCCGGCCAGCGCCGAGAGGGCCTGGTTCCCGCACCCCGGCGAGCGCCGGGGGAGTCACCACGTGGCCGTCAGACCTTCTCCGTGACCCGGTATTCGAGGTACTTGCCGAGCAGGAGCCGGGTGTGCGACTCCAGCGCCGGGATGACGCTGAAGACAAGCCCGACGACCGGGTAGGTGACGAATTGGAGGTTGACGGCGCGTTTCCGCCACTTGCCCCAGCTGTCCGGCTTGGGCGGCAGCAGCCGGTTCTCGATGAAGGCCAGGATCAGGACCGTGGCCAGCGCGCCGGTGAGGATGATCTCCGAGTAGAGGCCGAGGTTGTGCCCGATGTCGGTCAGGGAGAAGTCGAGACTGGCGGTGACCGGCATCGACGCCCCGAACATGAGCAGGAAGGGCAGGAACACCCAGTTGAGGTGGTTCAGGATCAGGTTCATCGTCTTGTACAGGCGGAGCCGCAGCGGGATCTGCTTGTACTTGAACACCCGCTTCAGCACGTAGGGAACGTCGGTGACGCCCCAGGACCACCGCTTGATCTGGTTGTACTGGCTGAGGTGCGTCGCCGCGTAGTCCTTGGACTGCGGACAGTCACCGTAGATCGGCAGATAGCAGGGCTTCATCTGCAGCTTCGCGCCGTAGGTGAAGAACGCCTTCCAGTAGAACCGCGAATCCTCGGGGATGACGTCCTTGTCCCAGTAGCCCACGTCGTGCACGAACTTCAGGCTGCAGCTGTAGCTGGAGAAGGGCACCAGACGGCGTGGCTGGGAGTGGAGGAACATCTGGGCCTGGTGTCCGGCGGTCGACATCATCCGGACCGCCAGCGGCACCTCCCAGTAGTTGTTGTGGAAGAAGGGCACCGGCTGCCAGATCGTGTATTCGCGCTGGTGCTCCCGCGCGTGATGGAAGCTCAGCCACGGGAAGTACTCGCGATGGACCTTGTAGTCGGAGTCGAGGTCGGTGACGATGATGCGCCGCAGGTCGTAGCCCTCGGCGGTGAGCCGCTTGACCATGTCGCGGCCACCCCAGTTCATCGCCGCCGACTTGCCCGGGACCAGGGGCGGCTCCATCGGGTCCTTGATGTGATAGAAGCCACCGAACTCGTGACCGAACTTCTCGCGGAGTTTGGCCACGTTCTCCCAACCGTTCTTGTCGGTGACCCTGGTGATGACTCCCACCAGCTTCAGGTGCGCCGGATAATTGGCGTCGGCGATCGCCTGCACGGTCCGCTCGAGCACCCGGTAGGGCTCGGTGTAGGTCGGGATGATGCAGAGGTGGTAGTAGGAGAGCGGGTCGGTCGCGCCCTCCGAGTAGGTCTCGTGGCAGCGCTCCAGCCAGTCGATGGCAATGTCGCGCTTCAGGTGGCGGTAGGTCCCGGTCACGGTCATGACCAGGTAGAAGGAGCGGAAGAACCAGTAGAGGTCGAAGATCAGGATCCCGATCGCCACCAGGA
>DATAXV010000240.1:0-4750 GCA_036272915.1 Candidatus Dormiibacterota bacterium
CGACGGCGCCGGGGACATCGTCATCAGCAGCCGGGAGACCGCATACAAGGTCCGGAACCTGCGCCGCGCCCCCCGAGCCACCTACTGCGGCTTCACCGATCGCTTCTTCGGGCCCTGGGTCCAGGTCGACGGCGCCGTCACCGTCCAGAGCCTGCCCGAGGCCATGGAGCCTCTGGTCGACTACTACCGCAGGATCTCGGGCGAGCACGAGAACTGGGACGAGTACCGGAAGGCGATGGTCGACCAGCGCCGGGTCATCATCCGCATCTCCGTCGACCAGGTCGGCCCCACCGTCACCGGCTGACCGGCGCGGTGAGGCGGCCCGTCCGCCGCGCCGAGCGGCCGGGCGCGCCCCCCGGCGATCGGGCTGATCGGCGATGAGCGCGGAGACACCGCCGGCCACCGGCGGCCCGACCGAGGCGGCGGGCGCCAGGGAGGTCGCGAGCCTCTCCGACGCCCTCCGGGAGAAGCTGATCCGGATCCGGGGCATGGATCGCGGCCTGACGACCCTGACCCTCGCCTCGCTGGCGGTGGTCCTTCTCTCCGTCCTTCTACTACTGCTCTCCCGCTACGCGCCCCTCGGCTCGGTCACCTACGCCTCCGAGCGCTTCCCCCTGCCCCTGGTCGTCGCCGCGGCCGTCTTCCTCGCCCTCTCCTGGGCCTACCTCCTGGCCGGCGCGCTCCATGCCCACGCCGGCGTCCGCCTCCTCGTCCTCGCCGTCTACACGCTGTCCCGATGGAGCAGCCTCCCGACCCCGCCGGCCACCATCGCCGCCGATCTCCGCTACGTCCTCTGGGAGGGGAACTGGAGCTATCTCCCCGTGCGGGACTGGGGCTCCGACGTGGCCTTCCTGCTCCCGATCCTGGTGCTCTGGATCACCGCCGCCGGGCTCTGGCTCGCCGACCGCTCGCACGACCGGCGCCTGCCCCGCCTGCACCACCGCCGGCGGCTGCGCCTGCCCACCTTCCTCCTCTGCCTGATCGTCACCGGCACCGGCTACGCCGCCACCCTGGCCGCCGCGGGGTCTGCCGGCGTCTTCGCCTCCAGCCTCGACCGGGACCTGGGCGCGCTGGAGGACAACCTCCTGATCCCGATCCTCTTCCTCGCCGGAACCGATTTCGCCGAATGGTCGGAGGCGGTCGCCGCCCGCGCCACCGCGGCCGGAGAGAGCATCTCCGAGCGCCTCCTCCCCGAACGGCACCGCCCACGGGTGCTGGCGGCGGCGGTCACCATCGCCGGCGCGGTGCTGGTCGCAGCCGGGATCCGCTCCGGCGCGATCGGCGGCGCGGTGCTGCCCACCGTCATGCTCCTCGCCTCGGCCGCGGCTCTGGGGGCGGCCCTCGCCCGGCGCGGCTCGCACCCGGTCGTGCCCTTCTGGAGCCTGGCCGTCGCCGCCATCGCCGGCTTCTGGATCCGGTACGTGGCGGCGGTGCTCGACACCAACTCGGTGGTCCCGATCCACGAGCTCGCGCCGGCCACCATCGACGCCTACCGCGGAGTCGCCGCCGTCCTGGGCTGGACGCCGCTCCTGATCACCGCCGGTCTTCTGCTGGCCAGGGGCGGGAGGGCGGCGACGGGCGGTCTCTTCCTGGCCATGTGCGGTCTCTTCTACCTGGCCAGCTACTCCAACGACCTCGCCACCGGGCTGACCCCGATCCTCACCGGCGCGCACGCGCCGGTCCTTCCCGGCTGGATCGGCGCCGTCACCATGAACGCCACCCGCGCCGCCCTGGTGCTCGGCGTGGCCGCGCTGGTCCTACTGGCGCTGATGCCGCGGCGACTCTCGGCCCGCCTCAGGACCGGACTCCTCTGGCTGCTCAGGGGCGCCCTGCTCCTCTCCGCGGTCAGCGCGATCCTCTACCTCGGTCCGAGCCTGGTCGACGGGTCCTACCTGAGCGTGCTGGCGCCGGCCAGCCTCGACCGGCTGGCGATGGCCGTGACCGCCCGCACGCCGCCCGGCTGGGCCGACCCGGTCTCCATCGGCGGGGTGGCCGCCGCGGTCGGCGCCGGGGCCCTCCTCTACGCCAGCGCCCTGGCCGTCCTCGGGCGCCTGCGCGAGCATCGCACCCCGGTGCGGCTGGTCCTCGTCCTGCTGCTCGGGCTGGCCGGCCTGTGGGCGCTGGACGACATCCTCTTCGAGGGCGCGATCAGGGGCAGCGCCCGCTTCACGGTGGTGCAGGCGCTGGTCCTGCTCGTCGCCCTGCTCTGGGACGTGGCCATGTCCGGCGAGTACATGACCAACGTGAGGGGGCGCCACCTGCCCCGCCACAGCCGGGTGCTGCTCTACTTCGGCTACACCATGCTGGTGGCGACGGCGGTGATGTGGAGCGTCTCGATCCGGGTCCTGCCCGGCGGTCTCGCCTATCAGTTCGACAGCGATCAGTGGCCCCAGCTCGGCATCTGGCTGATGGGCGCCCCCCTGCTCCTGACCATGTTCTGGCTCGGCATCGGCGCGTGGCGCCGGGGCGCGGACGGCCCGGGCCGTGAGGGCGAGGCCTCAGGGGAGGCGGACGCTGCGCAGGATGAGGTCGAGGACCTGCCCAGGTACGCCAGCGCCTCCGGAGAAGAGGACGAAGACGCCGAATAGCCGCGACGAACCCGCGGTCGACGCCGGGACGGCGACCACGTGAACGCTCCCCCAGCTCGGCGCGCACGGCCCCGGCGCGGTGGCTCTGCCCTCGACCAGGACGCTCACCCCACGCTCCGAGTGGGACTGCAGGCCGGGAACGACGAGAGAGCCGGTCCGGACCGGTCCGACCTGTCCGCCCAGGATCGCCGCCGCCCATGATCGGGCGACATCGGTGCCGACCTGCCTGGTGCTGGTGCCGGTGACCACGCTGCTCCCGGCGGCGGCCGCCCATGTCCGCCCTCCCTGGCCCGAGCAGCTGCGCTCCCCCAGCGTCGCCGGCCGGCCCAGCGCGACCAGGCCGGGTCGGTCGAAGTCGAAGTCCTGGTCGCGGGGGAGAACCCTCCAGGCGGGCGGAACGTCGAAGAGGAGAGGGACGCCCGCCACCTGCCAGCGCAGCGGCGCCGGGCCGACCGGGGTCACGGCGAGCCGGGCCAGCATGCCGGGCACCTGCATCGCCAGCACGGCGACCAACACCACCGCAACGACGAGGACGACCACCGCCCGGTGATCCCGGATCCAGCTCATCCGGCCGTTGCCCACGCGGCGAGCCCGGCCATGCCGGCCTCGATCTGAGCCAGGCTCGAGCTGCTGGCCTCACCCAGCCCGTGACGCGCGGCGAGCCAGCCTGGGTCTGGATACGCGAGCCGCACGGCGCCCTCGGCGTCCTCCCAGGCCAGCGCGTGGAGGGGGAGGTCGATCCCGGCGGTCTGTCGATCGCGCATGAGCGGGGTGCCGCCGCGAGGGTTGCCGAGAATCAGGGGCTGCGTAGGCCGCAGCTCGAAGCCGCTCTCAGCGGCGTTCCGCGCGTGATCGATCCGGGCGAAGATGAGCAGACCCGCCGCCTGTGCGGCGGTGGCGAGCCGGTCGATGGTCTCCTCCACTGAGAACCGGCTGGAACGAGTGATCAGACCGTCGGGCGCCATGGCCAAATGATGCAATGACCTCGTCCGGTGCGGGCTGATAGCCGGGCGAGCCATCACGGCCTCAGAGCTGGCGGTCCGGTCAGGTGGTCTCGGTCGCAGAGTCCCCGAGCTTGATCGTCACCTGCACACCGCTCCGCGAGTCACGCGTCGCGACCCCATGTCCGGGATGTCGCTGGCCTCCGGCCTCGATGACCGCCGGCCAGCCCTCGCCGGTGAAGTTGCGCCACCACCGCTTCTGATCCGGCATCTCGACAGCGATGTCGACTCCGGACTCCGTGCGCCGGAAGCCCACCACGAGCCTCACCGGCCGCCCGGTGCGCCGGCCCTCGTAGGAGACCACGCCCATGCCGCGGCCACCGACCCGCTGCGGCCAGCCTGACCAGCGTTGGACCAGCGGAATGACGACGGTGTTGACGCAGCGGCCCACCGTGGCAACGACCGTCAATCGCGTGACCCCCGTGGATGGAACGACAGCACGTGGCGATCATAGGGTCTCTTCTTTGTGAGAAGCGCGGTCCCATAGCCGTCCGCGAGACGGTCGTCCTAATTGATCAGGACCACACCCCTCGGTCCGATTCCCTGCCCGCCTTCAGCCCGCGGAGACGATCCCGTTCGTCCGAATCGTTCGTCGACCCTTGCCGCCAGAATTCCGGATCGTCCTGGCCGGCCGAGCCTTCCCGGCCGTCCTGCCGGTCCCTCCTGAAGCGGCCGATGATCCTCCCTCCCTGCTCTTTTCCTCCGCCACCGGCACCGGCGCCTCGTTCCCGGGCGGGCCAACGAGGCGCCCTCAAATCCATGCTCACCCTCACGCCCCCCAGAGTGCGGGTCCCAGGCGGACGGTGGGCGGACATTGAGCACTGGCCGACGACCGTCTCGGTGGCAACGGATCCGGCTCACCCGGCCGTCGGGTGCTCGACGAGCCCGGCCAGACAGGCCCGGTCTCGGGGCGGCGGCGAGCCTCGCCGATGGTCCTCGCGACGGGAGGCGGCCGGGCGGAGACGCCACGAACGCAGCCAAGAGGACGTGAGGCCCCGATGAGGATCGTTCAGTCGGTCCGGCTCTTCGGATATCAGCGGGGAGCTCTGTGCTCGGGGAGGGCCCAGAAAGCAACGAAGGCACTTCAGCCTTTAGGTGTGAGACCAAAAGCGAGAAGCACCTTCGTCGTTACCGATCCTACTGAGATCGTCCAGGCCCTGG
>DATAXV010000241.1:0-16096 GCA_036272915.1 Candidatus Dormiibacterota bacterium
GGACGGCGCCGCCTCCCCCCCCCGCCGCTCACTTCCGGAACCAGTTCAGCGGCTGGTTCGGCGCCTTGGAGAGATCGATCGGGGAGAGCGTCGGCTGGTACGCCCAGCGGACGGCGTTGGCGAGGATCTTGCGGACCTCAGCCTGGTGGTAGACGGGGAAGGTCTCGTGGCCGGGGCTGAAGTAGAAGATCCGGCCCTTGCCGCGTCGGAAGCAGCAGCCGCTGCGGAAGACCTCGCCGCCGTCGAAGGAGCTGATGAAGACCTGCTCGTCCGGCTGCGGGATGTCGAAGAACTCGCCGTACATCTCCTGGTTGGGGATGGTGAAGACGGGCGGCACGCCCTCCGCGATTGGGTGTCCCGGGCTCACGTTCCAGACATGCTCGGTGTCGTCGTCGCGCCAGTTCAGGGTGCAGCTTGTGCCCATCAGGCGGATGAAGATCTTCGACATGTGGCCGGAGTGGAGCACGAGCAGGCCCATCCCGTCGAGGACCCGCTTCTGCACCCGGGTGACGATGTCGTCGGAGACGCGGGCGTGGCCCATATGGCCCCACCAGGTGAGGACGTCGGTCTCGGCCAGGACCTCCTCGGTCAGCCCGTGCTCGGGCTCCTCCAGCGTCGCCGAGCGGACAGTGACAGCGTCACCGAGCTGTTCCTTCAGTCCCTCACCGATAGCGCCGTGTATGCCCTTTGGATAAACGGCCGCAACATCAGTGCTTGCCTTTTCGTGCAGGTATTCATTCCAGGTGGTGACGCGAATTTGTGATGGCAATCCACTCCTCCTTTTTATCGACGGCCGTGCTGTCCTCACTGTAGCCCGGCGCCGCCCTCGCCCGCATCGCGACGAGCGGTAGACTTTGAACTCGTGCTTGTCCGATTTGGCCGTGAAAATGGCCACTGACCAGTTCGACGTCGCCATCCTCGGAGGCGGCACTGGCGGCTACACCGCCGCAATACGGGCAGCCCAGCTAGGCAAGCGGGTCGCCCTGATCGAGTCCAACAAAGTCGGAGGCTGCTGCCTCCACGTCGGCTGTATCCCGACCAAGGCTCTGCTCGAGTCATCAGGCCTCTTTCACAAGGTGGCGGCAAGAGGCGCTGAGTACGGGATCCAGGTCAAGGACGCCGCCTATGACATCGAACGCATCGCGACCCGGCGTGACGGCGTCGTCAACCAGCTGTACAAAGGTGTGCAGGGGCTGATGCGGAAGAACAAGATCGAGGTCATCCCGGGCCGCGGCACCCTCAAGGGCGGCGGCAGGATCGACGTCGAGGGCCGGACCATCCAGGCCGCGGCCGCCATCGTCGCGACCGGCTCGGCGCCGCGGGCGCTCCCCGGGCTCGAGTTCGACGGCGAGCGGATCGTCAGCTCCGACCACTCGGTCCTCGCCCGCTCGGTCCCCGGTTCGGTGGCCATCATCGGCGCGGGCGCGATCGGCGTCGAGTTCGCGACCTACTACCACCAGCTGGGCGCCGAGGTCACGCTGCTCGAGGCGCTCGACCGGGTCGTCCCGCTCGAGGACGAGGACGTGTCCAAGGTGGTTCGCCAGAGCTTCGAGCGTGACGGGATCAAGGTCCGCACCGGCGTCCGCGTCAAGGGCGCGAGTGTCGGCGGCGGAAAGGTCACCGTCGAGCTGGAGGACGGCAAGGTCGAGGCCGAGCAGCTGCTGGTCGCGATCGGCCGCACCCCGAGGACGAAGGACATCGGTCTGGAGGCCGCCGGGGTCGAGGTCGACAAGCGCGGCTTCGTCACCGTCGACGAGTGGCAGCGCACCAGCGCCAAGGGCGTCTGGGCGATCGGCGACGCCGTCGGCGGGTTCCTGCTCGCCCACGCCGCCGCCCACGAGGGCATCACCGCCGTCGAGGACCTGGCCGGCGCCCGCGTCCACCCCATGTCCCAGAACCTCGTCACCCGCTGCACCTACTCGACCCCGGAGATCGCATCCGTGGGCCTGACCGAGGCGCAGGCCAAGGAGCAGGGCCACGAGGTCAAGGTCGGGCGCTTCCCCTTCGCCGCCAACGGAAGGGCCCTCATCCACGGCGAGCCCGCGGGCTTCGCCAAGCTGGTCGCGGACGCGACCACCGGCCAGTTGCTCGGCGCTCACGTGGTCGGCGTCCAGGCCACCGAGTTGATCGCCGAGCCGGCGCTCGCCCAGCTGTTCGAGGGCGACGCCTGGGAGCTCGGCCGCAACATCCACCCCCACCCCACGCTGAGTGAGGTGCTCGGTGAGGCCGCGCTCGCCGTCGACGGCGTGGCGATAAACATCTAGGGGTAAGAAAGACAACTTCCGATGGCACAGACGAAAGAAAGGCTCCAGACATCCGGGCAGGCCGGAGAGTGGCACTTCCAGGAACCGGTCGATTGGCGCGACACCGACGTCAACGAGAAGACGCTGATCGAGTGGTACCACTACATGCAGCTGGCGCGGCAGATCGACTACCGCTGCCAGGTCCTCAACCGGCAGGGCAGGGCGCCCTTCGTGCTCTCCTGCGCCGGTCACGAGGCGGCTCAGATCGGCGTCGCCTGGCCACTCAAGCCGGAGTACGACTGGATCGCGCCCTACTACCGCGACGTCGTGCTCTGCTTCCGGATGGGAGTCACCCCTCTCGATCTGATGCTGTCGGTGCTGGCCAAGCCTGACGACCCCGCCTCGGGCGGCAAGCAGACTCCCGGCCACTTCAGCGACACCCGGCTCAACGTCATCTCCAACGCATCGCCGGTCGCGACCCAGATGGTCCACGCCACGGGCGCCGCCTACGGGCTTAAGATGGACGGCACGGACAAGGTCGTCATGACCTGCTACGGCGAGGGCAGCGGCTCCACCGGCGACGTCCACGAGGCGTTCAACTTCGCCGCCATCTACAAGCTGCCGACGATCTTCGTCTGCCAGAACAACGGTTTCGCCATCTCCGTGCCCTACCGCAAGGAGTACGCGGTCCAGTACGCCGCCCAGCGCGCCCTCGGCTACGGCTTCCCCGGCGTCACCCTCGACGGGCGGGACCCGGTGACCTGCTACCACGTCGCCCAGCAGGCGGTGGCCAGGGCCCGGTCGGGCCAGGGTCCGACCCTCATCGAGTGCCTGGTCGACCGGCTCGGCGCCCACTCCTCCGAGGACGATCAGCGGCGCTACCGGACGCAGGAGGAGATCGACGAGCTGCAGCGCAACGACTGCCTGACGCAGTTCCGCAAGCGGCTGCTCGACGAGGGGATCCTGAACGAGAAGGGCCTAACCGAGTACGACGAGCAGATCAAGGGCGACGTCACCCAGGCCACCCGCGAGGGCATGGACGCGCGCGAGGCCCGCCCCGAGGAGGCGACCGAGCACGTCTACGCCTCCACCGTCCCCGCCGCCATCGAGCCGGCGGCCGGCGCCGCCAGCGAGGACCTCAACATGGTCCAGGCGCTGCGCGAGTGCCTGACCGAGGAGATGGAGCGGGACGACACGGTGATGGTCCTGGGCGAGGACGTCGGGCCCAAGGGCGGCGTCTTCCTGGTCACCGACGGCCTGCACAAGCGCTTCGGCGAGCAGCGCGTGATCGACACGCCGCTGGCCGAGTCCTCGATCGCCGGGATCGCAGGCGGGCTGGCCATGGAAGGCAAGCGTCCGGTCGCCGAGATCCAGTTCACCGACTTCATGCACGTCGCCTTCAACCAGATCACCAACGAGCTGGCCAAGTTCCGGTACCGCTCCAACGGCGACTGGGACGTGCCCATCGTGGTGCGGGCGCCGATGGGCGGCGCCGCCAACGGAGGTCTCTACCACTCCCAGTCGATGGAGGCGCGCTTCGCCACCCCCGGGCTCAAGATCGTGATCCCCTCCTCGCCGCGCGAGGCCAAGGGCCTGCTGCTGGCCGCGATCCGCGACCAGGACCCGGTCCTCTTCTTCGAGCACAAACGCCTGTACCGCATGTTCAAGGAGCCGGTGCCGAAGGGCGAGTACCTGATCCCGCTGCAGCAGGCTCGGGTGGTCAAGCGCGGAGAGGACGTGTCCGTCTTCTGCTACGGGCTGATGGTCCACTACGCCCTCGAGGCCGCGCAGCGGCTCGAGGAGGAGGGGTGGTCGGTCGAGGTCGTCGACCTCCGCACCGTCTACCCGCTCGACAAGGAGGCGATCATCGCCTCGGCCCGCAAGACGGGCAAGTGCTTCATCGTGTACGAGGACAACTTCAGCGTCTCGGTCGGCTCGGAGATCGCCGCCCTGATCGCGGACGAGGCCTGGCAGTGGCTCGACGCCCCGGTCAAGCGCCTCGGCGGTCTGGACGTCCCCAGCATGCCCTACGCCAAGCCGATGGAGTCGTACTTCATGCCCGATCCGGAGAAGATCTACAAGGGCCTCAAGGAGCTGGCGGAGTTCTAGATGGGAGAGACGACGCGGGTCACGATGCCGCAGCTGGGTGAGTCGGTGCACGAGGGCACCATCTCCCGGTGGCTGGTGAAGCCGGGGGATCGGGTCGAGGAGTTCGAGCCGATGCTCGAGGTCGACACCGACAAGGTCAATGCCGAGGTGCCGAGCCCGGTCACCGGCGTCCTACGCGAGATCCTGGCCAACGAGGGCCAGACCATCGAGGCGGGATCGGAGATCGCCGTCGTCGAGCTCGAGGGCGGCTCGGCCGCCGCGAGCACGACCGCGGCCGCTCCCGCCGCGGAGGCGGCCGCGCCACCGGCCCGGGCCGCGACGGCGACGGCACCGGTGGCACAGGCCGAGGCCAACGGGGCCGTCGACCAGGAGAAGGGCGGTCGAGGCGAGCACCGCTTCTCGCCGGCCGTGCTGATGGCGGCCGAGGATGCGAGGGTCGACCTCTCCCAGGTCGAGGGTTCCGGTCTCGGTGGCCGCGTGACCAAGCGCGACGTCCGGCAGTTCGTCGAGCGCCGCGACCGGGGCGCCTCGCCCCAGCGGGGCTCGCGCCCGGACCGCGCGGCTGCCGCACCGGCGGCCCCCGCCGCACCGAAGGTGGCCGCCGCGGCCGGCGACGAGGTCCAGCCGCTGACGCGGATCCGGCGACTGATCGCCGAGAACATGACCCTCTCCAAGACCACCATCCCCCACGCCTGGCAGACCCAGGAGGTGGACATGAGCGGGGTGGTGGCCAACCGGGCCGCCAACAAGGGTGCCTTCCAGGCCCGGGAGGGATTCTCCCTGACCTACCTGCCCTACGTGGTCGCCGCCGCCGTCTCGGCGCTGCGTGAGAATCCGGCGGCGAACGCAACCTTCAACGGCGACGAGATCATCCGCCACGGCGCGATCAACCTGGGCATCTCGGTCGGGACCGAGGACACGCTGGTGGTGCCGGTCATTCGCGGCGCCGACGGCCTCTCGCTGGCCGGGCTGGCCCGCTCCATCAACGACCTGGCGACCAGGGCCCGGACCAAGAAGCTGACCGTCGACGATCTCAGCGGCGGGACCTTCACGGTCAACAACTCGGGCAGCCTCGGAACCCTGTTCAGCTACTCCGTGATCAATCCCGGCCAGGCCGGCATCCTGACCATGGAGGCGATCGTGGAGCGGCCGGTGGCGGTCAACGGCATGATCGGGATCAAGCCGATGATGTACCTCTGCTTCAGCTTCGACCATCGCGTCCTCGACGGCCTCCAGGGCGCCCGCTTCCTGGTCTCGAGCAGGAAGTGGCTGGAGGCGGTGACCGTGGACACCCCGATCTACTGATCCGCCAGCTACCGGCCGACGAGATCCGATGAGCGAGCCTCTGGCCCTGGTGGTCACCTCACGCGAGGAGCCCGGTGTCCTCTATCGAGTGTGCGAGGTGATCTACCGGCACCAGGGGAACATCACATACATCTCGACGGTGGGCATGGGTGGCGCCCAGGCCGAGACCCAGTTCGAGGTCACGGGCGCCCCCGACGCGAGCCGCCTGATCGCAGACCTCGTGGCGCTGGAGCCGGTCATGGGGGTCAGCACCGTCCCCTCCTTCCAGGCCATCTTCGGCAAGCGCCTGATCGTCATCGGTGGCGGCGCCCAGGTGGGCATGGTCGCGCAGGGCGCGACGGCGGAGGCCGACCGGCACAACATCCGCGGCGAGCGGATCTCCGTCGACACCATCCCCCTGGTCGGAGAGGAGCGGCTGGCCACGGCGGTCCGGGCGGTGGCTCGGCTGCATCGGGCACGTGGCCTGGTCCTGGCCGGGGCGCTCATGGGCGGAGACATCACCACCTCCGTCCAGGAGATCCAGCGGGCGGGGATCATCGTCGTCTGCACCAGCATGGCCGGGTCGGTGCCGTCGGTCGCCGACCTCGTCGTCTCCGATCCGGTCGAGGCGGGGGTCATGGCGGTCATGCTCATCGCCGACACCGCACGCTTCTCGATCGAGCTGGTCAGGGGCCGCCACTTCTGAGGCCGGGTCCGTCCGGCCCGGGTCGGCTGATCGATGCGATCAGGTTCCGCCGGAGCCGCGACTACGCTGAATGATCATGCGTGGCGTGGTCAGGATCGGGGCTTGCCAGACGCCGGAGATCCTGGGCGACGAGGATGCGGCCGTTGCCTGCATCAAGGAGTTCGCCGAGCGGGCGGACGCCGACCTCCTGCTCTTCCCCGAGTGCTTCCTCCAGGGCTACCTGATCACGGAAGCCCACGTGCGTCGCCATGCGCTCGACCTGAACTCCACCCGGTTCAGGTCGGTCTTGTCCCGCCTGGCGGATGTCAGGCCGGCGCTGGTACTGGGGATGATCGAGCGGGCCGGCAGTAGGGTGTACAACGCCGCCGTCGTGCTGGAGCAGGGCAGGGTCGCCGGCGTCTATCGCAAGGCGCATCTCAGGTCCGGCGAGTCGCTCTTCGAGCGGGGGGATCGGTACCCGGTCTTCGAGGTGAGGGGCGTCAGGTTCGGGATCAACATCTGCCATGACACCCGGTTCCCGGGCGCGGCGGCGCAGGTCGCCGCGCATGGAGCGCGCGTCCTCCTCGTCCCCGCCCAGAACATGATGAGACGACGGGCCGCGGAGGAGTGGAAGGACCGGCACAACGAGATCCGGGCACAGCGCGTCAGGGAGACCGGCATGTGGCTGCTGTCGGCCGACGTGACCGGAGAGCGCGGAGACACCCACGTCGGATACGGGCCGACGTCGGTCATGAATCCCATCGCCGATCTGGTCGCGCAGGTCCCGCTCATGCAGACCGGGATGGTGGTCGCCGAGATCCCGGGGTAGTCGCGCCCGAACGGCTGAGCGGCTCTCGCAGCCGCACGCCCGACATTGACCAGGCGGCGGCGACGGCCGGCGGCGAGCAGACCGACCGTTGGTCTGTTAATCTCGGAGACGTGGCGCGCACGGCCAGAGCGGAAGCACACGCGGTTCGACGGGATGCGTTCGTGGACGCGGCGCTGCGCCGGATTCAGACCAAGGGCTACGAACAGATGAGCGTCCAGGACCTTCTGGACGACCTCGACGCGTCCAAGGGTGCCTTCTACCATTACTTCGACTCCAAGCGGTCGCTCCTCCTCGCCGTCGTCGACCGAATGTCCGACGCCGCCCTCGCGCCTCTGGCGTCTGTTCTCGAGGACCCCTCGGTCACCGCCCTGCAGAAGCTCGAGGCGGTCTTCGCCGGCGCCGCGGCCCGAAGCGCCGAGCAACGCGACCTCTTCCTCGCCGTGCTCGAGACATGGACCTCCGACGACAACGCGATCGTCCGGGAGAAGGTTCGCCGGGCGACGGCGCTTCGCCTCCAGCCGGTGCTGGCGCCGATCGTCAGGGAGGGCGTCGAAGAGGGCCTGTTCACGGTCAACTCGCCGGAGGAGACCGCCGGCGTGATCGTGTCGCTCGTGCACGGATTCCAGGAGCGGGCGATCGATCTCTTCTTCGGCCGCCGGGCGGGCACGATCCCCTTCGAAGCGGTTCTGCGCGCAAACGCCGCCAACATCGCCGCGATGGAGCGGATCCTGGGCATTCCCCAAGGTTCCATGAAAGGCCTCGACGAGTCGGCGCTGCGCGTGTGGTTCGGCTGATGGAGACGGCGTTGCGAGATGAGCAACGTGTACGTGAGGGCGCTGGTCTCGATGGTGGCGGTCGTCGTCTGCATGGGCGCTGCTGTTCCTGCCAGCGTGGACACTCGACCACTGGCGGGGCTGGGCCTTCCTGGCGCTCTGCGCCGCTGCCGGGCTGGTCATCCTCCTCTATCTCGCCGGACGCGATCGGGCGCTCTTTGAACGGGGGATATCGGGCGGACCTCAGGCCGAGCAGCGGACCAGCCGGCGGATCATCATGTCGATCGCGTCGCTCGAGTTCGCGGCCCTCCTCGTCGTCCCCGTGATCGTCCACCATCGAGATAGGGAAGGACCCTCGCGTGATCTCGACCGGTCGCCACGGCATCGTCCGCCACCCGATGTGCAGCGGTAGTCGCCGGCCAGCCCCGGACCTACCGCTCTACCGTCCGAGCTCTTCAATCGGGCCCGCCGCGCCCATCCTCCGGCTCGGGACGCCTCCGGTGTTCCTCTCCAGGCCGAGCGAGAACTCCGCGCGCTTCTCCGTGCAGGTGCCATGTGACCGCATCTCGTAGACGGCGATCCGCGAAAGCCTGCCGCTGAAGACGGCTGCCGGCGAAAGGCTCTTCGTGCTCACCCGCGTCGAGCGGTCCGCCGGCCAGGCGAGCGTGACATGCGGCCTGAACCGGTCGCCGATCTCGTCGTAGCCGTATCGCCTCAGCAGCCTCACCCGCTCGGGGTCACGGCCTCGTTCAATGATCTCGGCCGCGCTCTCACCGTTGGGATCCTCCGCTCGCAGCCTCCCGCGCCGGAGCGGCCCGACCGACTCCAGGACCGCCGTCTGCAGCAGTGTCCAGGCCGGTGCCGGCGCGAAGAAGACCTCGGGAGCCCCCTGACCGTTGTTCTCGTACCATCCCCCTCGCGCCTCGATCGGCCGTGCCCTCGCCGCCACGCGTCGCACCGCGTCGACGACCTCCGGGACCTCCTCCTCCTCCACGGCGATCATGTACAGCGAGACGTGAGGCTTGCAGATCCCCTCCCTGGTGTCCACGCCGGGACGCCTCCGGCCCAGCTGGACGGCGGACGGATGTCCGCCCGCCGCCATCTCCAGGGCGAGCCTGCCGCTCGATTCGATCGCCTGCCGCTCCAGCTCGGAGGGCAGCAGCATAACCACGTCGAGTGTCTTTAGAGCCAATCGATTCCTCCTCTCGGCGGCCGCTCCGGGGATCAGTTCAGCAGCGGGGCGGCACCGCGCCACGTGCGCATGGTGAGGGAACGCGGCGGACGGCGCGCGGACGTTGAGACGTCCGCCGAAATGACGGTGCAGGTCCCGTCGGGAACCGGCAACATCACCGGCCGAGGTGCCGAGCCGGAAGCCAGGACGTGTGGATCAGCCCACCTGCGTCCAGTCGCGTCCGTTCCAGGTCCAGGTGCTGTTCACCGCCCCGTCGTTCCATCCGCCAAAGAGGACGACCTGGCCGGTCGCGGCGTCATAGGCCACACCCGGCGTCGGGCCGCTTCCGCTGAGCGATGGTGGTGAGTGAGGGGGGAAGACCTGCGTCCAGTCACCGCCGCTGGAGACCCAGGTGTCGTTGTGGTCGCTTCCCCCGAACATGACGATGTCGCCGCTGCGATCGTCGGCGGCCGTCTGCACCAGGGCACGGGTGGGCGGCGTCGTGACCGTCAGCTGCCTCCAGCCGGTGCCGTCGAAGGTCCAGTCGTGGAGGTTGGTCATGTCGTTGTCGTCGAAGATGAGCAGGTTCATGGCGCGACCGTCCGGGTCCATGGCCATGCCGGCCTTGAACGAGCTCGCGAGCGGGATGCCGGGGACCGCGATCTGACCCCAGTTGGAGCCGTTCCACGAGTAGAGAGCGTTGCCGCCCTGCGGGTTGTCGCCGCTGTACAGGAGCACCGTCCCCATTGCCGGGAAGAACGCCATCCCCTCCTGGATCGTCGTCGCCGGCGGGGAGACCGAGGAGGACTGCTGCGTCCAGTCGCTCCCGTTCCAGGTCCAGGTGTCGGAGAGACTCCCGCTCCAGCCGCTGCCGCCGAAGAGCACGATCTCGCCGTCGGCGGGGTCGTAGGCCATCTCCGGGTAGGCTCGCGCGCTGGGCGAGTGAGCCGGGTCCACCTGCCTCCAGGTCCTTCCGTCCCACAGCCAGGTGTCGCCGAGGTAGTCCTGGCAGTCGCAGGTGTTGTCCCACGTGGCCCCGCCGAACATGACCACCACCTGGTCCTTCGCGTCGTAGGCCATCCCCGGGCTGTAGCGAGCCACCGGATCTCCGGCCGCCGGCGGTGTCGACGACGGCGGGCTGGTCAACGGAGGCGGAGATGACGCGGCGGGGGTGGACGGCGGAGCGGTGACCACCGGAGCCGGCGAGGACGGCACCGGGGATGACGTCGCCGACGGCGAGGGGACGGGAGCGGGGATGTTCTCCCCGGCGGCGGCGAGCCTGCCGGTCAGAGCCCCGCCTCCTCCACACGCGGTCAGCGCGAGGAGACCGGCGGCGACCACCAGCGCCGACCGTCGGCGGCCCCAGCCGAACACGAGCGCCCTCCGCAACTGCGTAATCCGGTGCAATCCGGACACTAATTCCGGTCGAAGGCGGACACCGATTCCGATTTAAAGCGGACAAGGATTCCGGGCCAAGGCGGACAGGTACTGAGGTCCGGCCCTGACGGGCGGCGCTGCGGCAGCTCGAAGGTGGGCACGTGGTCTCCAATGAGGCGTTCCACAGCTTCAGTAGGAGGCGCCACGTGCCCAGAAGGAGATTGTCCATGCGCAAGATCGGGGAGATGCTGCGGTTGAAGGCCGCGGGCATGAACAACCGCGACATCGCCCGGAGCACGGGCGCCGGCAAGACCACCGTCTACGAGCACCTGGCCAGGGCCGAGGCGGCGGGGCTGAGCTGGCCGTTGCCGGCCGAACTCGACGATGGGGCACTGGAGGCGATGCTCTATCCGCCGCCGACGGCGGAGCTGGCGGCGCGCCGTCCGGTGCCGGACTGGCGGGCGGTGAACCGGGAGTTGAAGCGCGGCCGCCACGTGACCCTTCGCTTGCTGTGGCTGGACTGGCGGGCGACGCACCCGGAGGGCTGGGGCTACAGCCGCTTCTGCGACAACTACCAACGCTGGCTGGGCGAGCAGGACCTGGTGCTGCGCACGGAGTACGCGGCCGGTGAGCGCATGTTCGTCGACTTCAGCGGTGACCGGGTGCCCGTCATCGACGCGGCCAGCGGTGAGGTCACCCAGGCCGAGGTCTTCGTCAGCGTGCTCGGCGCCAGCGGCATGCTCTACGTCGAGGCGACGCGCGGCCAGGACCTGAAGTCGTGGCTGCTGGCTCACCTCAGAGCCTGGGAGGCATATGGTGGCGTCGCCAAGCTGACCATCCCCGATTATGTGGCGCGCCACATAATCGGGGTTATGTGCCCGCTCCGGTTATGTGGCCGCCGCCGCTCGGCCTCTTGGATCTGAGCGGAAGACCGGCCAGGCGACTCCGGATTGGGTCACATAACGATCAGACCGAATCGAGCCACTTGAGCAAGGACTCGTCCGACCGCCAGACGGGCGTCGGGCGGAACTCCGCCGAAGAACTCGGTGGTGAGGCGCCTCGCTCGCCTGATGCCAATTAGGCGGGGGCCGGTTGGTTGTAGAGGGGCGGCACGGCCTTGGACGACGACAACCTCATCGCCGCGGACGCGTAGGAGAGTTACGTCCGCTCCGGAGGGGCCGCGTTATGTGGCTGAAGCCAGCCGCGGGTGTCAGCCCCCCGAGTTCAGACCGGAGTGTCCGGCCACATAACCGGGGCGGGCACAGAACCCCGACAACCTCAAGTCGGGTGTCACCAGGGCCTGCTGGTACGACCCCGACATCAACCCCAGCTACCTCGAGATGGGCCGCCGCTACGACACCGCCATCCTGCCCACGAGGACGGCGAAGCCGCGCGACAAGGCCGCGGTCGAGGTCGGGGTGCAGGTGGTCGAGCGCTGGGTGCTGGCGCCGCTGCGCAACCATCGCTTCTTCAGCCTCGGCGAGCTCAACCAGGCCATCAAGGAGAAGCTCGAGGAGGTCAACGGCCGCCAGTTCCGCGGTCTGCCCACCAGCCGACGCGACCTCTTCGAGGAGATCGAGCGCGCCGCTCTGCGGCCGCTGCCGGCCACGCGCTACGAGTTCACCGAGATCAGGAAGGCGACCGCCAACATCGACTACCACGTCCAGTTCGACGACCACTTCTACTCGCTGCCCCACCGGCTGGTCCGGCAGAAGGTCGAGGTCTGGGCGACGGCGAGCACGGTCGAGATCTACCATCGCGGCCACCGCGTCGCCTCTCATGCCCGCGAGTACGGGCGCCGTCGCTACATCACCGACCCCGCCCACCGGCCCGCCTCGCACCGCGCCCACCTGGAGTGGACGCCCTCCCGCCTCATCGAGTGGGCGGGAACGGTCGGGCCCGAGGTGGCGGCGGTGGCGGAACAAATCCTGCTCTCCAGGCCTCACCCCGAGCACGGTTACCGGGCCTGCCTCGGGCTGATGAGCCTGAGCCGGCGCTACGGCTCGGACCGCCTCGCCGCCGCCTGCGTCCGGGCCCTCGCCGCCAACGCCGGCTCCTACACCTCGGTCAAGTCCATCCTCAGCCAGAACCTTGACCGGCTGCCACCACCCAGTCCCCAGCTGTCGGTGCTGCCGCCGCCGCCCGCGCACGAGAACCTGCGCGGCGCCGACTACTACCGCACCGAGCAGGAGGCCTAGAGCGTGCTCATCCAGCAGACCCTTCAGAAGCTCGAAGCGGTCGGCCTCGGCGCCATGGCCACTGCACTGCGCGAGCAGCTCGAGAACCCCCAGTACCTCGAGCTCAGCTTCGAGGACCGCCTCGGCCTGCTCGTCGACCGCGAGGCCGACTGGCGCGACAGCCGCCGCCTCCAAACCCGCCTCAAGGCCGCCCGCCTCCGCCACGCCGCCACCGTCGAGGACATCGACTTCCGCGCTCCCCGCGGACTCGACCGCGCCGTCGTCCTCAGCCTCGCCCAGGCGGGATGGGTCCAGCACCACCAGCACCTGCTTATCACCGGCGCCACCGGCTGCGGCAAGTCCTACCTCAGCTGCGCCCTCGCCCATGCCGCCATCCGACAGGGACACACCGCCCTCTACGCCCGCACCCCACGCCTGCTCGACGATCTCGCCGTCGCCTACGCCGACGGCCGCTACTCGCGCATCCTCGCCCAGCTCCAGCGCGTCTCCCTGCTCGTCCTCGACGACTTCCTCCTCACCCCCGCCTCGGTCGAGCAGTGCCGCCACCTCCTCGAGGTCGTCGAAGAGCGCGCCCAGCGCCGCTCCATCCTCGTCGCCAGTCAGATGCCCGTCGACGCCTGGCACGGCGCCATGGCCGACCCCACCCTCGCCGAGGCCATCCTCGACCGCCTTCTCCACCAGGCCCACCGCATCTCCGTCAAGGGACCCTCGATGCGCAGCCGCCAGCCGGAGGACCCCACGTGAGCCTGCTCAATGCCGATGGCGATCACGGATTTGACCCCCCTGTCGGCGACGATGACCACGGGCGTAACGAAGCGCGTAACGACCACCGCCCCTCCGCCACCTGCCTCGCCTGCGGCAGACAGTTCGTCCCCAGAGGTCGGCAACTCCACTGCTCCGACGCCTGCCGGCAACGCGCCTTCCGCAACCGCCACCAGCGCCCACGCACGACCAGGGGAACCGCCGTCACCGCCTCCCTCACCGAGCACACCCAGTACGAGTGCGCCGCATGCGGCGAGCTCTACTTCGGCGAGCGATGGTGCCATGACTGCCAACGACCCTGCCGCCGGGTCGGCCTCGCCTTCCAGTGCGACTGCGGCGAGACCTTCCTCCTCGCAGACCTCCTCGCCGAGGTCGGCGTCGTGCTCACAGACTCAGACCTCCCCCTTCACCTCCAGCCCAAACAGGCCCGACAACGACATCGCGGCTAGCCATGCACACCGTCCCGGACGCTCGCCACCAACGCCGCCACCGCCGCTGCCTGGGGCGAGACACTCCACTGTCCGGTGACCGTGTAACCTCCCCTCTTACATCCGAATACCTCGCAGTGCAGCCCCCCGGATCCTGTCCGCCTTCGACTGGATCACGTGTCCGCTTTCACCCGGAACGGCTGTCCGAATTCACTGGATTGCGCATGAACCGCGGTACGAGACCACGTTGCCTCCCTTCGCCGAACGCCTTGCCGGGCGTGTACCGACCACGGCCGACCGGGTTGGTCTCACGCCTGCCCTCCTCGACGAGATGGTCGTAGAAGAGACGGACTGCCACCAGCCGCTGCTGGAGCGTGGCGTTGGCGAGGCCTGCACCCGACCCGATGCTGACCACGTTCTTGCCGCGACGATTGGGTCGCGTCAGCAGGTCCCGGACGTAGCGCGCAATCGCGGACCGGTTCGCGGTCAGCGGCTCGATGCCTTCCCGTGCACAAACGGCGAGGTAGTCGGCGAGCCCACGGCCGTACGCCTCGATGGTCCTGGGCGACATCCCCAGGTCAGCCTGGACCGACAACCACTCCAGGGCGTCCGGATGGGACGCGAGCGCTGGCCAGCGTTCGGCGACCGCCTGTCCACGCGCTCGCCCGTCTTCCCCGCAACCGTCCAAAGAGGACCACTCCTCAGGTGCATCCCCTCGGTGGAGGGGACCTCTGTCGATTCCAAATAACATAGAGCACGATCGAACCCTTGAGATAGCGGCGGCTGACGACCTGGAAGAGCGCCGAGGCGGCCTCGGAAGGCAGGGCGAGGTAGCCGAGCTCATCGACGATGAGCAGGCTGGGCTGGGCGTAGAAGCGCATGACGGTGTCCCAGCGCCCGATCAGGGCGGCGCGATGGCAGCGGGCGGCGAGGTCGGCGGCGGTGGTGTAGTAGACGCGGTAGCCGGCGTGGACGGCGGCGTGTCCCAGGGCCACCGAGATGTGCGTCTTGCCGACGCCGGGAGGTCCGATGAGCAAGACGTTGGCGGCCTCCTCGATGAAGCGGAGGCTGCGCAGGTCCTCGATCAGCTTGCGGTCGACGGAGGGCTGAGCGTCGAAGTCGAAGTTGTCGAAGGTCCAGGGCGCGGGCAGACAGGCGAAGCGCATGCGGCCGGTGAGACGACGCTGCTCGGTCACCTCGACCTCCTGGGCGAGCAACCGGGCCAGAAAGGCGGTGTGGCTGAGCTCCTCCTTGTGAGCCTCCTCGAGCACGCCGGGGAGGGCTTCGGCCATCGCCTCGAGGCGCAGATAGGCGAGCTGGGAGCGGAGTTGCTGGTAGGGGCTGGCGGTCTCACTCATGCCCCCAGCCCCACCAGCTCGGTGACCAACATGATCTCCTCACACTCGCCGCAGCGACCGCCGAGGCCCAGCTTGGCGCACATCCGGTTGCACTCCTCACAGCGCCATTCGCCGAGCAGGCGGGCACCACAGTAGGGTCGGACCGAGGCGCGGTACCGGGGTTACGCCCGGCCCGTCTCCTCAGCCCGCCCTCCGAACCGGACGTGCGCGTTACCACGCATCCGGCTCTCCACGAATTCACGCCGTTGGTTCAGTCGCTATCCCCGGGAGTCGTTCGGACCATGGCGACGGTATAGCGGCCCCTCGATATCGGTAGCGAACGATGGCCACCTTCTTAGGGTCGAACAGTGCCGTCTTACCCTCGGCCGGCCGCCAGCCTGGTAGGTAGTGCCGGTGGAGCCACTTCCAGTTACGATGTGGGTGCTTGTGGCATAGCCAGATCGCTACACGGTGCCATACGATGTCGTCCAGGTAAGAGAACGTCTTCTTGGACGCTGCATGGCGGAAGTAGTTGGTCCAGCCCCGCAGCATCAGGTTCAGCCTGTACAGCAGGGTTTCCAGAGTGGAATTCAATGCCTCGCGTGTGAGCTTCCTCACCTTGGCCACGATGGCCACGAGAGAAGGCTTGCTCGGGTATGTGTAGATATATTGCTTGTGAGAGCCTCGCTGTTGATGCCTTCGAATACGGGATCCCAGGAAGTCGAAGCCCTCGTCTATGTGGGCGATCTTGGTCTTGGCCTCCGACAGGCGAAGACCCATCGGTTGCAACACTGCTGCCACCTCACCTCGCAGCGCTTCGGCGTGTTCGCGGGTACCTGAGACCAGTACCACGAGGTGAGTGGCCGGGGGGAATCTCACCCCCCGGCTCTCGCAGAACCG
>DATAXV010000242.1:0-17741 GCA_036272915.1 Candidatus Dormiibacterota bacterium
CGGCTGCTGACCCGGCGCTCCGTAGCCCGGCTGCTGACCCGGCGCTCCGTAGCCCGGCTGCTGACCCGGCGCTCCGTAGCCCGGCTGCTGGCCTGGCGCTCCGTAGCCCTGCTGCTGGCCTGGTGCTCCGTGGCCCTGCTGCTGGCCTGGCGCACCGTAGGCGGGCACCTGGCCTTCTGGCTGCTGCTGCCGCCCCGGCGGCTGCTGCGGTGCCTGGCGAGGATCCTGCTGGCCCGGCGCTGACGGTTCCCTCGGTGTGGAACCGTCTGCCGGCGGCGGCCCGCCTACCCCCTGCTGGCCATCGTCGGATGACGTCATTCGCCGAGCTCCTTGTGTCTGTACCGGAAGGGTGAGTGGACCGATAACCCTCACCGGCCGACCACCCGCATGAGCGCGGCGATTGTACGTCAGGGCGCCGGTCCGACCGATCGATGGCTATCGAAGCCTCCCGGTAGGGCCGCCCTCGCGTCGCCGATCAGGCCCCTTCGGCGAGCTCCGGGTGCTCTCGCAGATAGGCGAGGATGGCGTCCCGATCCGGTTCGAGGTGGCCATCCAGGACCATCTCCTCGAGACGCGACTTGGCCCGGCCCACAGCCGGACCCGGCCCGATCCCCAGCACGCCCATGATGTCCCTCCCGTCGACCGGGACCCGGAGCCGGGAGGGCGTCTCCTGCTCGGCCTCGACGAGGCGGCCGGCGAGCTCCTCGATCTCGTCGGTGTTGGGGTAGTCGGAGGCGGCGACGTCGGCACGGGCCAGATCGAGCAGCGGCCCGACCAGCTCGCCGCCGTCCCGCGCCAGCCGGCGCACCGCCCCGGCACCCCAGTCCGATCGGTACTGGATCGGTCGCATGTGCATGCGGACCAAGCTGACCACGTCGGCGATGAGGGCATGAGGGAAGCGCAGCCGCTCCATCACCGCCTCGGTCATCTCCGCACCGACCCGATCGTGCCCGTAGAAGGTGAAGCCAGGACCGGCCGTCGGCGGCTTCCCGATGTCGTGGAAGAGTGCGGCCAGACGCAGCCTGAGGTCGGGGGCCGTCTGCTGGACGGCGTCCAGGGTGTGGTCGAAGACATCGTCGCGATCCCAGCCGCCCTGGGCCACGCCGCGGCACGCCTCGAGCTCGGGCAGGAGCACCGCCATCAGCCCTCCCTCCGCCATCAAGCCCAGGCCCTTGCGAGGTCGGTCGGTGACCAGGAGCTTGCGCAGCTCCTCCTGGACCCGCTCGACGGACAGGACCGGCGGGCGGGCACGTTCCGCCATCCGCCGCATCGCCGGAAGCAGCGGAGGATCGAGCGTGAAGTCGAGCTGGGCGGCGAAGCGAACCGCCCTGAGCATGCGCAGGGGGTCGTCGGCGAAGGTGCGGTCGGGGTCCTCCGGGGTTCGCAGCAGGCGCCGACCCAGGTCCTCGCGGCCACCCAGCGGATCGAGGATCTGCCCCTCGGTGTCCATCACCATGGCGTTGACGGTGAAGTCCCGGCGGCGCAGATCCTCATCGAGCGTGGCCGGCTCCACCTGCGGCTTGCGCGAGTCCTCCGCGTACGACTCGCGGCGCGCCGTGGCGAACTCCACCCGGCGGCGGCCGAGCGTCACCTGGGCCGTGCCGAAGCGGGGGAAGAGCACCGGCCTGGAGGCTCCGGCGAGCTCGGCGAAACGAGTCGCCAGGGCCAGCGCGTCGCCTCCGACCACGACCACGTCGAGCTCGTGCGGGGCCAGCCCGAGCATGCTGTCGCGGACGTACCCGCCGACGGCGTAGGCCCGCACACCCGCCCGGCGCGCCGCCCGCGCGAGCAGGTCGAGAGCGGGGTCCCTCAGCCCGCTCAAGGGAACCGGATCAGAGCCAGGTCCTGGCCCATTCGACCGCTCCCACCAGGCCCGCCTGATCGCCGAGACGGGCCCGGCGCACCCGCGGCCGCCGGCGCGGGCGGATGAAGGGGGAGCTGCGGAGGACGCGGAGCATCACCGGCTGCAGCTGGCTCCAGGACCGGGTGAAGCCGCCGCCGATCACGATCAGGTCGGGGTCGAAGAGGTTGGCCAGGCTGATCAGGGCCAGCCCCATGTCCCCGGCCACCCGCTCGACGATGGCCTGGGCCTCGCTGTCGCCCTCGCCGGCGGCGCGAAGCAGGTCGGTCGCCGACTCGCCATAGCGCTTGGCGATGTTGGCGCCGCTGCAGAGTGCCTCGACGCAGCCGCGCTGGCCGCAGCCGCAGATCGGGCCGTTGGGGTCGAGGATCATGTGCCCGAACTCGCCGGCCGAGCCGTGGGCGCCGGAGAAGAGGCGGCCGTCGATGACCAGGCCGCCGCCGACGCCGGTGCTCCAGGTGACGTAGGCCATGACCCTGGAATCCTTGCCGGCGCCGTGGTGGTACTCGCCCAGCCCGGCCAGGTTGGCGTCGTTCTCCAGGTGCGTCTGGCAGCCTGTGGCCTCGCCCAACATCGCCGCCAGTGGAGTGTTATGCCAGCCCGGGAGGTTGGGAGGGTTGATGAGAAGACCCTGGTGCGGATCGATGGGCCCGGGCGCGCCGATCCCGATGCTCAGCAGCGGCTGGCGCCGGAGATGGCGCTCGACCTGCTGGACCACCCAGGTGACCATGTTCGCCGGTCCGCCGACCAGCGCCGTGCGTGTTCGGACGGTTCGAACGATGCGTCCGTCGTCGTGGGCGAAGGACACGCGGATCTGGGTCCCGCCCAGGTCGACCCCAGCGATCACTCCGGTTTCCCCGGGCCCGTCACTGGGTATCGAACGACAAGAGGAGACCTTAACGTAATGCCCGAAACACAGAAACTGCCCGTTCTACCGCTTACGCAGGCCGTCGTGCTGCCGCGCATGAGCGCCACCATTCCCATCGACTCCGAAGACTCACGGCGTGCTGTCAAGGCGGCGATGTCCGCCGACGGACTGCTGTTGCTCCTGCCCAGGGTCGAGGGACGGTATGCACAGGTCGGCGTCATCGCCAAGGTCGAGGAGAAGGGTAACCTTCCCGACGGCACCGAAGTCGTGGTCACCCAGGGACGCACCCGCGCCGCCCTCGGTACGGTGACCACTGATCTCGACGGCGCGCTCGTCGCCGAGGTCGAGCCTCGCCCCGATCCTCCGACCTGGTCGGAGCACGTGAGCGAGCTGGCGCAGGAATACCGCGCCCTGATCGAGAACATCCTCGATGTCCGCGAGGCCAGGCAGATCGCCCAGGTCCTGCGGAGCATCGATCACCCCGGACACCTGGCCGACATGGCCGGGTACTCGCCCGACCTCTCCCTCGCCCGCAAGGTCGAGGTGCTGGAGACGCTGGACCTCGAGGCCCGGCTGGAGAAGCTGATCGCCTGGAACAAGGAGCTCCTGGCCGAGCTGTCGATCAAGCAGCAGCTCCGCACCCAGGTCTCCGAGCAGATGGACAAGAGCCAGCGCGAGTTCCTGCTCCGCCAGCAGATGGAGGCCATCCGCAAGCAGCTGGGCGAGTCCGACGACGACGCCGTCGGCGACTACCGCCGCCGGGCGGACGAGGCGAACATGCCCGAGGCCGCCCGCAAGGAGTTCGACCGCGAGCTCGGCCGCCTCGAGCGGGTGAGCGAGCAGAGCCCCGAGATGGGCTGGATCCGCAGCTTCCTGGACTGGATGCTGGACATCCCCTGGAACGCGCGGACCGAGGACAACTACGACCTCAAGGAGGCCAGGCGCATCCTCGATGCCGACCACTCCGGCCTGGAGGACGTCAAGGACCGCATCATCGAGTTCCTGGCCGTGCGCAAGCGGCTGCAGGGGCGGACCGACATCGCGCAGGACGCGCGCGGCTCCGGGGCGATCATCACCCTGGTCGGACCCCCCGGTGTCGGCAAGACCTCGCTCGGCGCCTCCGTCGCCCGGGCGCTGGGTCGCAAGTTCGCCCGCATCTCCCTCGGCGGCATCCACGACGAGGCCGAGATCCGGGGCCACCGGCGGACGTACGTCGGCGCCCTGCCCGGACGCCTGGTCCGGGCGCTCAAGGAGGCCGGCACCAAGAACCCGGTGATCATGCTCGACGAGATCGACAAGGTCGGCGCCGACTGGAGGGGCGATCCGTCGTCCGCCCTGCTCGAGGTGCTCGACCCGGCCCAGAACCACACCTTCCGGGATCACTACCTGGAGGTCGACCTGGACCTCTCCGACGTGCTCTTCATCCCGACCGCCAACGTGCCCGACACCATCCCTGGACCCCTGCTCGACCGCATGGAGCTGGTCCAGCTGGACGGATACACCGAGGAGGAGAAGCTGGAGATCGCGACCGGTCATCTGGTGCCTCGCCAGCTGTCCCGCAACGGGCTCAGCGAGGAGGAGGTGCGGATCGAGAGCGACGCCCTCCGGCTGATCATCTCCGACTACACGCGTGAGGCCGGCGTCCGCAACCTGGAGCGTGAGATCGGGCGGGTCTTCCGCAAGATCGCCACGCGCCTCGACGACGGCCGGCTCGACGCGCCGATCGACATCGACGCCGCGCTCGCCCGGAAGATGCTGGGCAAGCCGCGGTTCCACGCCGAGGAGACCGCCGAGCGGACCTCCGTCCCCGGCGTCGCCACCGGACTGGCCGTGACCGGCGCCGGCGGCGAGGTGCTGTTCATCGAGGCCACCGACGTGAACAGCGAGAAGGGATCGAGCCTGATCCTGACCGGACAGCTCGGCGACGTGATGAAGGAGTCGGCGCAGATCGCGCTCTCCTACGTGCGCTCGCACGCCCGCCAGCTCGGGATCGAGAGCGGCAATGGCGACGGGCAGGTGCACATCCACGTCCCCGCCGGAGCGGTCCCCAAGGACGGCCCCTCGGCCGGCGTGACCATGGTCACCGCCCTGGTCTCCCTGCTCACCGACAGGCCGGTCCGGGCCACCGTGGGCATGACCGGTGAGGTCACCCTGCAGGGCAAGGTCCTCCCCATCGGCGGCGTCAAGCAGAAGGTGCTGGCGGCGCGCAGGGCGGGCCTGACCGAGGTGATCCTGCCCCAGCGCAACGAGGCGGACCTCGACGACGTGCCGGAGCGTGTTCGCCAGGAGCTGAAGATCCACCTGGCCGACGACGTCACCCAGGTGATCGAGTGGGCCCTGGAGCCGGCCGCCGAGCGGCCGGTGGTCCAGGCCGTGTGAGCGGGACCTCCGCTCACCCGGAGCGGGCGGCGGTGATCGGCTGATGCCGATCGACGCCGCCGTCCGCGAGGCCCAGGGGCCTCGCACCGAGATGGAGGACAGCCACGTCCTCCAGGTCGTCGGCGAGGACCTGGCCGGCGCCGTGTTCGACGGCCACTTCGGACCCGAGGTGGCCGCCTACGCGGCGCGCAACTACGCCTTCGAGCCCGGCCTCGAGCCGGGCGCCGCCCTCCTCCGCATCCACCAGGGCACCCACCATCTCCGCGACGGCGCCTGTGCCGTCGCCTTCTGCCTGGAGAGCGGGCGCCTGCGCGTCGCCAACGCCGGCGACGCCGAGCTGGCCCTGGTCCGCGACGACCAGGTCGAGGTCGTGACCCAGGTACACCGCATCAGCAACCGGTCCGAGCGGCTCCGGATCCTGGCCGCGGGAGGCGTGATCGACGGCCCCTACGCCATCGATCCGCGCACCGGCGACGGGCTGATGCCGACGCGCGGTCTGGGCGACCACGTCTTCGGCCGGATCGGCATCGTCTGCGAGCCGGCGACCTGGGAGGGCGTCTTCGACCGGGGCTGGCTGGTCGCCGCCTGCGACGGCCTCTGGGACGTGCTCCGCGCGGCGGAGCTGCCCCGCTTCCTGAAGGGGACGGCCGACGACGTCGCCGCCAGCCTCGTCCGCGAGGCGATCTCGGGACGCGGCTCGGGCGACAACGTCACCGTCCTCGTCGCCCACCGGACCTGAGCCCGGCGGGCGGGATCAGGCGAAGACCTTGGTCAGCTCGTAGAGCTCCTTCGGCACCCGCCGCTGCTCGGCGACGACCTCGGCGAGCGGGATCACGGCGACGTCGCTGCCGCGCCGGACCGGGATGACCCCGGAGCGGCCCTCGATGGCGAGCTCGGCCGCGCGGACGCCCAGGCGGGTCGCCCAGATGCGGTCCTCGGCGGTCGGCGAGCCGCCACGCTGGAGGTGGCCGAGCACGGTCGCGCGGGTCTCGTAGCCGGTCTTCTCCTCGATGGCCGCGCTGAGCGCCTCGCCGACGCCTCGCTTGGCCAGCTGGACGTGGCCGAAGGCGTCGACCTTGCCGCCCTCGCCGTTCAGGCCGAGACCATCGACGCGGACGCCCTCGGCGGCGACGATGATGCTGAAGTCCCGGTCCTGGGAGCGCCGCTCATGCAGGTGCTCGACGACCTCGTCCAGGGTCACCGTCTGCTCCGGGATGAGCACCATGTCGGCTCCGCCGGCAAGCCCGCCGAGCACGGCGACCCAGCCGGTGTCCCGGCCCATGACCTCGACCACCATCACCCGGTGATGCGACGAGGCGGTGGTGTGCAGGCGGTCGACGGCGTCGCACACGATGCCGACGGCGGTGTCGAAGCCGATGCAGAAGTCGGTCGCCGAGAGGTCGTTGTCGATGGTCTTGGGGACCCCGACGACGGGGTAGCCGGCCTCGTGCAGCCCCTCCGCCACGGAGAGGGTGTCGTCGCCGCCGATGGCGACCAGGGCATCGATGCCGGCCCTCTTCAGCTGCGCGACGACGCGGCCGATGCCGTCCTCCTCCTTGAGGGGGTTGGTCCGCGAGCTGCCCAGGATGGTGCCACCCAGCGGCAGGATCCCGCGCACCCCGATCAGGGTCAGGTCCTGGATGTCGCCTTTGAGAGCGCCCGCCCAGCCGTTGGCGATGGCGCTGATGGTGTGGCCGTCTTGCAGCGCCCGCCTGGCCACCGCCCGGATGGCGGCGTTGAGGCCCGGCGCGTCTCCTCCACCGGTCAAGATTCCGATACGCACGGGCATAGATTAGGCATCTAGCCCACGCTTCGGCGGCCGTGTACGCAACCGGTCTCGACGCTTGACGCTACCGGCGGTAACTGTTACCGTCGGTAACGTGACGGTCGAGGCTCGGGAAGCACGCCGCGAGGAGCTGATCGACGCCGCGGTCAGGGCGATCCGCACCGGCGGCGGCGAGGTCTCGATGGAGGCGGTGGCGGCGGAGGCGGGCATCACCAAGCCCATCGTCTACCGCCACTTCGGCAGCCGTGCCGGGCTCTGCCAGGCGATCGCGCGGCGCTACGGCGAGCGCCTGCACGCCGCCCTCTTCGCTTCACTCGCCGGGAGCGATGACGACGGCGAGGAGGCGTTCCGGAGGGGGATCGACGCCTGCCTCTCCTTCATGGCCGAGGAGTCGCCGCTCTTCACCTTCCTCTCCCGCCAGCCGGACGCCAGGGGCACGCTCAACGCCCTCACGCGCCGCCTGGCCTCGGAGTACGCCGACATCTTCCGGCCCGACCTCAGCGGAGCCGGACGGGACCCGCGAGCGGCGGACACCTGGGCCCACGCCGTGATGGGAATGGTCAGCGCCGCCGCGGCATGGTGGATCGAGGCGGGTGCGGACATGCCCCGCCCCGTGCTGCGCGATCAACTCGTCGACCTGATCTGGAACGGCTACGGCGGCCTCCACGCGGGACGTGAGGCCGCTTCCGTCGCCGTCAACAAGGAGTCCGAGCGACCGTGAACCCTCTTCCTTCGACCGACTTCGACAGCTCCCTGGTCGAACTCCTCCGCCAGGACCCGTATCCCGTCTACGACCGGCTGCGCGAGCTCGCCCGCGTGCTCTGGAGCCCGTCGCCGGGCCTGTGGGTGGTCACCGGCCACCGCGAGGCGGCGGCCGTTCTCACCGACCCCAACTCCTCGGTCCAGGAGGACACCGTCGAGGACGGCTCCAAACGTTCCATCCTGGACCTCGACCCACCCGACCACACCCGGCTCCGCGCCCTCGTCCAGCGCGCCTTCACCCCCAGGGTCGTGGCCGGCCTCGCCCCCAAGATCCAGACCATCGTCGACGACTGCTGCGAACGCGCCCTGGAGCGGGGCGGCCTGGATCTGATGGACGAGCTGGCCTCGCCGCTGCCGGTCACCGTCATCGCCGAGCTGCTCGGGGTGCCGCCCGAGGAACGGGCCGTGTTCCGGCAATGGTCGGACGACCTCATCGCCCACCTCGAGCCGATTCGGACCGAGGAGGAGCAGCGGCGCGCCGACACCGCCTCCGAGGAGCTCCGGCAATATCTCGCCGGAATCATCGAGCGCCGGCGTCACGATCCCGGCGAGGATCTGCTGAGCAAGCTGATCGAGGTCGAGGAGCAGGGCGAGAGCCTGACCACACAGGAGCTGATCACGATGGCGGTCCTGCTCCTGGTCGCGGGCCACGAGACCACCGTCAACCTGATCGGCAACGGCATCTGGGCACTGCTCCAGCATCCCGACCAGTGGCGGCGTCTGCAGGAGAACCCGGACCTGATCGAGACCGCGGTCGAGGAGCTCCTGCGCTACGACTCGCCGGTGCAGATGACCTCGCGCACACCCAAGCGCGACATGGAGCTGGGTGGACAGCAGATCTCCGCACGGCAGGTCGTCGTCCTCTTCCTCGGCGCGGCCAATCGCGACCCCGAGGAGTTCGAGTGTCCAGACCGGCTCGACATCGGCCGCCACCCCAACCACCACCTCTCCTTCAGCCGCGGCATCCACTTCTGCCTGGGCGCGCCCCTGGCCCGGCTCGAGGGCCGGATCGCGATCGGCACCGTCGCCCGCCGGCTGCCCTCACTTCATCCCGACGGCGAGGCGAGGCGGCGGTCGTACGTGAATCTCCGCGGTTTCGTGACCATGCCACTGGCCGTCTGACGGATCCTGAGAGCGATGTCCGACTCCGCTCGCGTCTCCCTGCATGCGTCCGCCGAGATCCCGGCGCCGGCGGATCGGGTCTGGGAGTTGATTCAGGACTGGGCCGGGATGCTTGGCTGGTGGCTTCCCGCCGACAGGGGAGGCCTGGAGGGCGCCGAGCTGATCGGCTGCGAGCGTCTGGGGACGCCGGGAGCGGTGCCGCGAACGCGGCGGATGCTGCTCGGAGATGGGACTGCGGTCGAAGAGACGATCACCTATCAGAACGACGAGACTCGGCGCATCCATTACCTCAAGGCCGACGACCGAACCATCACGGGATATGCCGCGACCATGTATGTCGACGAACTCCCGCCCGGTGGCTGCGCCGTGCACGTCTCATCCAGCTTCGACGTCCGCAGCCCCGCTGAACGTGCTGCCGGCTTGGCCCGGCTCGAGGCCGTCTACGCGGCGATGTTGAGGGGTTACCGGGAGTACTTCGCCGGGCCTGCCGAGGACGTCGCTCCCGCTCGGCCCAGGGATGGGGAGACAGAGGCGAGTGCTCCTTGCAGCGAGCCCTCGGTCGTCATCATCACCGGGATCCAGGCTGCGGGGAAGACCACCGTCGGACGCCTCCTGGCGCAGGCCCTTCCTCGTGCGGCCTTCATCGACGGCGATGTGCTCGCGCGAATGGTGCTGAGCGGAAGTGAGGAAATGACGCCGACGCCGTCGGGTGAGGCGGTCAGGCAACTGCACCTCCGATACGCTCAGGCCGCCGCCCTGGCCGATTCGTTTCACGGAGCGGGCCTCACCGCGGTGCTGGCGGACAACCTGTACGGACGGGACCTGGTCGCACTGGTCGATCTCCTGGCCTCGCGGCCCGTGATCGCCGTCGTCCTCGCACCGAGTGACGGAGAGGTGATCCGGCGCGAGCAGGCACGCGGAACCAGGGCGTACCGCGCCTGGATGGAGGGGGCCGACCTCGCTGAGGCGGTCGCGCAATTCCGCGGGTATCTCGCCGAAACCCCATCCGTGGGCCTGTGGCTCGACAGCACGGATCTGACGCCGGCGGCGACGGTGCAAGCAGTCGTCAACAGTGGCTGGTACGAGGGCCGCGTCCGTTGAGCGACCCACGGCTCCGCCTCACCTTGGACTCCCCCTAGCGGATGCCGTGCGCGACTCATCCCCTTGGCCGACCAGGCCCCGCATCTCCGTCCGCCGATCTACCGCGTCGCAACGAAGAGCGACCGGCGCGCGGCCGAAGCGGCGTCGATGACGCTGGTCCGTATGACCACGACTTCGACGCCCTTGGGAAGGTGACCGGCCAGCCCATGCGGTGGATCAGGCCCAGGGGGAGCATCTGAGTCTCTCGCGATCAAGGATCACGCTCAGCGCTTGCCTACGAACCACCGGCAAAGCATTGAAGATCCCTTCGACCCGGAATCCGGAAGCGCGGGCGGGAGAGCTGGCCTTCTGAGCACTAGAGGGCTCGTCCGGTGCCCGCCATTGTCCGACATCTGTCCGGAACGCTCTGTTTGGATTGGACCGTGCGGCAGATTCATATATCCGGATGGCTAGCAGGCAGATATACTCGGCCTGTGGCAAAGCGGTTGGTCGAGATCGACGACGAGCTGCTCCGGGAGGCCCGCGAGGCGCTTGGGAGCGCGACCATCAAGGACACCGTCAACGCGGCGCTGGCGGAGTTCGTCCACGCTCGCCTGCGGCGTCGGCACGTTCAGCGGCTGGTCCGGATGGAGGGCCTCGACCTCGATCGACCGGACGTGATGTCGGACGCGTGGCGATAGACGCCGTCTATCTGGCCGACAAGAGCGCCCTCAGCCGTCTTCCTCACCCCGCTGTCGCCATGCGCCTCGGTCCTCTTCTGGAGGACGGACTGGTCGCGACGTGCGCGATTGTCGACCTTGAAATCCTGTACAGCGCACGGGGGCTCAGCGAATATGAAGCCGTCGTGGCCGAACGGAGAGCCCTCGACAGACTGACGCTGAACGAGATGACAATGGATCGGGCCATCGAAGTTCAGCACGAGCTGGCCAGGGTCGGCCAGCATCGTGTCGCCATACCAGACCTCATCATCGCCGCCGCGGCCGAGAGCGCTGGGCTGACCGTCCTCCACTACGATGCGGATTTTGAGAGGATCGCCCGCCGCACCGGACAGCGGCAGGAGTGGGTTGTCCCGCGCGGCTCGATCTGAAATCCGCTCCGGGGAGCGTGCCCCTCGGTCCCATCGAGCCGACGAGTGGACCGTCGGGGGAAGGATCGGAGAGGACGATGACCGCCCCGTGGAGCGAGCCTTCCCTCGTCATCGTCACCGGGATTCAGGCGGAGGGCAAGACCACGATCGGCCGGCCGCTCGCGCGAGGTGCCGACCTTCCCGGCGCGGTCGCGCGGTTCCAGGGCTATTTCGCCGACACCCCTCGCACCGAGCTGTCGCTCGACAGCAGTGAGCAGATTCCGGGGGCAACGGCCGATGCGGTTCTCTGCAGGGGATGGACCGAGGGCCGGGGTCGGTAGGTGGCAACGCCATCTCGGATGAGCCCGCGGTACATCACTGTCCGAGTGCAGTCCGCCAACCTGGCGTTGTACCTCTACGACACACCGCGAGGTCAGACGCGCCGAGCACGGTGCCCCGTCTGAATCACGGCAGAGGACCTTCCGAATCGGGCGACAGGTGCGGGAACCGCGCGACAGTCGGTGGTCGGCCGCCGGAGATATCCCCGGCAACGATAGGTCCCGGGCCCATGCGCTGAGCCGCAACGACCACCACTTCTCCTCTTGACACTGGCCGCCATATCACTATAGTGCTAGCTACCTAGATGAATGGAGGAAAGCCTTGATCGAGTTTCATCTGAACGGAAGGTCCGGCGTCGCGCCCTACCTCCAGCTGATCCACCAGGTGCGGCACGCATTGCGATTGGGCCTGTTGCGAGAGGGCGACCGGCTGCCGAAGGTCAAGGACGTGGCGAGAGGGCTGGCGATCAACCCGAACACGGTGCTCAAGGCCTATCGGGAGCTCGAGTACGAGGGCCTCGCGGCGGCTCGACCCGGGGTCGGGACGTTCGTGACCGGGACCCTGGACGGCGGGCAGCTGGCCGCGCATGAGCCGCTGCGTCGTGAGCTTCGGCGATGGCTGGCCACGGCGCGGCGCGCGGGCCTGGACGATGAATCCATCGAGGCTCTGTTCGTCAGCACATTTCGCTCGGCCACAGAGGAGGACATAGCGTGACCGCGGTGATCGAGACCGAGGGACTCGGCAAGCGCTACCGGCAAAGGTGGGCGCTGACCAATTGCACGCTTTCCATCCCCGCCGGCCACGTCGTCGGCCTGGTCGGACCGAACGGAGCGGGCAAGACCACTCTCCTCAATCTCGCCGCCGGCATGGTGGCGCCGACCGAGGGCACGATCGAAGTGCTCGGCGAGCGCGCCGCCGCCGGTCCGGCCCAGCTGGCGAGGGTCGGATACCTGGCCCAGGACGCGCCGGTCTACGCCGCCATGTCCGTGGCCGACCATCTGCGGCTGGGCGCGCATCTCAACCCCGGCTGGAACGTCGAACAGGCCCGCGGACGGATCGAGCGTCTCGACCTCAGCCTCGGACAGAGGGCGGGAACGCTGTCCGGTGGTCAGCGGGCCCAGCTCGCGCTGACCCTCGCGCTCGCCAAACGCCCCGAGCTCCTCATCCTGGATGAGCCGGTGGCCAGCCTTGACCCCCTGGCGCGACGCGAGTTCCTCCAGGATCTGATGGAGGCGGTCGCGGAACAGGAGGTCAGCGTCGTGCTCTCGTCGCATCTGCTCAGCGATCTGGAGCGAGCCTGCGACTACCTCATCGTGCTGGTCGACTCGAAGGTCAGAGTCGCCGGGCCGGTCGACGACCTGCTGGCCAGCCACCATCTGCTGTCCGGCCCGCGCCGCCACCCCGAGACGCTGCCGACCGGGCAGGAGGTCATCTCCGCCAGCCACACCGCCCGGCAGACCACTCTGCTGGTGCGAACCGCCGGAGAGGTCCTGGACCCGGACTGGACGGTCACTGAGGTCGGGTTGGAGGACCTGGTGCTCGCCTACATGAGCGACACGACCACGCGAAGGGGCCATGCCCGTCAACTGGAGGTCGTGAGTTGATCTGGCTGACCTGGCGCCAGTTCCGTCTGAACGCCGCCAGTGCGGCCGTGGTCCTTGCCGCTTTCTCGGTGCTGCTCGCCGTCACCGGACCGCACCTGGCCACCCTGTACGCCGGCAGCCGCATCGGGAGCTGCCACGGCGGCGGCTGCGGCGGCCCCGCCGACGATTTCCTCCAGCAGCTGTACGGTAATTCGCTTACCGGCGCCTCCAGCGTCGACGGCACCGGCGCCTACTGGCTCCTGTACCTGCTCGCCATCCTGGTCATCCTCGGCACCCCCGCCGTCATCGGCATCTTCTGGGGAGCCCCGCTGATCTCGAGCGAGTTCGAGGCGCGGACCCATTACCTGGTCTGGAACCAGAGCATCACGCGCACGAGGTGGCTGGCGGTCAAGTTCGCTCTCACCGGTCTCGCCGCGATCGGCTTCACCGAGGCTCTCAGCCTCCTCTACGGCTGGTGGGCGGCACCGATCAGCCGGGCGGTCGCCCGCGGCGCCGTCACCACGCCGCTCGCCATGAACCAGTTCAGCCCGCTGGTCTTCGCCAGCCACGGGATCACCCCGCTCGGCTACGCCGCCTTCGCCTTCGCCCTCGGCGTCACCGCCGGCGTGCTGATCCGGCGAGCGATACCGGCCATGGCCCTCACCCTGTCCGTCTTCGTCCTCCTCCAGGTCGCCGTACCGCTCTGGGCCCGCCCTCACCTGTTCCCGCCGGAGCGCTCGCTCACCTCCCTGAGCGCCTTCGCCGACCTGCCTGACGTGTCCGTCGAGAATGGCTCCTTCACGGTGATCACCGACGGCTGGACGAGGGAGCCCGAGGGCTGGGTCCTGTCGAGTGAGACCGTGGACTTGGCGGGACAGCCGATCAGCTCCATCCCGGCGGCCTGCACGCGGGCGGCGCAGCTCACTGGCGGGAAGGGCGAGAGCGCTGGGCTTCTCAACTGCCTGTCGAGCCATGGCGTCCGGATCGCCGTGACCTACCAGCCGGCCAGCCGGTACTGGGCGTTCCAGTGGACCGAGACCGCGATCTACGGCGCGCTGGCCCTGGCCCTGGCCGGGTACTGCTTCTGGAGGATCGTTCGCCGCCGCTTCTCTCCTTGAGCAGAGGGACCACCGATCTCTGCCCGGGCGCGCTGCTCACCGGGCACGAGCGACGAGTCTTGCTGCGTCATGTGCGACGGGTCGATCTTCAGGGTCCCGCTGTTCCCCAACTCTTCAGCGCGTTCTTCGCGCTAACCGATCTGGGGATCCTGGGTCCCCGTGGCCGAGTTTGATGGTGTGCCGGGGAGGCGCGCCCTCCGGCGGGAATGTGAATTGCGCCGCAGCGGCAACGAGCGCTGAATCGTCGGCCTGATAAGCGGCCAGGCGTTCCCGCCGGTCGGGGCTCCAGCCGCCCGTCGTGTCGGCAAGGCCGACCAGCACGGCCAGCCCCAGCCGTCTCAGCTGGGGCTGGCCGGAGGCCGCCAGATCGCGCTCCAGCATCGCCATATCGTCGTGGGCCGTCCTCTGACCGACCGCCGTGGCACGGCTCAGCATTCGCACCGCGCTGGCGAGCAGGTCGCCGTCGAGCCGTCCGTCCGCCGACCACCGCCCCAGGCGGTCGCTCAGCTCCGACCAGGAGAGTATGCGAACGGCCAGATCCAGGGCGAGCGAGGCCGCCAGCGGATCGCGATCCAGCTCCGTCAGCACCGCTCGCGCCACAGTCAGCAGGCGGCCGCGGGCGCGGGGCACCGCCTCGACGAGCGTGGATATCGCGGCGCTGACGGGCGGCGCTCGGGCAGGATCCGGCCGACGGCACCGGCGACCCGCGCGGCGTCGCCCTCGCGGGCCAGCCTCCACACCGCCGCGCCGACGGCCCTGCGCTCGTCCGGTATCGGCGATGACAGCAGGGGCAGGAGTGCGCCGAGCAGCGTGCCGTCCGGGCGTCTCCGGCGACAGTGGCGGAACCGCGCGACGATCTGGGAGCGAGCGCCGGGGAGGCGAAAAGGCAAGACGCGCGAGGCGCTCCCCGTCCAGGCGATCGATGCCGGCTCCGAAGTCGAGGTGGACGTCGTCGGCGGCGGCGAGCACCAGGTCCGCCACCTCGGCCGCGTGCTCTGGAAGGAGGACCTGCAGATTGGAGGCTGGCCAGCGGCTCGGTGGCCGCCAGCGCCCGCTGCAGGGCGAGCGCCTGCCCCGGGCCGCGCCTGCTCAGGGCTCCGGTGGCGGCATTGACCAGCCAGACGAGCCGCGCGTCGGGCTGCCCCTCCTGCTCCACCCGTCGCAGGAGCGCCCGGGCGGCGGGCTCAGGATGCGAGGCGGCCAGCCGCTTCCCTCCTCGTCCGAGCCGTCCTCGAACAGGTCGAGTCGGTCGGCGACGACCGCGCCGCTGGCGAAGGGCAGCAGTTCGCGCAGGCCTCTCGGGCTCCCCATGCCCCGAGCGATCAAACGGTCGATGACACCGTGCCGGCGGCGGCGCGCGAGCCTTACGGCAAGACGCCTCCGCCGCCGAGGAGGCAGGAAATCGAGCACGGAGAGCGCCTGGTCGTCGTCGCAGAGCAGTGCGACGGCACGGATCGCGAGGCCGCGGACACACCGCGACGGATCGGTCCCCCCGCGCGCCCCACGCAGGCTCCGTCGCGGCTGCCGTGGCAGGCCATAAGAGCGAGGCGCCGCTCGTAGAACGTCCCCCGGGCAAGCTCATCGAGAAGAGCCACGAGAGCGGGGGCGGAGACCGACCGGCGACCGAGGCGGATCAGATGCCGGATCCGCTCCCCGTCGGCCATCGGCTCGAGCTGGGCTAGGAGCCTCTGGTGGCCATTCGTGGGCAAGGTCCCGCGAGTATATCGGTGCCCCTTCCCGCCGTCACCCGGTGCGGTTTGGCAGCAGCAGCGCCAGACCGACGGCGATCAGCAGCGCACCGCCAGCCAGGTTGAGCGGCGCGGTCTCGGAGGAGGGCGGGACTCGCCGCCGCCTCACCAGCGGGACCAGGTGGCCGACCAGAGCTCCGGCCACGGCCGGCGTCCCGTTGACCACCATGAGCGCTCCCCTGGCCCGTTTCGGCAGCAGCAGCGTGAACGGCATCACAGCCAACCCGACCAGCGCCACGATCCGGAACCGTCTCCGTACCGGCTCGACCGCGAGACTCTGGATCTGATGGGCGGCGATGGCGCCCAGGCCCAGAGCCAGCCAACGGGGATCTTGCGGACTCTGGCCGTCGCGGACCATGGAAGGGACCGTGGTCATCCTGCCGCCTCGTCGCTCAGCCGGACCAGAACGCCGCCGGCGAAACTGCCGCCGCGAAGGTCGATGAGTGCTCGGGGGGCCGCGGCCAGGCCGCTGACGGTGGCGTGGGGAAAGACGACGCTCCCCTCCCGCAGCCATGCGGCGAACCGCGCATCCCAGTCCTCCCCCGGCCGGGTCATGAACGCGCGCAGCACCAGTTCCTTCGACCCGGCCGCGATCAGGTCGAGACGCGGACGCCCACCGTCGCCTCCGCCGATCTGACCGGCCAGCGCGCCGCAGAGGGCGAAGCGGGCGCCGCGAGCGGCCACCTCGACGGCGGCCTCGAACTGCTCGCCGCCGACGTTGTCGAAGAAGACGTCGATGCCAGCCGGGGCGAGCTGGCGGAGCCGGTCGACGATGGGGCCGTCGTGATGGTCGAGAGCGGCATCGTAGCCGAGCTCGTCGAGCAGGAAGTGGATCTTGGCCGGAGATCCGGCGCTCCCTATCACCCTGCCCGCGCCCAGGCGCCTGGCGATCTGCCCAGCCAGGGATCCGACGCCGCCGGCGGCGCCGGAGACGAAGACCGTGTCCTCCGGCCGGACGCCGGCGATCTCGGCCATTCCCCGCCAGGCGGTTGGTCCCTGAGAGAGGTGGTACTCAGGTCCGGGGAGGAGGCGCCGGTCCACTCTCGTGAACTCGGTGTCCTCGCCGAGCGCGTATTCTCGCCAGCCGCGGCGGTGGCGGACCAGGTCGCCGGGCGAGAATCGGAAGCTCCGCGACCGGAGCACGGTGCCCACGGCCGCGCCCCAGAGCGCCTCGCCGAGCCGATACCGCGGCATCGGGAGCTCGGCCCCGATTCCCATCAGGTTTCCCATCACCGCGCTCAGTGCCATCCAGTCGTTGCGGACCAGCAGCTCGCCCTCGCCGGGCTGGGGGACCTCGACCTCGACGATCTCGAAGCAATCCGGAGTGAGGTCCGGATCGGGCCGCGCCGCGACCCGCACCTCCAGCCCACGTCGGTTCATGTCGTGCACCTCAATAAGAGACATTGGTGATTCTTATTGGCGAACGATACCGAGGTCGAATAGGATGCGCAAGTGTCTCCTAAGGCGGCCGACCACGAGCCCCTTCACCGCCGGCGCGGAGAGCAGCTGGTGTCGGCGATCCACCGTGCCGTCCTCGAGGAGCTGGCCGAGGTCGGCTTCGGAGGACTGACCATGCAGGGAGTGGCGCGGCGGGCTGGGACCGGCCGCGCGCCGCTCTACCGGCGCTGGAGCTCGACCGAGGAGCTGGCCGTCGAGGCTCTGACCAGCTCGCTGCCCCCGGTCGAGCCCGCCCCGGACACCGGCGACGTCCGCGAGGACCTGCTGATCCTGCTGCGCCGGCGGAGGGATGCCATCGCCGGCGCGCTGGGCCCGGCCATGATTGCCGTCATCGCCGAGAGGCGGCGCCATCCCCGACTCCTCGCCGCCGTCCGTGAGCGCCTGCTCGAGACGCCCTCACCGACCGAGCAGGTGCTGCGACGTGCGGCGGCGCGCGGCGAGATTGCGGCGGACGCGATCACGCCGGAGGTCTGTCAGGCGGCGGGGGCGCTGCTCGTCGTTCGCTCGCTGATGGAGGGGTCGGTGCCGCAGGACGCGGAGCTTGCGGCCA